>NZ_JAXBQT020000057.1:0-1150 GCF_047520755.2 Stenotrophomonas sp. FR010 | reverse complement strand
GGCTCGGCTCTTATCTCTTCCGACTCTGGCACCTTAGGTGCCGAGAGCCCGGCGCGGACGACCGTTCGGCTCTAGGTCTTTTCGATCGCTCTGTAGCAAGGATCTCCGCGCCGGTTTCTCCCTGATCCGCCCGAACAGTTGATCGAGCTGGCACTCGTACTGATAAGACTGGGCAAGCGGGGGGAGCTCTCGACCCTGTCAGCCTAGCGGAGTTGCCCCATGTTTGGGATCGGGATCGATGTCAGCGGTGAGAATCTGGATGTGGCCGTCCATGAACAGGCCTTCCGTCAGTTCAAGAACAACAAGCGGGGCTGGGCCAGTCTGATCAGATGGCTGCAGCGGTGGCCAGCCAAGCAGGTCGTGCTGGAGGCCAGCGGCGGCTATGAACAGAAGGCGCTGGACGCCTTGCACGAAGCTGGTTTGCCGATGGTGCGGATCAACCCGGGCCGTGGCCGCAGTTTCGCCTCAGCCACCGGGAAGCAGGCCAAGACCGATCGCATTGATGCCATGGTTCTGGCTCACATGGCCGACGTTCTCAAGCTGACCCGTTACGGCCCGCCAGCAGCTTGGCAGCGCCGTCTGGGTGAGCTCTGCCAGCGTCGGCGCCATCTGGTGCAGATGCGGGTGAGCGAGCATCAGCGCATGCGTGCGTTCAGCGAACCAAGCCTGATTTCCATGCTGAATCAGCATCTGCGTGAGATCCAGAAAACCATCAAGCAGCTCGATACCACCATCGCAGCGCTCTTGGCTGAGCAGGAAGGATGGCGTGACTTTGCCAAGCTCAAAGGCGCTGGCCCGGTGCTGATGGCAACCCTGGCCTGCGAGCTGCCGGAGCTGGGAAGACTAAGTGGGAAAGCCATCGCGGCCTTGGTAGGGGTTGCCCCCATGAACCGGGAAAGCGGCAACTGGAAAGGACGACGGAGCATCACCGGCGGCCGGGCCGTTGTACGCGAAGCGCTCTACATGGCAGCGCTGACCGCCAAACGCTATGAGCCCCGGCTCAAGGAATTCTTTGAATCCCTCGTCAACCAAGGCAAACCGGGCAAGGTGGCCCTGGTCGCGGTGATGCGCAAGATGCTGGTGATCCTCAACGCCCGCAAGCGTGACGCGGAGGCCCAGATGGCCTCCGCCTGACAAGACAGTTGCTACA
>NZ_JAXBQT020000056.1:0-1240 GCF_047520755.2 Stenotrophomonas sp. FR010 | reverse complement strand
TGGACCGACCAGCCTTTCGTAGACATCCGGACGCCATAATTCATGGCAATGACCGAGGTGTTTATGGGCAACAGCAAGCAGTACACGGATGAGTTCCGGGCCGAGGCGGTGAAGCAGGTGATCGAGCGCGGCTTCACGGTGGTGGACGTCGCCGCCCGGATCGGGATCCCCAAGCACACCCTGTATGGCTGGGTGCAGGTGGCGAGGAAAATGGCGCCGGCATCGGGCGCTTCAGCAGCGCCGAGCGACTCGGCCGAGATCCGCCGGCTCAAGGCCGAGCTGCGGCGTGTGACCGAGGAGCGCGACATCCTAAAAAAAGCCGCCGCGTACTTTGCCAAGGGGTAAGGGCGAAGTACGCGTTCATGCGCGCGCACATCCGCGAGTTCCGCCTGGTCGCGATGTGCCGGGTGCTGGGCGTGCACCGCAGCGGCTACTACGCCTGGTTGCGCCAAGGCACCAGTGCCCGCGAGCGGGACGATCAGCGCCTGCTGGGGCTGATCAGGCACCACTGGCTGGCCAGCGGCGCGGTGTATGGCTATCGCAAGATCACCTTGGACCTGCGGGAAGCCGGCGAGCATTGCAGCCGGCACCGCGTCCGGCGGCTGATGAAGGCCGAGGGCCTGCGGGCGCAGGTGGGCTATGGCGGCAAGCCGCGCCACCGCGGCGGCCCGGTCGGTGCCGTGGCGAACGTGCTCAACCGGGACTTCACGCCGCACGCCCCGAACAAGGTCTGGGTCACGGACATCACCTACATCCGCACCTACGAGGGCTGGCTGTTCCTGGCGGCAGTGATGGACTTGTACTCGCGCCAGATCGTCGGGTGGGCAACGGCGTCCACGATGACCAGCGACCTGGTGCTGCAGGCGCTGATGGCGGCGGCATGGCGACGCAAGCCCGGCCCGGGCGTGCTGGTCCACTCCGACCAGGGCTGCCAGTTCACCAGCAACGACTGGCAGTCGTTCCTGAAGGCGCACCGGATGGTGCCGAGCATGAGCCGTCGCGGGAACTGCCACGACAACGCCGTGGCCGAGAGCTTCTTCAGCGTCCTGAAGAAGGAGCGGATCAAGCGGCGGATCTACCCGACGCGCGCCACTGCTGCTTCGGACGTGTTCGACTACATCGAGATGTTCTACAACCCGATTCGCCGGCATGGTTCCGCTGGCGGCATGTCACCGGTAGAGTTCGAAAAGCGCTACGCGCAGAGCGGCGACTGAGTGTCTATGGAACTCTGGTCGGTCCA
>NZ_JAXBQT020000055.1:0-1357 GCF_047520755.2 Stenotrophomonas sp. FR010 | reverse complement strand
CTGCAGGTCGCCAAAGAGGCCTGCAAGACCTCCACATCGGTCAAAGCCGTTGCTCGTCGCTACGGCCTGGAGTTCTCCACGGTCAGGCGCTGGGTGGCGACCTATCGGCTGCATGGTTGGCGGGGATTTCATCGCCAGGCCCGGTCCTATGACCTCCCGTTCAAGCTGGCTGTCCTGGAGAAGATGGGCCAGGACGGCATGTCCGAGCGGGAGGCCACCACTTACTTTCAAATTGGCGAGGCCGGCGCGGTGGGGCGGTGGCGTCGGCTGTATGCTCAAGGCGGTGCCCAAGCGTTGGCACCACCACCTCCGCCGCCGCCCCGAAAGCCGATGAAAAAGACCCGTTCGTCCAAGCCACCTGAGGAAATGAGCCGCGATGAGCTGCTCAAGGAAGTCGCCTATCTGCGTGCGGAGACCGACTACCTAAAAAAACTCGATGCCTTGATCCGGGAAGAGCAGGCGGCGCAGGACGCAAAGCGCAAGCCATCCAAGGATTGAGGCAGGTTCATACGCTGTCGCTTCTGCTCGAAGCGGCAGAGCTGTCACGCAGTACGTTCTATTACCAGAACCATGTCCTGGCCCATCCGGATCAGGATGAGGCAGCCCTGTGCGAGCGCATCCGGGCAATCTACGATCAAAGCCAAGGGCGCTATGGGTATCGCACGGTGACGCTGGAACTGGCCAATCAGGACCATCGGACCAATCACAAGCGGGTACAGCGCCTGATGGGGGAGATGGGCCTGAAATCACGGGTACGCGTGAAGCGCTACCGGTCCTTCAAAGGGGCCGCCAATGTTGTGGTTGGCAATGACCTCAATCGCCAGTTCCATGCCGAGCGGCCCAACCAGAAGTGGGTGACCGACGTCACCGAGTTCAAGGTGCAAGGCATGAAGCTGTACCTGTCGCCGATCATGGACCTCTACAACGGTGAAATCGTGGCTTATCAGATCAAGCGCCAGCCCGTGTTCGATCTGGTAGGTCAGATGCTGGAGGAGGCCATCAGCAAGCTTTCCCCGGAGGAGCGGCCAATGATCCACTCCGACCAGGGCTGGCAGTACCAGCATGAGAACTACCGGCACATGCTGGAAAAGCACTCGTTGAAGCAAAGCATGTCCCGACGTGGCAACTGCTTGGACAATGCGGCAATGGAAAGCTTCTTCGGGACGCTGAAGTCGGAGTTCTTCTACCTGAACAGCTTTGACAGCATCGAAAGCCTGGAGGCCGGGCTGGTGGAGTACATCAAGTACTACAACCAAGAGCGAATCAGATTGAAATTGAAGGGGCTAAGCCCGGTAAAGTACCGGGAGCAGGCCCAATCGGCCGCCTGACCCCGTCCAAGTCTCGGGGGTCACTTCAC
>NZ_JAXBQT020000054.1:0-1749 GCF_047520755.2 Stenotrophomonas sp. FR010 | reverse complement strand
TTGATGTTCAGGTGCTTCGGACCCGACGCGTCAGCGGTGACGTACGGCAGGTTCACTTCGGTCTGCTGGGCGCTGGACAGCTCGATCTTGGCGCGTTCGGCGGCGTCCTTCAGGCGCTGCAGGGCCAGCGGATCCTTGCGCAGGTCAATACCCTGTTCCTTGTTGAACTCATCCACAAGGTAGTCAATAACCCGCTTGTCAAAGTCCTCGCCGCCCAGGAACGTGTCGCCGTTGGTGGCCAGCACTTCGAACTGCTTTTCACCGTCGACAGTGGCAATCTCGATGATCGAGACGTCGAAGGTGCCGCCGCCCAGGTCGTACACCACGATCTTGCGATCCTTGTTGTCGCCCTTGTCCAGGCCATAGGCCAGCGCAGCCGCGGTCGGCTCATTGATGATGCGCTTGACGTCCAGGCCGGCGATGCGGCCGGCGTCCTTGGTGGCTTGGCGCTGGCTGTCGTTGAAGTAGGCCGGTACGGTGATGACCGCTTCGGTGACCTTCTCACCGAGGAAGTCCTCGGCGGTCTTCTTCATCTTTTCCAGCACCTTGGCCGAGATTTCCTGCGGCGCCATCTTCTTGCCGTCGCTGGTAGCCACCCACGCATCGCCATTGTCGTGGGAAATAATGCTGAATGGGACTAGGCCAAGATCCTTCTGGACCTCAGGATCCTCAAACTTCCGTCCAATCAGACGCTTTACGGCGTAGAAGGTGTTCTTCGCGTTAGTGACCGCCTGGCGCTTGGCAGGTGCGCCCACCAGGATTTCCCCTTCCTTGGTGTATGCAACGATCGACGGCGTGGTGCGATCGCCTTCTGAGTTCTCAATCACGCGGGCCTTTGTGCCCTCGATGATCGCCACGCATGAGTTGGTCGTGCCCAAATCGATACCAATGATCTTGCCCATCATCTTCACCCTGGGTTGTCTGGAACTGCAATGCCACGAGCGGTGCCGGCCCTTGTCGATATGGTCACCCCGCTCGGCTCTATCAGGTACTCCTGAAGACCAAATGCCCACCCTCATTGCCGACTTCGATGGTGTCACCGTTAACGAACGCGCCGGACAGGATCTGCTGCGCCAGCGGATTCTCCAGCTGCGACTGGATCGCCCGCTTCAACGGACGCGCGCCATACACCGGGTCGAAGCCGACGTTGCCGAGCAGATCGAACGCCGCATCGGAGACCGCCAGCTTCAACCCACGCTCGGCCAGCCGCTTCTCCAGCCCGCGCATCTGGATGCGTGCGATCTGCTTGATCTGCTGCTTGTCCAGCGGGTGGAACACGACGATGTCGTCCAGGCGGTTGATGAACTCCGGACGGAAGTGCGCCTGCACCACGCCCATCACGGCCGCCTTCATCTGCGTGTAGGCCTCCGGGCTGTCGTCGGTGCTCATGTCCTGGATCTGATGCGAGCCCAGGTTCGAGGTCATCACGATGACGGTGTTGCGGAAGTCCACCGTGCGGCCCTGGCCGTCGGTCAGGCGGCCATCGTCCAGCACCTGCAGCAGGATGTTGAACACATCCGGATGCGCCTTCTCCACCTCGTCGAGCAGGATCAGCGAATACGGGCGACGACGCACGGCCTCGGTCAGGTAGCCACCTTCCTCGTAGCCGACATAGCCCGGGGGCGCACCGATCAGGCGGGCGACGCTGTGCTTCTCCATGAACTCGCTCATGTCGATGCGGATCATCGCGTCGGCACTGTCGAACAGGAACTCGGCCAGCGACTTGCACAGCTCGGTCTTGCCGACGCC
>NZ_JAXBQT020000053.1:0-1766 GCF_047520755.2 Stenotrophomonas sp. FR010 | reverse complement strand
GCAATCGTCTTCAAGGAAACGCGTGACATGTGTGGAATCGTGGGTGCGATCGCCGATCGCGACGTAGTACCGGTACTGATCGAGGGTCTGAAGCGCCTTGAATACCGTGGCTACGATTCCTCGGGCATCGCCGTGATCGACCAGAGCGAGCGTCCGGAAGTCCGCCGGGTGCGTCGTACCGGCCGCGTGTCGGAAATGGCCATGGCGGCCGAGGCTGAGGGCTTCAATGCGGTGCTGGGCATCGGCCACACCCGCTGGGCCACCCACGGCGGTGTCACCGAGGCCAATGCACATCCGCACATCAGCCACGGTGTGGCCTTGGTGCACAACGGCATCATCGAGAACCACGAGGAACAGCGCGAGAAACTGCGCGCGATGGGCTACACCTTCGAGTCGCAGACCGATACCGAAGTCATCGCGCACCTGATCCATCATCATCTGAAGGATGGCGACGATCTGCTGGTGGCACTGCAGCACACGGTGAAGGAACTGACCGGTGCCTATGCGCTGGCCGTGGTCAGCCGCGCCGAGCCGGAGCGCTTCGTCTGCGCGCGCATGGGCTGCCCGCTGCTGGTCGGCCTGGGCGAGGGCGAGAACTTCGTCGCTTCGGATGTCTCGGCGGTGATCTCGGCCACCCGCAAGGTGATCTTCCTGGAAGAGGGCGACACCGCCGAAATCCGCCGCGATGGCGTGCGCATCTTCGACGAGCACGACCAGCCGGTCGAGCGCGACGTGCATCTGTCCGACGTATCGCTGGCATCGCTGGAGCTGGGCCCGTACCGCCACTTCATGCAGAAGGAAATCCACGAGCAGCCGCGCGCGCTGGGCGACACCATCGAGGCGGTGATCGATGCCGGTGGTTTCCCGGCCGAGCTGTTCGGCAAGAACGCCGAAGCGGTGCTGTCGGGCATCGAAGGCGTGCAGATCATTGCCTGCGGAACCAGCTACTACGCCGGCCTGACCGCGCGCTACTGGATCGAAGCCATCGCCGGCCTGCCGTGCAGCGTGGAGATCGCCAGCGAGTACCGCTATCGCGCGGCCTACGCGAACCCCAAGCATCTGATCGTGACCATCTCGCAGTCCGGCGAAACGCTGGATACGATGGAAGCGCTGAAGTACGCCAAATCGCTGGGCCACCAGCACACGCTGTCGATCTGCAACGTGCCGGAAAGCGCGATCCCGCGTGCCAGCGAACTGGTCTGCTACACCCGTGCCGGTGCCGAGATCGGCGTGGCATCGACCAAGGCCTTCACCACCCAGCTGGCGGCACTGTTCCAGCTGACCGTGGTGCTTGGCAAGCTGCATGGCCGCATCGACGCGGCGCAGGAAGCGGACTACCTGGAGCAGCTGCGCTTCCTGCCGGGCAGCGTGCAGCACGCCCTGAACATGGAGCCACAGATCGCCGCCTGGGCCGAGCGTTTCGCGCGCAAGAGCAGCGCATTGTTCCTGGGCCGCGGCCTGCATTACCCGATCGCGCTGGAAGGCGCGCTCAAGCTCAAGGAAATCTCCTACATCCATGCCGAGGCCTACCCGGCCGGTGAGCTGAAGCATGGTCCGCTGGCGCTGGTGGACGAGGACATGCCGGTGGTGGTGATCGCGCCGAACGACAGCCTGCTGGAGAAGGTGAAGTCGAACATGCAGGAAGTGCGTGCGCGTGGTGGCGAGCTGTTCGTGTTCGCCGACCAGGACAGCAACTTCAACGCGTCCGAAGGCGTACATGTGATCCGCACGCCGCGCCATGCGGGCGTGCTCAGCCCGATCGTGCA
>NZ_JAXBQT020000052.1:0-2077 GCF_047520755.2 Stenotrophomonas sp. FR010 | reverse complement strand
GGTCGGAGGGCATGCCCGGAGTCTAGGAGTAACGCGGAGTGCCTGCAAGGGGGTTTTGGCGGCTGAATGGTCTCACTGTGAGACAAATGTGCGGTATCACTAGGCCCGCACATCCAGCCCAGCCACCCGAATGGAAGGGGTCTGCCCGCTACTTAGACACATGTATCAAGCAAAGCGTCCGGCATCCCGACACAGGTAGGCCCTAGAACGCCGTGAGCGGGCCCCTAGGGCGCACCCGAGCGGCACCGTCGCTCCCGCTCCGTTGGCCGCACGGGAGCGCCTACGGGGCCGAATGACGGGCTGTGCGGGCTGTCCAACGCCGGTTTCGGGACGCAAGGCAGGATATGGATCTGTATAGCGGGTGGCGCCAGGTGGTCAGCGGGCGCGCGGCGGCGGGGCTGGCGATCGCAGATCCGGATCCGCGCCAGGCTCGATCGACGCGGCAGTGTCCAGGGGAAGGCGGTAGCCGCGGGGCACGCCCCGCACCCCGGGGTGGACGGCACCCGTACACCACACATCTTGCCGGCTGTCCGCATGCGGAATTGCGCTAAGTAGCGCAACAAAAACCCCGCCGGAGCGGGGTAGGGGTGTGCCAACGCTGCCGGCGGCAGGGGCGATTCGCCCCCTCTGCCGGCCGCCCGGTTCAGGCGATCAGTCTGACGACCGAGGGTTCGAAATAGAGGTTCGTGCCGACAGCCCAATCAGGGACCGGGGCGGGGACCGCCTCCAGCGTCTTGAACAGGGGCACCACATTGGAGACCTCTTTCGGAACCAACGTGGCGATATCCACCCCGTGAGAAAGAAGCTCAGCGCGGTAGCGATAGAAGGTAGGCCGGGTGAGGACATGTCGCAGATCAGCCCCCGATTCCCACGCCAGATATGCAGTGCGAACGGCCGGCCGAAGGCTCTCAAGAATCTCGGCGCTAAGGTGCGCAGCAGTCGTCATGGTCATGCCCTGGAGACGGTCGCGGAGTAACTCCCGCGTTACGTCGCATGGTAGCCCATCCTCGGAAAACCAGTCTGAAACCATGGAGCGGCCGATTCGTTTCAGTTCCATGCTTCGGATGGTCAACTCAGCCCGAAGGGTTCGGTCAGCCCATGCAACGGCGTGCGGTAGGGCGAGGATCGCATCTTGACCATGGCCTTTTGCGAGAATCTCTTGGCCCTTGCTGTAGAGCTTGATGCCCCAGCGACGACTGTTTTTGCCGAAATACAAGGTGGTCCCTTTGACCAATTGGCCCCGACCACGATGCGACAGATGCGCGGTTTGCTCCGCTGCACGAAGCCATGCAAGAACCTGCGCACGGCTATCAAGATGGAAGGATTCCGTGACGTCCACTCGCGTCAACTGGATGGCTCCTGCACGAATCAACGCAAGGTCGATATCAGTGGGAGTAAGCCCCAGTTTTTCGATGAGATGAAACACGGTGTGGACGGCCAACGAAGGGAGATCGTCAGTACCCCACAAGTTGTGACCTTGGAAGAATTTGACGGGATTTCCGCTAACTTCGATGTGAGTGCAAAGATCGGGCGTGTACGTACAAGTCCTGATTTGAAGACCTGTTGCGAACGAACCCTCGACAGTGGCTCTCTTGGCAGAACGCCAAGAAATTTCACCGTCTGGAGTGAGGGAAAGAACCTGCCCTCCAGTGATCGGCGTTGAGTGCGTACAAGGCACGACCATGGAGAGCCAGTCGATCACTGTTTGCGCTTCCTCATCGCGGCCCTGCGCTTCGTCTTGATGGCCAGCTCGAGCTGGTTCGTGGCGATGGCGGTCTGACGGAGCACATCGCCCATGACCTTCAGCGCGTCTACTTGCCGGTCATGAACCATCTCGGCAGCGGTGGCCATCTCGGCAAACATGGCCCTACCCTCGATGAGCCATTCACGGATGATCGTGGCCCGACCCGCCCCGGTGACTTTGCCCAGGCGGTCAAGAACGTCGACCACATCGGCCGGGAGGGTGAGATTGACGCGGGTCTGGTCGGAGGGCATGCCCGGAGTCTAGGAGTAACGCGGAGTGCCTGCAAGGGGGTTTTGGCGGCTGAATGGTCTCACTGTGAGACAAATGTGCGGT
>NZ_JAXBQT020000051.1:0-3162 GCF_047520755.2 Stenotrophomonas sp. FR010 | reverse complement strand
GCATGGTTCCGCTGGCGGCATGTCACCGGTAGAGTTCGAAAAGCGCTACGCGCAGAGCGGCGACTGAGTGTCTATGGAACTCTGGTCGGTCCACTTCAATCGCTCGCAAAAAATCGTGGTATTGCAGTCGATCGGCGGGTGGATTCGCTCGACGACTACATTCGTATCATGGCGGGTCTCTATTGATCAGGTTGATGCACCCCTGAATGGCTATCGGCGTGAGACGTCGCAGTGCGTACTGAGGATCCGAGGATGCCAAAGGTGAGGTGTGCCGCAGCTGTCATGGCCGGTCTGGTTCTGGCCGGCTGTGCAACATTGGGTGGCGATATGATCGTGCGCGTCTCGGGAAGCGTGCCGCCAGGTCAGGGTGACGTTCGCGCTCTCGATTGTGAGCTGAGCATGCTCGGGGAGGGCGAAGGTGTAGTTTCGTCGAAACCGGTTGGAAGCACATTCTCGGTCCCCATGATGGTCGTTGCAGGGCCGGAACCCCAGAGCTACCAATTCGCCGTTGAATGCAGGGACGGCCGGAGGTTCGCATCCAAGCCGGTGCAGATCAGTAGTCGGCGGTCCTATGCCCGGGATCTCAATCTTGGGGAGCTTCAGGAGCGGTGAGAGAGAGGAAGGGGCGACCGGGGTCGCACCTCCGTGGTATGCATCTGACGGATTCCAGTGGATGAATGAAGATTTCAACTTGCTCGAATGGTGTGACGCCACGTTGCTGGCCATCAACATTGACAGGAGCAAACCTGGCGTATGCGACGAGGTAAAGGTCCACGTGCGCTGGCCGGACGGCCGGCAGGCAACCGTCTGCTTCTCGGAAGCCTACGGGTGCTCGGCGCTCATGAACTTCGGCGTACTGGGGGAGGAGGGAATAGAGTTCGCCAGGGTCGAGGACGACGAGCCGGGGCTTGCTCATCTTCTTGATCGTTGGAAGGCGGTTGGCTATCCGTTGTCCGGCCTGAAATGTTTCCGTATCGAGACCACCTCGACCGGAAGCGTAATTCTCATCTACGCCAGGACATGGCGGATCGAGCATCTGCCGATGGCGGGTGCAGTGCCCTGAAGGACATTGCCCAGATTCCTCACCCCGACAAGGCTCCCTCATCCGGGGGAAGGCGCCTGAGAAGACCGAGCGGAGACGTGCTTGGTTTCACGATTTTGGCCCTGCGGCGACGTTGGCCGCCACACTCTGCAAATTGAGGCCTTGATGATGGTGAGGATCCTGACAGCACTACTTCTGATTGGTGTCGGACTTGGATTCTCTGGCGGCGCATGGGCTGTAGGAAAGCGGCCCTTCAAGATGATTCAGTTCTGCGTGCATGACCAAGAGGGCGTGAATCGGTTCAAGCAGACCCTCAGCTCTATCGCCAAGGACGAAGGAATGCAGTACTTCGATGGCAGCGCTGAATTGGATCGCCAGCTCGCCAGGGCAAAGGTGGACGTGATGCGCCCTGTCGTCTACGTCGGAGTGAAGCGGGAAGATGGCTCAGGACTGGAGGCGGGGAACCTCGGATTGGATCGCTTCGAGATAGCTATCGGCTTCTCTGAAGGGAAGATGCCCGCCGAGGCACTGTCATTCTCTGTTCGCGTCGAACGTACCTTGGCCGAGCGCTGGAATGTACTCGCGATTCCCTCGGCGAAGGGCGCTACGCCGCTGGCATGTCGGGTGGAAGGCGGTTCTCGTTGAAGTCCGTTGCACATGACATTCACCCTTCGGGCTGCAACCGCCCCACCGCCTGGGCGCACAACGACTGGCAGGCCATGACCAACCCTTCCATCACCCGGTCGCCCACGTACTGCCCGGGTTCGCCGTTCTGCCGGGTGCGTTCGGCCGCCAGCAGCATTTCCAGCACCACCCGCAACCCGGTCAACGCGCAATCGGCGTCGGCCAGGGCCAGGCAGCGCCCGGGCAGCTGATGCCGCTCCGGCCAGGGTTGTCCGTCGGCCGCCGCACCGGAGCCGATGCGGTGGAGATTGGCAATGAAGGTGTTCCTGTCCATGGCAGGCGCAGCCTGTGGCGAACCGTCGTCGCCGGCGGTGCTGCGGTAGGCGTGCAGATGCGGGAAGTCCGATTCGTTCATGGCAAGGCTCCGTGCAGGGCAATCGGTAGCCGCCACCCGAAAGGTGGCGGGCGGTACGTGGTTCGAATCCGGGTTGGCTTCAAGCCGGCGGGCGCGAACGCCCCCAACGCACCGCCCGCCATAGCCGGCAGACGGATTGCCAGCCGGCGCCACGCATGGTGACGCCGGCTGGCAAGCGCACTTACTCAAAGCCAACACGGGATTCGAAGCCCGGCCACCCTTTTCCGGTGGCACGCCATCTGAGCCCGTGGCGCTGTGCAATGCCAATCAGAAGAGTTGCAAACATCACTCGATTGGAGACGCTTTCGGCATTCTCCCACGCTGTTAAGCCCCGCCAGTGCTGGCTGGCGTAGTGATCCGCCCGCAGCGTGCAATCTGCGACAGGTGTCGAGGTTGTCACGGCGAACGGAGCGGGCCGGGAGGGCCTATCACGACAGGCGGTGCCAATTCAGGCTGCGGGCTGTCCCGGGTTGACGCTTTCAACGCCCCAGCGCACTCTGCGGGCTGGGGTCGACAACCCGTTCAGGGGCAGGGCTGCAGGGTGGTACCAGGAGGCGGAACAGCCATGAGCCAACTCACCGACAGCTTCGGACGCAGCTTTCCGTACCTGCGCTTGTCGCTCACTGAAGCCTGCAACTTCCGGTGCAGCTACTGCCTGCCCGACGGGTACCAGGCCGACGGCCACCCGCGTTTCCTGCAGGTGGATGAGATCGGCCGTCTGGTGCGGGCCTTTGCGGCGCTGGGGATGAGCAAGATCCGCCTGACCGGCGGCGAGCCCAGCCTGCGCAAGGATCTGGACGAGATCATCGCCACCGTGGCGGCGGTGCCGGGTATCCGCAAGGTGGCCATCACCACCAATGGCACGCTGCTGCCGCGGCGCCTGCCGGGGTGGCACCGGGCCGGCCTGACCGCGCTGAACGTGAGCATGGACAGCCTGCAACGCGAGCGTTTCCACACCATCACCGGGCACGACCGCCTGCCGGAGATCCAGCAGGGCCTGGCGCTGGCGCAGGCGTTGGGCCTGCCGGCGATCAAGCTCAACGCGGTGCTGCTGCGCGGCCTGAACGACGACGAGCTGCCG
>NZ_JAXBQT020000050.1:0-4482 GCF_047520755.2 Stenotrophomonas sp. FR010 | reverse complement strand
AAGCTGGGGGGCGAGGTGGTAGCCGCCGAGGTCTTGCCTGATGGTATCGAGCCGTTGGCCACCCGCCTGCAGGCCTTGGCCGCCGAGGGCGTGCGTCTGTGCCTGTGTACCGGTGGTACCGGGCTGGGTCCGCGTGACCTGACCCCGGAGGCGCTGCGTTCGTTGAACGCGCGGCCGGTGCACGGCCTGGCGCAGATGGTGCGGGCGCTGAGTGCGCAGCACACGCCGATGGCCTGGCTGAGCCGCGCCGAGGTGGTGCAGCTGGGCAACATGCTGGTGTTCGCGCTGCCCGGCAGCCCGAAGGCGGCGGCGCAGTGCCTGGACATCCTGGCACCGGTGCTGGGTCATGCGCTGGCGATGGTAGAGGGAGGGCGACATTTCCCTGGTCTTCAACCTGCCGATCAACGCGAGCGGGAGGGCGCATGATCAGCTATAGCGAAGCGCTGCAGCTGATGCTGGCTGCGGCCATGCCGCTGCCGGCCGAACATCTGCCGCTGCATGAGGCCGGCGGCCGCACTCTGGCCAGTGACATCATCAGTAAGCAGTCGTTGCCGCCGTTCGACAATTCGGCAATGGACGGCTTCGCGCTGCGCGCCAACGGCGCGGCGTTCGAGGCCGGTACCGAATTCGCGGTGCAGGGCTGGCAGGCCGCCGGTGATGCCGGTGCCGAAGGCGGCGAGGGTGCCTGGGAAATCATGACCGGTGCGCGCATGCCGGCCGGGCTGGATACGGTGGTACCGGTCGAGAACGTGGAGATCCTCGCCAGCGAGGATGGCCGCCCGACCCGCATTGCCCTGAAGGCATTGGTGAAGCCGGGCCAGAACGTGCGCCTGCGTGGCGAGGATGTAAGCGACGGCGAGCGCGTGCTGCAGGCCGGGCAGGTGCTGGACATCAACGCGCGCACCCTGCTGCATGCGATCGGCGTGGGCGAGGTGGCGGTGGTGGCGCGGCCAAAGGCGGCGGTGATTGCTACCGGCAAGGAGCTGGTGACCGAGGCGGCGCAGACGCTGGCATCCGGGCAGATTCGTGACAGCAACCGGCCGTATCTGGTCGGCCGCCTGCAGGCCGCCGGTGCCGAGGTGGTCTGGCAGGGCACGGTGGGCGATGAGGTGGCGGCGTTCAATGCGGTGCTGGATGAAGCGCTGGCGGCGGGCGCGCAACTGTTGATCAGCAGCGGCGCGGTGTCGGCCGGCCGCTACGATTTCATTCCCGATGCACTGCTAGCGCGCGGAGCCATCATCATCTTCCACAAAGTGGCAATCCGCCCAGGCAAGCCGTTGCTGTTCGCGGTGCTGCCCAATGGCGCGCTGTATTTCGGCCTGCCGGGCAACCCGGTCTCCGCTGCCGTGGGCCAGCGCTTCTTCGTCGAGCCGGTACTGCGCCGCCTGCTGGGGCTGGCACCGGAGCCGGTGCTGACGTTGCCGCTGCAGGCCGACGTCCGCACGCCCCTTGGCCTGCGTTTCCATGCGCGGGCGCGGGTGGAAGCGGATGCGCAGGGCCGGCTGAGTGCGCGCGTGCTCGCCGGGCAGGAGTCGTTCCGTTTGATGTCCATGCTGCAGGCCAACGCCTGGGTGGTGCTGGAAGGCGAGGGCGGTCTGGCCCCTGCCGGCACGCCGGTGCGTGTGCAGGGCTGGGGTCATCATGACCCGGTGCAGCTGGCGAGCCAGGAGCCGTGATGAGACAGGTGAATCTGCAGTTGTTCGGTGCGTTTTCCGATCTGGATGCCAGCCGCGAAATCGCGGTGGAGGTGGCTGGCGGCACCGTGGCCGATCTGCGCCAGGCGCTGCGTGAGCTGCTGCCGCTGCGTTGGCCGGATTTCCGTGCCGGCCTGCTGGATTATTCGGCGTTCGCCGATCAGCAACAGGTGCTGCGCGACCACGACGCGCTGCCGGACGATGGCCGGGTGGCGATCCTGCCACCGGTAAGTGGGGGCTGACCGATGAGCGAGAAGATCATCGCCAAGGTCGTGGACCGCGCTCAGGCGGCGATCGATCCGGCCGAGGGCATCGCGGCGGTCTCCGATCCGGGCTTTGGCGGCATCGATGTGTTCATCGGCAAGGTGCGCGACGTCAATGTGGGCCGGCGGGTGACCGGGATCACCTACGACCTGTTCGAGCCGCTGGTGCTGAACGAGTTCAAGCGTCTGGCGGCCGAGGTCGAAGCCACGTTCGGGCCGAAGCTGAAGCTGTATGTGGCCCATGCCAAGGGCCGGTTGGGCATCGGCGATGTAGCGGTGGTGGTGGCCGCTGGCAGCCCGCACCGTGACGAGGCGTTCCGGGCCTGCCGGCAGTTGATCGAGGTGGTGAAGCACCAGTGCCCGATCTGGAAGCAGGAGCATTACGAGGACGGCGACAGTGCGTGGAGCGAGGGCTGCAGCCTGTGCCATGCCGACAGCGAACCCGGCCATGACCATGCGCACGATCACGAACACTCCCATTGATGGCATCGTGCTGGCCGGCGGCCTGTCCACCCGCATGGGACGCGACAAGGCGCTGCTGCCGTGGCACGGACGCACCCTGCTTGAGCACATGCGCGGCCTGCTGCGGCAGGCCGGTTGCCGACGGGTATGGGTGAGTGGCAACTACCCAGCCTTCGGGGGGATTGCAGATCGCTTGGCACGCTGCGGCCCACTGGGTGGCCTCTACAGCGTGGCCATGTGCATGCCCGAATGCGCTACGTTGGTGCTGCCGGTGGACATGCCCAATGTGACCCCAGGGCTACTACAGCGATTGTTTGCTGAGCCGAAAGCAGCCTGCACGTTGTTTGCGGACGAGCCGTTGCCGATGCGGTTGCATATTGATGACAAGTGCCGGCGTGTGCTGCAGGAACTGATCGAGAAGCCACCGGTCCATCGTTCGCTGCGCGCCGTTCAGGAACGCCTGGGGGCGATCGAGCTGCCACTGGCAGACAACGAACGCAAGCTGCTTCTCAACTGCAATAGCCCAGCCGATCTGGAGTCCATCGCATCATGAAAGTCCAGATGCAACGGCAAGCAATTCGCCTGCGCGTTGATGAGGAGGAGCTGGCGCGGTTGCTGGTTGGTGAGTCGGTGGACAACATGACGCGGCTCGGCGGCGACTACGGTTGGGGCGTCGTGCTGTCGCTGCACGCCGGGGAACAGGCTGTGGTCCTCAGTGCAGGTGAGTACTGCCGTCTGGCGCTGCCCCGCGAAGCGATTCGAACCTTGGCTGCAAGATTGCCTTGTCGAGATGGCCTGGGTTTCAGCATCGCCCTCGATGACATTTCGTTGCAAATTCAGTTCGACGTGGATGTACGAGACAGCCTGCGCCAACGAGGTCCGCATCGTCGCGCACCCTCTGTCCAAGAATGAGCCAGGAAGAGGAAGGCTACGCATAGCCTGCCATACGAACGATTGGCGGTGAAACTGATCGCAACCCCACTGACCAGGGATCCGATAATGAAGCGAGTGGGACTGTTGTTGCTGGGGTTGGTGGCCTCCGTGCCGGCCTGGGCGGCCGACCTGACGGTGTCGGCGGCCTCGAGCCTGACCGAGAGCTTCCGTGAACTGGGCGCGGCCTATGAGAAGACGCACCCGCGGACCAAAGTCGATTTCAACTTCGCCGCCTCTGGCGTGTTGCTGCAGCAGATCAGCCGCGGCGCGCCTGTGGATGTGTTCGCGTCGGCCGATGAAACCACCATGGACCAGGCCCAGCAGCAGAATCTGCTGGCCACGGGCACCCGCGTGATCTTCGCGGTGAATGCGCTGTGGGTGGTGGTGCCGCCGCAGCCCAAGGCAGCGCCGCGTACCTTGAAGGACCTGGCCGGTGCCGGTGTGCAGCGCATCGCACTGGGCAACCCGGACAGCGTGCCGGTCGGCCGCTACGCCAAGGGCGCGCTGGAAGCGGCCGGGCTGTGGCCGTTGGTACAGGGCAGGATCATCACGACGCAGAACGTGCGCCAGTCGCTGGATTACGTGGCGCGCGGTGAAGTAGATGCCGGCTTCGTCTATGCCACCGACGCGCAGGCGATGCCCGAACGGGTGCGCCGTGCGTTCGCGGTGCCGGTGTCCGGGCGCATCGCGTATCCGCTGGCGGTGACCAAGGCCAGTACGCAGCCGGCGGAAGCCAGGCGCTTCGCTGCCTTCGTGCGTTCGCCGCAGGGCCAGGCGATCCTGGCCAGGCACGGGTTCGGCAAGCCCTAAGGCATGGACCTGGACTGGAGCGCGCTGGCGTTGTCGCTGAAGGTGGCCGGCTGGGCCACCGCGATCAATCTGGTGCTGGGCGTGGCGCTGGGCGCGCTGCTGGCGCGGCGGCGCTTTCCCGGCCGCGAGCTGCTGGATTCGCTGCTGACCCTGCCGATGGTGCTGCCACCGACGGTGCTCGGCTACTACCTGCTGGTGCTGATCGGTCGCAACGGCCCGATCGGCGCGTGGCTGCAGTCGTGGTTCGGCATCAACCTGGTGTTCACCTGGCAGGCGGCGGTGATCGCTGCGGCGGTGGCCTCGTTGCCGCTGGTGTTCAA
>NZ_JAXBQT020000049.1:0-4698 GCF_047520755.2 Stenotrophomonas sp. FR010 | reverse complement strand
GCCGACCGGCACGCTGTCCGGGTTGCCCAGTGCGATGCGCTGCACACCGGCACCGGCCAGGTCCTTCAAGGTACGCGGCGCCGCCTTGGCCTGCGGCGGCGCCACCACCCACAGCGCGTTCACCGCGAACACCTCACGAGTGCCGGGCGCGAGCAGGGCCCGCTGCTGGGCCTGGTCCATGGTGGTTTCGTCGGCCGAGGCGAACACATCCACCGGCGCGCCGCGGCTGATCTGTTGCAGCAATACGCCGGACGCGGCGAAGTTGAAATCGACCTTGGTGCCCGGGTGCGCCTTCTCATAGGCATTGCCCAGTTCGCGGAAGCTCTCGGTCAGGCTCGAGGCCGCCGAAACGGTCAGCGTGGCCGCCCAGGCCGGCACCGTGGCCAGCAGTCCCAGCAACAACAGCCCCGCTCGCATCATGGGTCGGCCCCTCGCTTGCCTGATCAGTCCAGTCCGGATTCCCGGGCCACGGCCAACGCCGCCAGCCGTTCGGGTTGCAGCAACAGCATCTCACGTTGGTTCACCGCAATCACACCCTCGTCGCTCAACCGGCGCAGCACCCGACTCACCGTCTCCGGTGCCATCCGCAGGTAGTTGGCGATCTCGGTGCGGGCCATGCTCAGGTTGAAGCGGGTGGCCGAGAAACCGCGCCGGGCATAGCGTCCGGAAAGATCCAGCAGGAACGCTGCCATGCGCTCTTCGGTACGGTGGTTGGCCGCCAGGGTGGCGACCTTGCCGATCTCGGCGCTGAGCAGGCTGAACAGCCGCGCCTGCAACCCCGGCATGCGCGTGGCCAGCAGGCTCAATCGCGGAAACGAGATCCGGCACAGGTAGACCGTATCCAGTGCCACCGCATTGCAGGGGAAGCGCGCGCCATGGATGGCGTTGAGCCCGATCACCTCGCCGGGCAGGCTGAACCCCAGTACCTGCTCGTTGCCCTGGCTGTCATCGACGAAGGTCTTGACCATGCCCGCCCGGACCGCTGCGATCGAATCGAACGGATCGCCGGCACGGAAGAGATAGTCGCCAGCCTGGAACGGACCGACGTGGTCGACCAGCACATGCAACTCGCCCAACGCAGCCTTGTCGTAGCCCTGCGACATGCAGGCGTCCGAGAACGCACAGGTACTGCAGAAGTGCAGCGCGTCGCCGTCATCGGCCGCCGCCGGATTGGGCGTGGCCGGTCGGGACGCAGAGGGAGCGGAGGGGTTCAGGGGCATTGCAGCAACGCAGGAACGAAGGCCCCCATCATACGACAGCGCGCCACACGGCCCTGCGCACCATGCGCCTACTCCGGCGCAGGTTCAGCACGTCGCTGCGGGCCACGCTGCCGCATGCTGTCGCGCACGTCCACATCGAACTGCAGCTGCAACATGCTGTCGTCATCCAGGGCGATACCGAAGCCCAGCCCATCCCGGCAGGGCAGCCTGCCCGCCAGCGACTCAACGGCTTGGCGAGGCAGTACCAACCGGCAGAATGTCCCGCCATCGAGCAGCACTGCCTGATCGCCGGCATGCAGCGACAGCGCTACGCCCCAGCCGCCGCTGCCGCCGAAGCGGGTCAGGTTCTCGAGTGACTCGCCGGCCAGCAAGCGTGCCAGCTCTTCCTCATCCACGCGCAGGCGCATCGATTGCTGTTGCAGCTGGACCTTCATGCTGTGATGGACTCCCACTCTGATGGCGTATTGCAGTTGAGCAGCAACGCCTGATCCTCGGGTGCCAATGGCAACCGGGTCACGCCCAGGCGTTCCTGCAGGGCACGCAGTGAACGTCGCGCCATCGGATCATCAATCAAGTCCCCCAGCACGCGGCGGCAATGATCATCGATCTGCAACCGCATCGGCAACGGTTCATCGTCGAACACCGTGCAGGCACGCGCTTGATCGGCCTGCAGCCGTTGCAACAGCGCGGGTGTCACCCGCGGCGTGTCCACCGGCACCACCCAGGCCGGCCCGTCAGGCATCTGCATCGCCACGCTGTAGAGGCCGCCCAGCGGGCCGCAGCGTGCCACGCGGTCCGGCACGCCGCCAAACGCCGGGTAGTCACCGCTCACCCACACCCGTCCGGCGCCCGCCTGCTTCAACACGCCGCGCATGTGTTCCAGCAGGGTGCGGCCCTGCCAGGGCAGCAGCGCCTTGTCGCGCCCCATCCGGCTGGACAGGCCACCGGCCAGCACGATGCCGTTGATGCTCATCGCAGTAGAGCCACGCCATGCGTGGCTGCGTCGGCCGGATTCATCGGGAGAGCCTCATCCACGCACGGCGTGGATCTACTGGACCCGACGCTCCCCGAAGGGCGCGGTCAATGCCCGTGGTCATGTGTGTGGTCATCGGCATGTGCGGATGAGCTGTCCGCATGGCACAGGCTGCAACCTTCGCTCCACTGGCTGTCGCCGTCCTCGTAATGCTCCTGCTTCCAGATCGGGCACTGGTGCTTCACCACCTCGATCAACTGCCGGCAGGCCCGGAACGCCTCGTCACGGTGCGGGCTGCCGGCGGCCACCACCACCGCCACATCGCCGATGCCGAGTCGCCCCTTGGCGTGGGCCACATACAGCTTCAGCTTCGGCCCGAACGTCGCTTCGACCTCGGCGGCCAGGCGCCTGAATTCGTTCAGCACCAGCGGTTCAAACAGGTCGTAGGTGATGCCGGTGACTGCGCGGCCGATGTTTACATCGCGCACCTTGCCGATGAACACATCGATGCCGCCGAAGCCCGGATCGGACACCGCCGCGATGCCCTCGGCCGGATCGATCGCCGCCTGCGCGCGGTCCACCACCTTGGCAATGATCGTCTCGCTCATCGCTCAGCCCCCGCTCACCGGCGGCAGGATCGCCACCCGGCCATCGTCGGGCAGCGCCTCGTGGTCGCGCAGCACGCGTTGCTGATCGGCGAATGCCGAGTAATCCAGCAGCCCGGCACGGAAACCCGGCCAACGCACCGGCAGCAGCTCGCGCAGCGCCTGGCGCAGGTCGGCCACGGTGCCACCGGCCACATCCACGGCAATCTCGCGGTTGGCATCCAGATCGGAAAACGCACCGAACAACTGCAGATTCACCTGTTTCATAACGGCTCCTGGCTCATCAGCTGCACCGGTTCGTGGTGACCCCAGCCCTGCACGCGCACTGGCGTGCCGGCGGCGACCACGCCGCCCTCGCCTTCCAGCACCACCCAGGCGTTGGCCCGCAGCATGGACATCAAACGGAACGACTCCTGCCCGGCCAGCACGCGCGCACTCAGGCGCCCCTGTGCGTCCACCTCCACCCGCGCCCGCGCATGGAAACGCAGGCCGGGCGGCGTGCGCACCTCGGCCTGCAGCGGCAACGTCAGCACCGGCTCTGGTGCCAGCCCCAGCAGGCGGCGCAGCACCGGCTCGACGAAGAAGCGCTGGCCCACAGCCGCCGAGACCGGGTTGCCCGGCAGGCCGAAATACAGCGCGCCATTGGGCAGCACCGCGAACAGCAACGGCTTGCCGGGGCGGATCGCCACCTTGTGGAACACGATGCGCGCACCCCGTCCGCGCAGCGCGTCGGGAATGAAATCGTAGCGGCCGGCCGACACCGCGCCGGTGCTGATCAACAGCTGCGCACCCGCGTCCAGCGCTGCATCCAGCACCGCATTGAACGCGGCCACCTCATCGCCCACCGTGCCCTGCCAGACCACCTCGGCACCGGCGGCCTGCAGGCGGCCAACCAGGTACGGCCGGTTGCTGTCACGAATCTGCCCGGACGCCAGCGTCTGCGCCGCCTCGGTCACCAGCTCCTTGCCGGTGGCGATCACCGCGGCCCTTGGCCTTACCACCACCGCCACCTCGCCTACGCCGATGGCATGCAGCAGGGTGCGCGCGTTGATGTCCAGCACCTGCCCGGCCTGCAGCACGCGCTCGCCGTCGCTTACATCCTCGCCACGCAGGCGCACGTTCTGGCCCGGCTTCGCCAATCCCTTCAGGGCAATGCGGGTCGGGCGGCCGTCCTCGCTGGCGAGGATCTCCACATTCTCGACCGGCACCACCGTATCCAGCCCAACCGGCATGCGTGCCCCGGTCATGATTTCCCAGGCACCCTCGCCGCCTTCGGCACCGGCATCGCCGGCCGCCTGCCAGCCCTGCACCCCGAATTCGGTACCGGCCTCGAACGTCGCGCCGTTGGCGCGCAGCGCGAAGCCGTCCATCGCCGAATTGTCGAACGGCGGCAACGACTGCCCACTGATGATGTCACTGGCCAGGGTGCGGCCGCCGGCCTCATGCAGCGGCAGATGTTCGGCCGGCAGCGGCGTGGCCGCCTCCAGCAGGTGCTGCAAGGCTTCGCTGTAGGCAATCATCCGTGGCCACCACCCTCGACCATCACCAGGGCGTGGCCCAGTACCGGCGCCAGGATGTCCAGGCACTGCGCCGCCGCCTTTGGGCTGCCCGGCAATGCAAACACCAGCATGTTGCCCAGCTGCACCACCTCGGCGCGACTCAGCCAGGCCATCGGCGTGTGCTGTGCGCTGAGTGCCCGCACCATCTGCGCCAGGCCATGCACCGGCCGCGCATTTAACGAACGCAGCGCCTCCGGGGTCAGGTCACGTGGGCCCAGCCCGGTACCACCGGTACACAGGCACAGGCGCACGCCCTCGGCGGCCAAGGCCTGCAGGCGGGTGGCCAACGGCTCGATACCATCAGGCAAGACCTCGGCGGCTACCACCTCGCCCCCCAGCTT
>NZ_JAXBQT020000048.1:2500-5378 GCF_047520755.2 Stenotrophomonas sp. FR010 | reverse complement strand
TACTCTCGCATGGCTTGAGCCACACTACCATCGGCGCAGCTGCGTTTCACTTCCGAGTTCGGGATGGGATCGGGTGGTTCCACAGCGCTAATTTCACCAGGGAGGCTTTTGGAGAGTCGCACTCGTCCCGGGGGACAAGGCGCCAGCCTCGCATAGTTCTTGTGACGTAGCGTGCACTTGGATGCTCTTACGACGTTGTCGTAAAGCCAAGGCAACTTGAGGTTATATGGTCAAGCCGCACGGATCATTAGTATCAGTTAGCTCAATACATTGCTGTACTTACACACCTGACCTATCAACCACGTAGTCTACATGGTTCCTTCAGGGGGCTTGTGCCCCGGGAGATCTCATCTTGAGGCGCGCTTCCCGCTTAGATGCTTTCAGCGGTTATCGCTTCCGAACATAGCTACCCGGCAATGCCACTGGCGTGACAACCGGAACACCAGAGGTTCGTCCACTCCGGTCCTCTCGTACTAGGAGCAGCCCCTCTCAAATCTCCAACGCCCATGGCAGATAGGGACCGAACTGTCTCACGACGTTCTGAACCCAGCTCGCGTACCACTTTAAATGGCGAACAGCCATACCCTTGGGACCGACTACAGCCCCAGGATGTGATGAGCCGACATCGAGGTGCCAAACACCGCCGTCGATATGAACTCTTGGGCGGTATCAGCCTGTTATCCCCGGAGTACCTTTTATCCGTTGAGCGATGGCCCTTCCATACAGAACCACCGGATCACTAAGTCCTAGTTTCCTACCTGCTTGATCCGTCGATCTTGCAGTCAAGCACGCTTATGCCTTTGCACACAGTGCGCGATGTCCGACCGCGCTGAGCGTACCTTCGAGCTCCTCCGTTACTCTTTAGGAGGAGACCGCCCCAGTCAAACTACCCACCATACACGGTCCCCGACCCAGATAATGGGCCCAGGTTAGAACGTCAAGCACGACAGGGTGGTATTTCAAGGATGGCTCCGCCACAGCTAGCGCCATGGTTTCATAGCCTCCCACCTATCCTACACAGACGAACTCAACGTTCAGTGTAAAGCTATAGTAAAGGTTCACGGGGTCTTTCCGTCTTGCCACGGGAACGCTGCATCTTCACAGCGATTTCAATTTCACTGAGTCTCGGGTGGAGACAGCGCCGCTGTCGTTACGCCATTCGTGCAGGTCGGAACTTACCCGACAAGGAATTTCGCTACCTTAGGACCGTTATAGTTACGGCCGCCGTTTACTGGGGCTTCGATCAAGAGCTTCGCCTTGCGGCTGACCCCATCAATTAACCTTCCAGCACCGGGCAGGCGTCACACCCTATACGTCCACTTTCGTGTTTGCAGAGTGCTGTGTTTTTGATAAACAGTCGCAGCGGCCTGGTTACTGCGACCCTCTTCAGCTATAGCTCGCACGAGCCACCAAAAAGGGTGCACCTTCTCCCGAAGTTACGGTGCCATGTTGCCTAGTTCCTTCACCCGAGTTCTCTCAAGCGCCTGAGAATTCTCATCCTACCCACCTGTGTCGGTTTACGGTACGGTCTGCGTAAGCTGAAGCTTAGGAGCTTTTCCTGGAAGCGTGGTATCAGTGACTTTGCCATAAAGGCTCGTCTCGGTGCTCGGTCTTAAAGGATCCCGGATTTGCCAAAGATCCAAACCTACCGCCTTTCCCCAGGACAACCAACGCCTGGTACACCTAACCTTCTCCGTCCCTCCATCGCACTTACGCGAGGTGCAGGAATATTAACCTGCTTCCCATCGACTACGACTTTCGTCCTCGCCTTAGGGGCCGACTCACCCTGCGCCGATTAACGTTGCGCAAGGAAACCTTGGGCTTTCGGCGTGCGGGTTTTTCACCCGCATTATCGTTACTCATGTCAGCATTCGCACTTCCGATACCTCCAGCAGACTTCTCAATCCACCTTCAACGGCTTACGGAACGCTCCTCTACCGCGCATACAAAGTATGCACCCCAAGCTTCGGTTCTGTGCTTAGCCCCGTTAAATCTTCCCCGCAGACCGACTCGACCAGTGAGCTATTACGCTTTCTTTAAAGGGTGGCTGCTTCTAAGCCAACCTCCTGGCTGTCTGTGCCTTTCCACATGGTTTTCCACTTAGCACAAAATTTGGGACCTTAGCTGTGGGTCTGGGTTGTTTCCCTTTTCACGACGGACGTTAGCACCCGCCGTGTGTCTCCCATACAGTCCGTCTCGGTATTCGGAGTTTGCAATGGTTTGGTAAGTCGCGATGACCCCCTAGCCATAACAGTGCTCTACCCCCGAGAGGATACATATGAGGCGCTACCTAAATAGCTTTCGAGGAGAACCAGCTATCTCCGGGTTCGATTAGCTTTTCACTCCTAATCACACCTCATCCCCTACCTTTGCAACGGGAGTGGGTTCGGGCCTCCAGTGCGTGTTACCGCACCTTCACCCTGGGCATGACTAGATCACCCGGTTTCGGGTCTACTGCCCGCGACTATGCGCCCTTATCAGACTCGGTTTCCCTTCGCCTCCCCTATACGGTTAAGCTTGCCACGAACAGTAAGTCGCTGACCCATTATACAAAAGGTACGCAGTCACTCCTTGCGGAGCTCCTACTGCTTGTACGCACACGGTTTCAGGTTCTATTTCACTCCCCTCTCCGGGGTTCTTTTCGCCTTTCCCTCACGGTACTGGTTCACTATCGGTCGGTCAGTAGTATTTAGCCTTGGAGGATGGTCCCCCCATGTTCAGACAGGGTTTCACGTGCCCCGCCCTACTCGTCTTCACTGAAATGGCCCTTTCAGATACAGGGCTATCACCTTCTATGGCCGCTCTTTCCAGAGTGTTTTCCTAGAACCAAATCAGCTTAAGGGCTAGTCCGCGTTCGCTCGTCGCTACTTACGGAATC
>NZ_JAXBQT020000047.1:0-5617 GCF_047520755.2 Stenotrophomonas sp. FR010 | reverse complement strand
GGCGCGCCTGCCCTGGCTGGCGCGCCACCAAAGCCCTGGCAAGGCACAATGATCCCGTTTCACTTTCGCAAGGACGAGGAGAACCGCATGGACGTTACCCGAAGGGTTTCACTCTGCATGGCGCTGGCGCTGGCGCTGGCGCTGGCGCTCGCTGCTGTTGCTGGACACGCTGCAGCCGTCGAACAGGTCCAGCTGCCGCCGATGAAGGGTTACCAGCAGGCCCACCAGAGCACCGACGCACAAGGCAACCGCATCACCGAGTACGTGCCGCAGGGCCAGACCGTGCAGGACTGGACCGACATGGTCACCGTCAATGATGCGCCGAACAGTGGCCATGTGAGTCCGCGCGAGTTCCTCGGCATCATCGAGGCGGGGTGGCGCATGGCCTGTCCGGCTGCGCAGAGCCACTGGATCCGCGAAGGCGAGGAGGGCGGACGGCCATTCGCGCTGCTGATGCTCAGTTGCCCGCTGAACCCCGGCACCGGCAAATCGGAGTTCACCTGGATCAAGGGCATGCAGGGCAGGCAGGGCTTCCACACCGTGCAGAAGTCGTTCCGCGCCGAGCCGGAGAAGGACGACGTCGTGCAGTGGATCGGCTGGCTGCGCGAGGTCGGCTTGTGCGGCAGCGGCACCGCACAAGCCTGCCACTGATCGCAGCGAAAGAGGGCGCCCAGCGGCGTCCTTCATGCATCAGAAGCGGTGCGTATAGCCGCTCATCACGCCAAACTGGTTGGCCTTCTGCACGATCGGGCTGTTGGCCGCATCGCCGAGCAGGCGCGTGCCTTCGGCCGAGATGTACCAGTTGCCATTACGGCCCACGCGGTGGCTCCACTTCAGGCCCACACCGGCGCTGACCAGGCCGGCCTTCGGTTTGTGCTCGGCAAAGCCGGTGCGCGCGGCCTGTTCCGGACTGACGCCGTACCAGGTCTGCATGTAGCCACGGTTGCCGTAGTCGGTGGAGACGCTGCCGCTGACCACGCCACCGGCCAGGTCGAACAGCGGCATGCTCAGGTTCAGGTGAATCTGCTGGGTAGCCAGTCCGTTCTCAGCCTTGTCCTCGTCCTTGCGGGTGAACTGCCAGGAGCCGCTCAGCACGGCTTCGCCCAGCGTATATCCAGCCGAGACACCGACCAGGGGACGGGTATCGATATCGCCCATGCCGCGCAGGAAGTCCGAACCGCCGAGCAGCGAATCCTTGTCCTTGCGGATACCGCTGGCACCGACATAGGCGCGCACGCGGGTGTGCTCGCCGAGGGTCGTGCCCCAGCCGATGCCACTGGTGCCCAGAAACCAGCCCCCTGGCGAGGTGACATCGAAGGACAGCGAAGGCGTCGCACGGTACTCCTCGCTGCCGCTGTAGCGCGGCGCCACGCCACCACCGGCGGCGAGCTCGAAGGTCCAGTGGTCATCCTTGGCGTGGGCGATCGGGGCAGCGAACAGTGGCAACAGGGCCAGGCAGAGCAGGGTGTGGGAACGGCGAAGCTGGGACATGGAAACTCTCGACAATGGGAGGAAAAGCAGCGCGCGCATCCGGCGAGTGCTGCAGGGTCGCTAGCGTGGCGATACGCCGGCGACCGATCCGTCCGCAGTTGTGCGGGAGTTGTAATCAACTGTAATTGCGCCCGTGGGCGTTCAGCTGGCAGCCAGCGGCCAGTGCATTTCCAGGCGTGCGCCGCCGAGGGCGGCGCGACCGATGCGCAGTTCGCCGTGGTGGCGTGCGGCAATGCGGCCGACGATCGCCAGGCCCAGGCCGAAGCCGCCGGTGTCGCGGCTGCGGCTGTCATCCAGGCGGGTGAACGGGCGGACCACCTTTTCGCGGTCAGCCTCGGCGATGCCGGGGCCGTCGTCGTCCACGCGCAGGCAGGCGCGCCCGCCCACACTCACCAGCGACACGTCCACCTGCGAGCGCGCGTGGCGCAGGGCATTGCCGACCAGATTGCTCAGCGCCAGCTGCAGCAGGCGCGGTTCCGCGTCCAGCCGAGGCAGGGCACTGGGCTGCACGCGCAGCACCAGGCCGGCACGTTCGGCATCGCGGCGGGCATCGGCCAGGCAGGCCTGCAGCCAGTCGTTGGCTTCGATCCGCTGCATCGGTTCGCCCTCGCCCGGATGCTCGAGCCGTTCGTAGGCCAGCAGTTCGCTGACCAGCCGGTTGAGCTCGGCCAGGTCGCCATGCAGGCCCTGCGCCAGTCGTTCGCGGCGCTCGCGGTCATCGCTGTCCTGCATCAGGTCCAGGCCAAAGGCCACGCGCGCGATCGGCGTGCGCAGTTCGTGCGAGATCGCATGGGTCAGGTCGCGCTGGCGCTGCACCAGTTCGGCCACGCGTGCGGCCATGCGGTTGGAGTGATCGACGATGACCCGGATCTGCGAGCGTGGCGAAACCTGCGCGCGTGCCTGCAGATCGCCGGCGCCGATGCGGTCGGCATGCACGCGCAGGGCCTCCAGATCGCGCCAGAGCAGGCGAACCCAGGCGTACAGGCTGGCGCCGACCAGCAGCAGGATGCTGAGGTAGGCCGCGATGGTCATGTACGTGGTCATCTGCACCGCGCCAGGCAGGCGCAGGTGCAACCAGCGACCATCGATGCCTTCGATCGGCAGCAGGACCTGCTGGTACTGATCGCGCACGATGAAGCCATCGGCCTGCACGGCTGCCTGTTCCTGCGGGGCCAGCGCGGGAGGCGTGTCGAGCAGGGTCAATGCGATGCCATAGTGCGGTTGCCACTGCTGCAGGCGCTTACGCTGCTGGCTACCGTCCAGGCCGGCCAGGCCGCTGCGCAGGGCGTACACCTGCCCGCGCACCTGCTGGACGAAAACGCGATCCTGCACGGGGGTATAGATGCTGTCGAGCACCCGGTTGAGGAAGAATACCGAGGCCAGGAAACAGGCGCTGGTGATGAACCACAGCCACAGGAACAGCCGCTTCATGCCGTCCAGGCCGACGGATTGAACTGGTAGCCGCGGCCCCACACGGTCTTGATCCGCCGCGGCTCGCGCGCATCGTCGCCGAGCTTGCGACGCAGCTTGCCGATGCAGACGTCAACGCTGCGGTCCAGGCCGTCGAAGCCGATACCGCGCACCGCCTGCAGGATCTGGTCACGGGACAGGATCTGCCCGGGCTGGCTGGCCAGCAGCCACAGGATTTCGAATTCGGTGGTGCCCACGTCCACCGTGGCGCCGTGCAGGTGTACCTCACGCTGCATGCGGTCGATCAGCAGTTCACCGTGCATCAGCCGGCTGGGCGTGCCGGTGTTGCTGCTGCCGTGGCGGCGGCGCAGCAGGGCGCGCAGCCGGGCCAGAAGAAGGCGTGGTTCGATGGGCTTGTGCACATAGTCGTCGGCGCCCGATTCCAGGCCCAGCACCTGTTCGATGTCGTCCTCGCAGGCGGTCAGCATCAGGATCGGCACATCGGAGAAGCTGCGGATCTGCCGGCACACGTCGATGCCGCCCAGGCCGGGCAGCATCAGGTCCAGCACCACCAGCTCCGGCGCGTGCTGGCGGCAGGCGGCGCCGGCGAGGTCGCCGCGTGCGATGTGCTGCACGGCGAAGCCATGCTGGTGCAGGTAGTCGCTCACCAGTTCGGCCAGGCGACGGTCGTCCTCTACCAGCATGACCGACGTAGGCGAACTGCTGGTGGTGGGATGCCAGGGCGATGGCTGCATGGGTGGGGCCTCCGTGCCCGGGCAGGAGCGCCCGGCGGCGCAGCCTAGCAACGCCCCATGACGGCTGCCTGAATCGCGGCCAACCTGATAACCGCCGGTACGGGCGTCATCGCCAGTGGCTTTCAGCGGCGGGTGCCAGCTGGCCTATGGTGGCGGTTTCCCCGGATGGAGCCTGGTGCAATGAGCGAACCGCAGTGGCAACTGGAAACCCTGGCCGTGCACGGTGGCTACCGTCCCGACCCGACCACCCGCGCGGTGGCGGTGCCGATCTACCAGACCGTGGCGTATGCCTTCGATGACACCCAGCACGGTGCCGACCTGTTCGACCTGAAGGTGCCCGGCAACATCTACACGCGCATCATGAACCCCACCACCGACGTGCTGGAGCAGCGCCTGGCTGCACTGGAAGGTGGCATCGGTGCGCTGGCGCTGGCCTCGGGGCAGGCCGCGATCACCTATGCCCTCCAGACCATCGCCGAGGCCGGTGACAACATCGTCGCCTCCAGCGCGCTGTATGGCGGCAGCCTCAACCTGCTGGCCCACACGCTGCCGCAGTACGGCATCCAGGCGCGCTTCGCCGACCCGGCCGATCGTTCTGCGTTCGCCGCGCTGATCGACGAGCGCACCAAGGCGGTGTTCGTCGAATCGATCGGCAACCCGCGCGGCAACGTCACCGACATCGCCGCCATTGCCGAGGTGGCGCATGCGGCGGGTGTGCCACTGATCGTCGACAACACCGTGGCCACCCCGTTCCTGCTGCGCCCGTTCGAGCACGGTGCCGACATCGTCGTGCACTCGCTGACCAAGTACCTGGGCGGCCACGGCAACAGCCTCGGCGGTGCCATCATCGACTCCGGCCGCTTCGACTGGGCGGCGCAGCCGAAGCGTTTCGCCCGCCTCAACCAACCCGACCCCAGTTACCACGGCGTGGTCTATACCGAAGCACTGGGGCCGGCGGCCTACATCGGCCGCGCGCGGGTGGTCCCGCTGCGCAATACCGGTGCCGCGTTGTCGCCGTTCAATGCGTTCCTGATCCTGCAGGGCATCGAGACCCTGGCCCTGCGCATGGAGCGCATCAACGCCAATGCACTGGCCGTCGCGCAGTTCCTGAAGGCGCACGACAAGGTCGCCTGGGTGCGTTACGCGGGACTGGCAGACGACCCCGAGCATGCCGCCGCGCAGCGCTACCTGGGCGGGCATGGCTCGGGCGTACTGACCTTCGGCCTGCCGGGCGGGCGCGAGGCTGGCGCGCGCTTCCTCGATGCGCTGAAGCTGTTCACCCGCCTGGTCAACCTGGGCGACGCGAAGTCGCTGGCCACCCATCCGGCCTCGACCACCCATCGCCAGCTGGATGCCGCGGAGCTGGCCAAGGCCGGCGTCAGTGAGGACACCGTGCGGCTGTCGATCGGCATCGAACACATCGGCGACCTGCGCGCCGACCTGGAGCAGGCCCTGGCCGCCGCCTGATAGCCACGCGCTTGGTCGTCATCGCCATAGGCGATCACCGCCGGCCACGCGATGCGCTAGGGTGGAACTGCCTCTCCAAGGCGTGGCAACGTGGCGATCCAGATCCCCGGTCGATGCGGGTCGACCGGGGATTTTTTTGTTTCCGGGGTCAGATCCGTTTTCCTGTGGAAAACAGATCTGACCCCATGTGCCGACGGTCGGCATCAATCCTGGTAGATCCACGCCATGCGTGGATGGATCACCATCGGAATCGAACATTCCGACAGTTCATCAAACAGCATCCACGCATGGCGTGGATCTACTGCAGAACGCGGGAAATTGTCGAAGGCGGGGTGGGTCCGCTTGCGGGGGCGTGAGCCGCATGGGCCCGAGGCATGCCTCGGGCGGGTTGGGCAGGACGCCCAACCCCGGTCTTGCCGTGTGCGCAGGATTGCGCACACGAGCAAGCGGCGACCGAGCTTACATGGGTGAGGGCGCTTTGCTTGCGAAGCACT
>NZ_JAXBQT020000046.1:0-6437 GCF_047520755.2 Stenotrophomonas sp. FR010 | reverse complement strand
GCAGCCGAGCATGGCTCGGCTGCGTTGTGCAAATGCAGCCGAGCATGGCTCGGCTCTACAGAGAGAAAGGTAAGTTACCCTGACTGCTCTACCGGAGACGCTGCATGACGCCCCGCTACGTGCTGGCCATCGACCAGGGCACCACCAGTTCGCGCGCGATCCTGTTCGACCGTGCCGGCGACATCATCGGCAGCGCGCAGCGCGAGTTCGCGCAGATCTTCCCGCAACCCGGCTGGGTCGAGCATGACCCGCGCGAGATCCTTACCAGCGTCTATGCCACGCTGACCGAATTGCTCAGCCGCGGGCAGATCGACCCGCGTCATATCGCCGCACTGGGCATCACCAACCAGCGCGAAACCACCGTGGTCTGGGACCGTGCCACCGGCCAGCCGATCCACAACGCCATCGTCTGGCAATCGCGGCAGAGCCACGCCATCTGTGAACGCCTGAAGTCCGAAGGCCATGAAGCGCTGATCCGCGAGCGGACCGGCCTGCTGATCGATGCCTATTTCTCTGCGACCAAGGTGCGCTGGATCCTCGACCACGTGGAAGGTGCGCAGCAGCGCGCCGAACGTGGCGAGCTGCTGTTTGGCACCATCGACAGCTGGCTGGTGTGGAACCTCAGCGGCGGCCAGGCGCATGTGACCGACTACAGCAACGCGGCGCGCACGCTGTTGTTCAACATCCACACGCTGGATTGGGATGACGATCTGCTGGCCCTGCTCGACATCCCGCGCGCGATGCTGCCGCAGGTGCGCGACTCCAGTGCGGTGTACGCACACACCCGGCCGCAGTTCTTCTTCGACCACCCGATCCCGATCGCCGGCATCGCCGGTGACCAGCAGGCGGCACTGTTCGGCCAGGCCTGTTTCCAGCCGGGCATGGTCAAGAACACCTATGGCACCGGTTGCTTCATGTTGATGCATACCGGCGCGCAGGCGGTACGGTCGCGCAACGGCCTGCTGACCACCATTGCCTGGGGCCTGGACGGGCGCGTGGAGTATGCGCTGGAAGGGTCGATCTTCATCGCCGGCTCGGTGGTGCAGTGGCTGCGCGACGGACTGCGCATGATCGAACGCGCCAGCGACAGCCAGGCACTGGCCGCGCAGGTGCCCGACAGTGGTGGCGCCTACTTGGTGCCGGCGTTTGTCGGCCTGGGTGCGCCCTATTGGCGCAGCGATGTGCGCGGTGCGATGTTTGGCTTGACCCGTGGCACGCGCAAGGCGCACTTCGTGCGCGCCGCGCTGGAAGCGATGGCCTACCAGACCCGCGATGTGCTCGATGCCATGCAGTCCGATGCCGGTATCGCGCTGACCGAACTGCGCGCCGATGGCGGTGCGATCGGCAACGACTTCCTGGCCAGCTTCCAGGCAGACATCCTCGGTGTGCCGCTGCTGCGGCCGCGGTTGACCGAAACCACCGCGCTCGGTGCGGCCTATCTGGCCGGCCTGGCCGTCGGGTTCTGGTCCAGCCGCGAACAGATCGCTGCACAGTGGGGCCTGGACCGGCGCTTCGAGCCACAGATGGAGGTGTCGCGGCGCGAGAAGCTGTATGCGGGATGGCAGCAGGCAGTTGCCGCCACCCTCGCCTTCCACGTCGACTGAAGGTCGTGCCGGCCGCTGGCGGGCAACCCCCTGATCTTTGGCGGCGTTTGCAGATTGCCGGCCAGCGGCCGGCACTACCGCATGGCCAGAACGTCCGTAGCGCCGGTCAGAACGCCGGCAGCACCGCGCCCTTGTACTTGGTCTCGATAAAGGCCTTCACCTGCGGGCTGGTCAGGGCCTTGGCCAGCTTCTGCACACGGGCGTCGTCCTTGTTGTCCGGGCGCGCGACCAGGAAGTTCACGTACGGCGAATCCTTGCTCTCGATCGCCAGCGCATCCTTGGTCGGGTTGAGGCCGGCGTCCAGCGCATAGTTGGTGTTGATCAGGGCCAGATCGACCTGGTCCAGCACGCGCGGCAGCATCGCCGAGTCCAGCTCGCGGAACTTCAGGTTCTTCGGGTTGGCGGTGATGTCACCCTGGGTCGACAGCGCGTTGGCCGGGTCCTTCAGTTCGATCACGCCGGCCTTGTGCAGCAGGATCAGCGCGCGGCTGTTGTTGCTCGGATCGTTCGGGATCACCACGTCGGCACCGTCGCGCAGCTCGGCCAGCGACTTGACCTTGCGCGAGTACGCACCGAACGGCTCGATGTGCACGCCGATCACCTTCACCAGGTCGGTCTTGCGGTCGCGGTTGTAGGCATCCAGGTACGGCTCGGTCTGGAAGTAGTTGGCGTCCACCTGCTTCTGCACCAGCTGGTCGTTGGGCTGCACGTAGTCGTTGAATACGCGCACGTCCAGGTCCACGCCTTCCTGCTTGAGGATCGGCTTGACCACCTCGAGGATCTCGGCATGCGGCACGGCCGTGGCGGCCACCACCAGCTTCTGCGAGGGCTCGCCGGACTTGCCGCAGGCGGTCAGGGCCAGCGCAGCGGCGAGCAGGGACAGCAACAGGGTCTTCTTCATGGGGGACGGGGTTCTCGGGGGGGGTGTCAGGATTTTTCGTAGTTGCTCAGGGCCAGCTCAAGCAGCGCCTTGGCCTGCTCGCGCAGCATGATCGGCTCGATGATCTCGGCATCCGAACCATAGTGCAGCACGTCCATCAGCAACTCTCGCGAGACGCTGTACGGCACCTTCAGTTCGTAGCGGCCATCGGCCAGGAAACGACCCTGCTGCTTGGAATGCCAGTGCTCGTCGGCCACCCAGCGCGCAGCCTTGGCGCTGAACAGGATGGTCGCCCAGCCCTTCGGCGCACCCGAAAAAATGCCATAGCTGGCGCCGAGCTGCTCGTCCAGCTCGCTGTCGGCGACATCGCGGGCGGCATTGTCGATTACCCGTGCCTTGTGGATGCGGTCCACCGCGAAACTGCGCAGCGCCTCGCGGTCATGGTCCCAGGCATCCAGGTACCAGTTGTCGCGATAATGGGTCAGGCGCTGCGGCGAGACGGTGCGCTTGGTCGGCTCGTCGGTGGAGCGGGCGCGGTACTCGAACGCCAGCTGGCGGCGCTCCAGCACCGCCGAGGCCACGCTGCGGAAGCTGCCTTCGTCGAACTTGCGGCCACGGTGCGGAATCACCCGCACGCGGTCGACCGGCCAACTGGAAACACCGGCCTGGGCCGCCAGCAGGCTCTCGATGCGCTGCTGCAGCGGCGCCAGCACCGACGACAGCACGCCGCCGCCGGTACGCGCCAGCAGGTGCTGCGAGGCCAGCAGGGCATGCAGCTCCTCCGAGCTGAGCCACAGGCCGGGCAGCTCGAAGCGGTCGCTCTCGTCGGCCTGGTAGCGGAAGCCGGCCTCGCCGTCGCCCTCGATCGGTGCCATCAGCGCATCGCGCAGGAAGGCCAGGTCGCGATAGACGGTGGCACGGGAACAACCGAGCTTGTCCTGCAGGGTCGCCACCGTCACCGGATAGCGCGCGGACTTGAGCAGACGATGCAGGGCAGTGATGCGTTCGTATCGGTCCATACCCCCGATTATGTCCGAGTCGCGGGTCTTGTGTGGAACGTTTGGGCTATCGTGGTCGCCCCCACCCCATGGAATGCCCGATGCGCCGGTTGCCTGCCCTGTCCCTGCTGGCCTGCCTGCTGCTGGCCGCCTGCGATCGCGCGCCGGCGCCGGCGGGCACCGAGGCCCCGGTACCCGCCGCCGATCCGGCACAGGCGGTGCTGGGCGCCAGCCAGCGTTTCGCCGCCCTGCGCAGCTTCCACGCCGAACTGGAGGTGCTGGGCGCGCCGCAGCGGGTACGCAGCGCCATGGACTTCGTTGCACCCGACCGTTTCCGGGTGGAGACCCCGGCCGGGCCGCAGACCATCATCGGCGACACCCTGTTCCTGCAGGCCGACGGTGCGATCCGCCAGGTGCCGGCCCCGCCCGGCCTGCTCGAGCAGTGGCGCAACCCGCTGCCGGCCGACGCCCTGCCCGCCGACCTGAAGGCCGAAGACCTCGGCAGCCAGGCGCTGGACGGGGTCGAGACCCGTCACTACCGGCTGCGCGGCAGCCAGCCCGGCGAACGCCTGGAGTACTGGGTGGATGCCCAGGGCCTGCCACGCCAGATCGTGCGCAGCGGCAGCAGCAATGGCCGCAGCTTCCAGCTGCGCCTGCGCTATTCGCGCTTCAACGACCCCGCATTGCGTGTCGATCTGCCCTGAATAGGCGATCGCGGCAACGTTCGCTGAAGCACGCTTTGGATCGATTCGGACCGCCATCACGCTTCCAGTATCATCACCGGCTGTTAACCGTTCCGGAGAAGCCTCGATGTCCCTGCGCGTGTCCCTGCTGATCCCCCTGCTGCTGTGTGCGCCGCTCGCATACGCGCAGGATGCCTCCGAACTGGCGGCGATGTCCTCGCCGTGGAGTGGCAGCGGCGGCGAGCTCGGCTTTGCCTCGGCACGCGGCAACAGCAGCACCGAGAGCTTCAACGGCCGCCTGCGCCTGCGCTACACCGACGGCGACTGGGTGCACAGCATGGACCTGTTCGGCCTGCGCTCCAGCTCCAAGGTGACCGAGACCAACGACGACGGCACCACCACCCGCCGCAGCAACACCACCGCCAACCGCTACACCGGCAGTGCGGGCAGCGCGCTGCAGCTGGGCGAGCACCGCCAGCTGACCGCCACGGTGCGTACCGAGCGCGACGACTTCGCCACCTACGACCGCCAGAGCTCGTTCGGTCTGGGCTACGGCACCCGCCTGTGGAACACCGAGCGCTTCTCGTTCGACGCGCAGATCGGCCCCGGCGTGCGCCGTACGCACAGCACCGAGGATGACCGCACCCGTACCGGCATGATCGGCCGTGGCCTGTTCGACCTGAAGTACTCGCTGACCGACAACACCGACCTGGTGAACACGCTGCTGGTCGAGTCCGGTTCGTACAACACCTTCGGCCAGAACGACTTCGGTGTCTCGGTGAGCATGAACGAGCACCTGGCGCTGAAGGCCGGCTGGCAGGCGCGTTACAACAGCGACGTCGCTGTCGACAAGCGCAAGACCGATACGCTGACCACGATGAACGTGGTCTACAAGTTCAAATAAGAAACGGGCGCCAAGGCGCCCGTTCTTCATTTCGGTAGTGCCGGCCGCTGGCCGGCAACAGCGTTCAATCGGCGGCATGAGGTTGCCGGCCAGCGGCCGGCACTACCTGCGGTGCCTCAGACGTTCAGCAGTTCGCCAGCACCACCGTCCAGCAGCAGCTTCGCCACCCGCTGGCCCAGCGCTTCCGGATCACGGGCCGGGCCCACCGCTTCGGCACGCACGGCGCGGCCATCACTGGCGCTGCCGACCAGGCCCTGCAGGTGCAGGTCGTCGCCCTGCCACTGCGCGATCGCCGCCACCGGCACGTGGCAGCTGCCATGCAGCGCGCGGTTCATGGCCCGCTCGGCTTCCACGCAGGCGCGCGTGGCGGCGTCATCAAGCGTGGCGAACAGCGCCATCAGGCGCGTGTTGCCTCCGTCGCACTCTACCGCCACCGCGCCCTGCGCTGGCGCCGGCAGCCACTGCGGCGATTGCAGGCGCGCGACGATGCGCTCGCCCAGGCCCAGGCGCTCGAGGCCGGCCACCGCCAGCACGATGGCGTCGTAGCCACCGTTGTCGAGCTTGGCCAGGCGGGTGTTGACGTTGCCACGCAGGTCCAGCAGCTCCAGGTCCGGGCGCAGCGCGCGCAGCTGGGCCTGGCGGCGCAGCGACGAGGTGCCGACCCGCGCGCCGATCGGCAGCGCGTCCAGCGAGGCGTACAGGTTGGAGACGAAACCATCGGCCGGGTCGTGCCGGGTCAGCATCGCCGGCAGCGCGAAGGGCGCGTCCAGTTCCATCGGCACATCCTTCAGCGAGTGCACGGCGCAGTCGGCCTCACCCCGCAGCATGGCCAGCTCCAGTTCCTTCAGGAACAGGCCCTTGCCACCGATGGCGGCCAGCGAGCGGTCCAGCACCTCGTCACCGCGGGTGCTCATCGGCACCAGTTCCACGTGCAGGCCGGGGTGGGCCTGGCGCAGGCGGTCGGCGACGTGTTCGCTCTGCCAGAGGGCGAGCGGGCTCTTGCGGGTAGCGATGCGGACAGTTTCCATACGGTCATTATCGCGCCTTCGGCGCGGATACGGCCAACGGCGGAGCCCCTCGTGGCTGGTGCATCGGCTGGATCTATCGCGCTTGGCCGGGCGGGGTGGGTTCGCGGGGGACGCCGTGAATCCGTCCGTGGAGGCTTGGCCGCGGCATCCATGCCGCGGACACCCCCGCGAACCCATCCCGCCCGGCCTCTGACAGTTCCCGTGTGCGCCAGCCACGGAAGATCAAAAGAAAAAAGAAAAAAGAAAAAAGAAAAAGCAAAGGCAACAGCCGGCAGCTTCCGGGGTCAGATCCCTTTTCCGCAGGAAGAGGGGTCAGATCCCTTTTCCTGCGGAAAAGGGA
>NZ_JAXBQT020000045.1:0-8072 GCF_047520755.2 Stenotrophomonas sp. FR010 | reverse complement strand
GTGCAGCAGGCGGTGACCGAGTTCTTCGGCAAGGAACCGCGCAAGGACGTCAACCCGGACGAAGCCGTGGCACTGGGTGCGGCGATCCAGGGCGGTGTGCTCGCCGGTGACGTCAAGGACGTGCTGTTGCTGGACGTGACTCCGCTGTCGCTGGGCATCGAAACCATGGGCGGCGTGTTCACCAAGATCATCGAGAAGAACACCACCATTCCGGCCAAGGCTTCACAAACCTTCTCGACCGCAGAGGACAATCAGCCGTCCGTAACTGTCCACGTCCTGCAGGGCGAGCGCGAACAGGCCCGCTTCAACAAGTCGCTGGCCAAGTTCGACCTGTCCGGCATCGAGCCGGCCCCACGCGGCCTGCCGCAGGTGGAAGTGTCCTTCGACATCGACGCCAACGGCATCCTGCACGTGTCGGCCAAGGACAAGAAGACCAACAAGGAACAGAAGGTCGAGATCAAGGCCGGTTCGGGCCTGTCCGAGGAGGAGATCGCGCGCATGGTCGGCGATGCAGAGAAGCATCGTGATGATGACCTGAAGTTTCAGGGACTGGTTGGCGCCCGAAACCAGGCCGATGCCTTGGTCTATACCGTGCGGAATGCGGTCCGCGAACATGGAAGCAAGGTCGGCGGCGAAGTCATCGGCGAAGTCGAAGCGGCACTGTCCAGCGTCGAGTTGGCGATGAAGGGCGAAGATAGATCCCAGATTGAGTCGAAGACGCAGGCGCTGGAGCGTATAGCTGCTCCGCTTCTGTCAGCGGCCACGTCGCAAGAGCAGCCACAGGCGGGGGGCAGTGGTCCTGAGCACGGTGCCGGCGGCGGTGATGACGTCGTGGATGCGGACTTCACCGAAGTCAAGGACAAGTAAGAGCAATCTGGCGCGCCATTCAATGCGCCAAGGGCAGACAGGACAAGGGCGCAACGGAATCCCGTTGCGCCCTTGCTGTTTTCTGTCCAGTGCCTACGATCCGGGCTGTGCTACGTGTTCAGTGATAGCTGGTTTCAGTGCTTACTTTGCCGCGGAAGACACGGTAGGACCACGCAGTGTAGCCCAGGATAACGGGAAGCATGACCGACAGACCGACCAAGCTGAAGCCAAGCGAGGATGCAGGTGCCGCTGCCTCCCAGAGCGTCAGAGTCGGCGGCAGGAGATAGGGCCACATACCAAGCACAAGGCCCAGATAGCCAAGAATAAACAGCGACAGGCTGAGCACGAAGGGCGCCAGGTGATGTGACGGGTGCTTCTCGGCCCGCCACAGGGCCACGGCGACGGCTAGAGTGAGCAGCGGGACAGGGGACAGCCACCAGAAGTTTCCGTCACTGAACCACCGGGTCATCAACCGCAGGTCGAGGAACGGGAGCCAGCTGCTGACCAGCCCCATCGCCACGATCACCGCGACCACCAGCGGGCGGGTCAAGCGCCTGGCCAAGGCGTGGGTCCGTCCTTCCGTCTTCAGGATCAGCCACGTACCGCCCAGCAGGCCATAGCCAGCCACCAGCGCGGCACCGGTGAGCATGGCAAAGGGACTGAACCACAGGAAGGGACCACCGACGTATGCGTCATTCAGCACCGGCACGCCTTGCACCACCGTGCCAAGGATTACGCCTTGTGAGAACGCTGCCAACAGTGAGCCGAGGCCAAAGGCGACGCTCCAGAGGCGCTTCGAACGATGAGCCTTGAACCGGAACTCAAAGGCCACTCCGCGGAAAACCAGCGATACGAGAAGCAGAAGCACTGGCAGGTAAAGCGCCGAAAGCAGCACGGAGTAAGCCTTGGGGAACGCTGCCAGCAATCCAGCGCCCCCCAGCACCAGCCAGGTTTCGTTGCCGTCCCAGATTGGGGCGGCGGTGTTCATCATGACATCCAGCTGCTCTTCGTCCTCGGCAAACGGCGCCAGAATGCCGATACCCAGCACAAAGCCATCCAGAACGACATACATCAGAACACCAAAGCTGATGACGCCGAACCAGGCAACGGGCAACCACGTGATCGAGTCCATGTCAGCGCTCCTCAGAGGGATTGATCGGCAGCGGAGATCGGGCGCGCCGGAGTGCGGTCGCCGCCCTCGAGCGATGGGCCGGCATCATGCACACGCGGCCCGTGGCGTAGGATTTTGACCAGATACCAGATCCCCCAACCGAAGACGAATGCATAACCTGCGATGTAGACCGCCAGCGAAAGCACAGTCATCCAGGCCGTTTGTGGCCCCACCGCATCGGCGGTGCGCAGCAGGCCATAGACAACCCAAGGCTGGCGTCCCATCTCGGTGACGAACCAGCCCGCAACCAAGGCGATGAAGCCACTCGGGAGCATCCAGTTCCATACGCGCAACAGCAGTGGTGACCCGAACAGCTTCCTGCGGACGAGGGCGAGTGCTGAAAGCCAGGCCACCAGTAACATCAGGCTGCCCAGTCCGACCATGATCCGGAATGCATAGAAGACCGGAAGCACCGGCGGCCGCTCACTGGCAGGCACCGACGTCAACGGTGCAAAGGTGCCGTCCAGCGAGTGCGTCAGGATGACGCTACCCATCCGCGGAATGGCGATCTCCAGATCATTGCGCTCCTGTTGTTCGTTGGGTACGGCGAAGACCACCAGCGGGACACCCTCGCCGGGCTTGCCCTGATGCCAGTGGGCCTCAACGGCAGCAATCTTCATGGGTTGGTGCTTAAGGGTGTTGAGGCCATGCATATCGCCGACGAAGATCTGGACTGGGACTGTGAGTGCGGCGAAGATCACTGCGGCCTTCAGCATCTTCTGACCGGCTTCGACGTGCTCCTTGCGTCGCAGGTACCAAGCACCCACGCCGCCAATGACGAAGCAGGTGGTGATGAAGGAGCCCAACGCCATGTGCGCCAAGCGGAACGGGAACGACGGATTGAAGACCACCTCCGCCCAGTTCACCGGATGCACGACGCCATTGACCATTTCGTAGCCGGCAGGCGTATGCAGCCAGCTGTTGGATGCCAGGATCCAGAAGGTCGAGAAGAGCGTTCCAAGTGCAACCATGCAGGTGGACAGGAAGTGGAGACGCGGCGAGACCCGGCCCCAGCCAAACATCATCACCCCAAGGAAGCTGGCTTCCAGGAAGAACGCGGTCAGGACCTCGTAGGTCAGCAGCGGGCCGATCACCGTTCCCGCGACCTGGCTCAGGCGTGGCCAGTTCGTGCCGAACTGGAAGGCCATGACGATACCGCTGACCACCCCCATTCCGAACGAGACTGCGAAGATCTTCTGCCAGAAGAAGAAGAGCTCGCGCCAGACAGGGTTCCGGGTGCGTAGCCATCGCCACTCCACGAAACCCAGCCAGCTCGCCAGGCCAATGGTGAAGGCCGGAAACAGCACGTGGAAGCTGATGAGGAAGCCGAATTGGATCCGCGACAGGATGAGTGCGTCCATAGAGGTCTCGAGGGTTCGATGGAGCCGAGAAAGGAGACAGAACGTCGCTGGAAGGATGCACTTCATCGCGAACGGTGAGATGCACAGTTGGTACAGGCTGAAGTTCTTCAGCCAACCGCAAGGGCCTACCGTGCCCAGGCATAGCGGTCGTCGCTTGGCCTGGCATCTGCAAGGCCGGGCTTATCAGATCAGGCACCCAGCTCCTGGAAGACGTGCCCATTGGCTTCCAGGGTCTTCAGTACATCGGGAGGAATTTCGTTAGACCAGATTTCACCCTCCATCGACCAGCCCGACGAATCGGCAAGGTCCGGAAGACCGGCGCCTTTACGCACGTAGAGTGCCAATGTCGGGCGGGCTGGGTTCGTGTATAGATCAAAGCACTCGGGAGGCATGGTGGCACCCTCAGTCTCGGCAACGTGATCGGAAATCCTGCTGGCTGGGTGCTCATGCATGAGCAAGTGCAATGGAGTCCAGTTCCAACAGACGGTTGGGGTGGGAGTACACATTGAAGCCTTCACTGCGCGCAAAGCCAACGAGGCAGATCCCTGCTGCTTTTGCCAGGTCGATCGCCAACGCGGTTGGAGCCGAAACTGCAGCGACGATTGCCATTCCGGCAATGGCAGCCTTGCTGACCATTTCATAGCTGGCGCGGCTGGATAGCAGCAGGATGCCGGCCCTTGTCGATACCGAGCGTCGCGCGAGGGACCCGATCAGCTTGTCGAGCGCATTGTGCCGGCCAACGTCTTCGCGAACCTGCAGAATGCGGCCATCCTGGTCTGCCCAAGCGGCCGCATGGGTTGAGCCTGCAGCAGCATTCATCGGCTGGCCCTGCTTCAGCGAGGCCAAAGCCAATCGCACTGAAACCACAGAGCAGGTTGCGGGATGGTCAAGTGGCGTTGGCCTGCGAATGACCTCCTCTAGCTGGCTGGCCCCGCAGATGCCGCAACCGCTACGGCCAGGCAGGTTGCGCCCTCTGTTTGTTGTAGCTGCAGCAAGGACCGGCGCGTCACTGGTAACCGTCATGGCCAGCTCTATGCCTTCCAGGCGCGGGCGGACTTCTACGCTTAGGAACTGGGCCGGGTCAGCAATCAGTCCTTCCGTCAGCGAGAAGCCGAGAGCGAAATCCTCCAGATTCGCAGGGCTCGACATCATCACCGAGAACGCAACATCGTTGTAGAGCATGGCCACCGGGACTTCTTCAGCGACGCTGTCCATGATCGAGCGGCGCACATCACCACGCCACTGGATGGTCCGCCGGCGCACGATGCCGTCTGTGTCTCCCGCGAGGACTGGGCTGGGCTCAAACATCTGAAGTGGCCTGGCGAGTTGGGGAGCCGGGGCGTACGCGACAGCCGGCCCGTTGGCAGGGCAGGGCGCCACGATATCGGTGTAGGGCTCCAATGCTGGAGAGACTATCCCTAGGGCGCGCACGCTACTACGTCCAAAAACAGCGAATACGCGTGCATGGACAATTTGACGCAAATGAACGGACAGCTTGGGCCGCGGCACGCCGATGCAGTGGCGTGGAGGCGGGAGGGGTGTTCGGAGGTGTCTGAATTCAAAAGCGTTTTTTTTGTTGCGCGCGATGTGAACGTCTGGTGATGGCGCGCTCAACTGTCCCCGACGCTCTGGAGGTTTACCGCAGCCAACGTGATTTTCCGCGCCGCTGCGCCGCGTCCGGTCGCAGCGAGGACGGACCGTCCGGTGCGGCCGGACACACTGTCCGTAGCTGCCGAATCTGTTGCGTGCTTAACTTTGCTCACTCCCAAAACTTGTGCCGCGAGTGCCTGTCATGCCAGAGCAGAAGATCCCCCGTTACAAGGCCTACGATCATCCCGCCGGTGGCTGGGGAGCCGCAGGTGCGACAGCCAAGGTTTTGATGCAGCAGAGTGTGATTACCAAGGGCTCCAAGGCCCTGCTGTCGATGAACCAGCCGGGAGGATTCAAATGCCCCAGCTGTGCGTTCCCGGATGCTGATCACACCAAGAAGCTCGAGTTCTGCGAGAACGGAGCCAAGGCATTGGCATGGGAAGCGACCAAGCATCGCGCGACTCGTGAGTTCTTCGCCCAGCACACAGTGCAGGAGCTGATGGCGCAATCCGATTACTGGCTGGAGATGCAAGGCCGGCTAACCGAGCCCATGCGCTATGACGCGGCGACCGATCACTATGTTCCATGCAGCTGGGATGAAGCTTTTGCGACGATCGGGCGTCACCTGCGGTCTTTGTCGAGCCCGCATGAGGCGGAGTTCTACACATCTGGGCGCACACCCAACGAAGCTGCGTTCCTGTACTCGATCTTCGTTCGCGAGTTCGGGACCAATAACTTCCCCGACTGCTCCAACATGTGCCACGAGCCAACCAGCCGCGGTCTGCCGCCGGCAATCGGTATCGGCAAGGGCACCATCGTGCTGGACGACTTCGAGCATGCGGAGGCCATCTTCGTCATCGGGCAGAACACGGGTACGAACTCCCCCCGAATGATGACCAACCTGGTGGAGGCGCGAAAGCGCAAGGTTCCGATCGTTGCGGTCAACCCGATGCCAGAGCGCGCCCTGATCCGCTTTGCCGAGCCGCAGGACGTCGTGCAGATGGCGACGTTCGGTTCCACCGAGATTTCCAGCGAGTTCGTTCACATTCGGATTGGCGGTGATCTGGCCCTGATCAAGGGCATGATGAAGGCCATGTTCGAGCGGGAAGCCGCCGGTGAAACGGTGCTCGACCACCAATTCCTGGCCGAGCACACAGTCGGGCTGGATGCGTTGCGCGACGAGGTGATGGCGCAGGACTGGGACGAGATTGTGCGGGTGTCCGGGATCAAGAAGGAACAGATCCTGCGCTGCGCCGAGATATACGTCCGCTCCCGTGCAACCATCATCTGCTATGGCATGGGCCTGACCCAGCACCAGCAGGGCTCGCGCTTACTGCAGCAGGTCGCGAACCTGTTGATGCTGCGTGGAAACTTCGGAAAGCCTGGCGCAGGTATCGCACCCATCCGCGGGCATTCCAACGTGCAGGGCGACCGCACTGTCGGCATCGACGAGAAGCCGACGCAGCGCTATCTCGACCGGGTCCGTGAAGTATTCGGCTTTGAGCCACCACGCGAGCATGGGCACCATGTCGTGGAGTCACTCGAGGCGATGCTGGCGGGAACTGCCAAGGTCTTCATTGGCATGGGCGGCAACTTCATCCACGCCGTGCCGGATACCGAGGTGTCCTACCGGGCGATGCGCAACCTGGAACTCACTGTTGGCATTGCCACCAAGCTCAACCGTGGCCACCTGGTGCACGGGAAGGAGGCGCTGATCCTTCCCGTGGTAGCGCGGTCGGAATGGATCCATACACCGTTGGGCGAGCAATTCATCACCATCGAGGACGCGATGTCGAATGTGACCGCCTCACGCGGCGTGCTGCAGCCCGTGAGCGAGCATGTTCTGCCGGAGGTGGAGATCGTATGCCGCATGGCGATGGCAGCATTGCCCGACAGCAGGGTCGATTGGGCCGCCTGCATGTACGACTACGACCACGTCCGCGATCTGATCGCGGCGGTCTATCCCGAAATCTATACAGGCTTCAATGAGCGGATCCAAGCGAAGCACGGCTTCCACCTGGACATTCCGCCACGCCGTCGAGAATGGCCGACACCCAATGGCAAGGCCAACATCCTGCTGTTCCCTGGACTCGAAGTGAACGATGTGGTCGAGGATCCGACCATGCTGCGGCTGGCGACGGTGCGCTCCCATGACCAGTACAACACAACGATCTACAGCTATAACGATCGCTACCGTGGCGTGTACAACGACCGCATGATCCTCTTCATGAACCTGGAGGATCGTGTAGCGCGCGGGATCAGCAAGGAAGGGAAGGTCAGCCTGGAAACCATCTCCAGCGATGGGGTGCACCGCCGCGTGGATGGTCTCACTGTGCTGGACTATCCCATGCCACGGGGCGCAGTGGCGGGCTACTACCCTGAACTCAATCCGCTGCTGCCGCTGGACTACTTCGACCGTATCAGCGGAACCCCCGCAGCGAAGTCGATCCCAGTGCGCGTGGTCATTTCGCAGTAACAATTCCGACGCGCCGTCGGGAGGAGGAAACATGTCAGGCCAGCTCATCCGGGTACCAGAAGCGCCGGCCCCGGCCGGGTCGGGGCAGCCTGCGCGGGAACTCACCGACAGCTTCGGACGCAGCTTTCCGTACCTGCGCTTGTCGCTCACCGAAGCCTGCAACTTCCGGTGCAGCTACTGCCTGCCCGACGGCTACCAGGCCGATGGCCACCCGCGTTTCCTGCAGGTGGAGGAGATCGGCCGCCTGGTGCGGGCCTTTGCCGCGCTGGGCATGAGCAAGATCCGCCTGACCGGTGGCGAGCCCAGCCTGCGCAAGGATCTGGACGAGATCATCGCCACCGTGGCGGCGGTGCCGGGCATCCGCAAGGTGGCCATCACCACCAATGGCACGCTGCTGCCGCGACGCTTGCCGGGTTGGCACCGGGCCGGGCTGACCGCGCTGAACGTGAGCATGGACAGCCTGCAACGCGAGCGTTTCCACACCATCACCGGGCACGACCGCCTGCCGGAGCTCCAGCAGGGCCTGGCGCTGGCGCAGGCGTTGGGCCTGCCGGCGATCAAGCTCAACGCGGTGCTGCTGCGCGGCCTGAACGACGACGAGCTGCCG
>NZ_JAXBQT020000044.1:0-11393 GCF_047520755.2 Stenotrophomonas sp. FR010 | reverse complement strand
AACTCATCCGTGTACTGCTTGCTGTTGCCCATAAACACCTCGGTCATTGCCATGAATTATGGCGTCCGGATGTCTACGAAAGGCTGGTCGGTCCAGTTCATCATGTGACGCACCACTTCAGAATGCCCTCGTTCGCCATCTGGTGACACATGCCCTCGCGGTCCTTTGCTTGCACATGAGGGGCCAACACGTGCCCACCAAGCTGTAGCGACTGGGCCGCCTTCACAGTGTCTTTGAGGCGATTCAATCCGGTTTGACCGGTTGTCGTGTATGTGTAGTACAGGCCCTCCCGGAACTCGCCGAGCAGAGTTTCAAAGAACGCTGGATCGGCCATCTGATCTCGGGCCAGCTCTTTAAGGCCCTCAGCGCAGTAAAAAGTAATACGAGAGCGCTCAAAAATGCCCTTGTAAGTGGATATATGTATGAAGTCGCTGGGGGCGCTGATAGTTACTTCCATGGCCTCCCCAATAACTTCGAACAACTGGGTGATATAGCCGGACTCTGTTGGCGCAACCGATGAAGGGGGCTCCGGCGGAGGCGGCCTTTCTATCAGCGGCGCACCGAATACGGTCAGGTGGTACCTGGTCTGAGCATGTTCGGAGATGAGCTCAAGCGGCTGCTTCGCTTTGAAAATGCTGAAGTCAAACGAGGCAATGTGGCATTTCATCTCCTTAGTGAGAGCCACTATTGCCTTGGATGTAATCGCCCCCGCGCAGTGTTTGTCCCAGTTCTCAGTTACGAAATCGCGCAGCTTCTTTGGATCATCCAAGAGATCCTGAAGAGTAGAAGTCGTGCCCTTATGAGTGACAAACCAATACTCTTCAGGCGATGTGTAGTCGCCTTGGAGCGTGTAATAGAGAACCTTGGCGATCTCACCCGCCGCGACGCCGGGGCCCAGACGGTCGCCGTAGTGCTTGCACTGATATAGCTTCCAGCGGCGCGGCTCTGTCCCCGAGGGATCAAGCCACACGACTACGTCTCTCCCCTTGTCGCCGGCACCGCCGCGCTGCTGAGCTTCAGCGACCTCAACTTGCGTCGAGAGGTAGTCAGATGCCCACTCAAGCGTGAAGCGCTCGAAATCTGCCGCGCTGAACTGAGCCAGCCGATCCAGCGGCTGCACGGGTAGTCCCGCCCCCACGCCAAGAAGGCGTGCATTCGCATTAGGCCAAGGGGTCGGCGGCGGTAGCGCTGATAGCGGCGCACCGGCTCCCTTACCTGGTTTACTTGTGGCCACGCCCCCTCCCTTGGCGGTAGTACAGGTCCAGCAGCCACAGGATAAGCCATCGGAGGTGGAGCGGCGCGCATCGATTAACGCGCGCCCGTAGCCCGCTCTGGGCCGTCAATCTTCCAGTAGGCGAGCAGCGGGATTTGCCGTAGCACCGCCCGTCTGGAAATACCCGATCACACTCGATACCGACCGGTGCTCCGTCAGCTGCATGATCGCCGGCAATGCCACGCCCTGACGACTAGCCTCGGTTACGAACCCCGACCGCAGACTGTGCCCGCCAAAATCCCCCTCCAGCCCGGCCAAGCGCGCTCGCCGCTGCACGATCTCGCCCACAGCGGCCGGGGACAGGGCAGGGCCCACCCGCTCTTTCCATAGCCGCCGGAAGATGGCTCCCTCGGTGATGCCCGCCGCTTCCAACCAATCCTGCAGGGCGAGGGCGGCCCGATCGAGCACCGGCTTGTCCGGCGTCGAGGAGGCCGTAACCCCGGTCTGCTGAGTCTTGCTGTGCTCCAGTCGGTAGATATAGCCCGCCTCGCCAATACGGCGCAGGTCGCGCAGGTCGGCCGCAGCGATCTCGCTACGCCGGCGGCCGCCACTGGCAAACCCGAAGCAGAGTAGGGCGCGATCGCGGATTCCTTCCAGGCTGTCGTCGCAGGTAGCCAACATGGCCTCCAACTCGGACAGGGTGATCGCAGTCTTCTTGCGTGGGCGTTCGCCGCGCTTGACCGCGGCCCGCGCCGCGCGACTGAGCACGGTGCGGATTGCCGGATGCTCGCAGGGGTTAGCCACTCGCTTGAGGCGGTGCGCGGTGGACAGCACAGCAACGCGATGGCGCACGGTGGCCAAGGTCCACGGGCCGGCCTTGGCTTTGAGGCCAGCGGCCACCAAGGCCTGGTCGACAGCTGGGGGAAGTTCCCAGGCCAATTCGCCGTCGGTCGAGCGGCGCTGTACGTGATCGACTACGAACTGGAGCACGATGGCTTCGGGTACCGGCAAGGCCAACTCGATGCCATAGCGCGCCGCGTGCCAGCCAGCCCAGTAGCGCAGGGCGCTGGTGTAGCTGCGGGTCGTGTTCTCGGCTGCCGCTTCGGCGAGCAGCTCGCGGACCGCATCGGCAGCCTGTTGGGCCAGCTGTTCGGGCAGTTCCAGGCGGGTGGCTGTCGCGGCAAGTGCGGGAATTGTAGAAATTTCTTTCATACTATGTAATATACGCTACGTTCAGGCGATCATAGCCACGATAATCATCACTTATCGCGAGTACGTTACCAGCAGAGTAGGGCGTCAGTACTGGAGACTTCGCATGGCCCGCGGCATCACCGAATCCGACGTCCACACCGCCGCCGACGAGCTGGTGGCCAAGGGCGAGCGCCCGACCGTCGAGCGGATCCGGGCTCACCTGGGGACCGGCTCGCCGAACACCGTGACTCGCTGGCTGGAGACGTGGTGGAACCGACTCGGTACGCGCCTGCAGCCAGCGCGGCCGGACCTGGACGATGCGCCAGCGGTGTTGGCGGAACTCGCCGGGCAATGGTGGGAGTTGGCGTTGAAGCATGCACGGGAGGTCGCCCATCGAGAGCTTGCAGAGGCTAAGCAGTCGTTGGCCGCCCAGCGTGATGCACAGGAGGCAAAATCCCGGCTTATAGCTGACGAGCTGACGCAAGTCCGTTCAGAGCGTGACGCTGCAATCACTGGCGAGAGGATCGCATCGACACAAGCTGCAGAGCTGCAGCAGCTGGTTGACCAGCTCCGTCTGCAGATCTCAGAACTCGCAGAGCAGCGAGACCTCGAGCTTAGAAGAGCCGATCGAACTGAGGAAGCGAGACAGCAACTTGACGTCCGGCTTCATGAAGCCCTAGAGACGGCGAAATCTGAGCGGGAAGACTGGACCGAGTACGTCAGATCTGTCGAGAATCGGACACTGAGCGACGTCGATCGAGCACGTCAGGAGGTCAAGGAACTCCAAGCGCAGCTAAGCAAGGCCTCCGAACACCACAGGGCCCTTGAAAACCAGCTACGCCAGGATATCCAGGCCGCCCAGTCGGCGGCAGCTACGGCCACCCAGTCTGCGGATATCCTGCGCGGCAGATGTGACGCTCTCGAGGGGCAAATTTCGAGCCTTCGAGATCTGCCGACGCAGCTAGAGGCGGCACTCAAACGATCCGAAGAAGCTCGCATAGCTACTGATGTTCAGCCCAAACGAAAACGCTCGAAACAGTGAAAATATGGCTAACAGGCGCCCTCAGGGAAGCCCTAGCGTGTGGGGGAAACGTCTTAGATCTGTCGAACAGATAGCGGCTTTCGTTTCCGTACAGGAAGCTGGACCGTCTTGGGCGTGCCGAGCTCCGCCGTTATAGTTGAACTACAAGAAAATTACCCCAGTAGACGACCATGAACCTCTTGCAAGAAATGCTCCGCGCGTTCATCCAAGGCGCAAGAGAAACGCCCGCCGGATTCTTCTCGCCGATCTTTGGGATATGGCGAATCATGACTACCCAGACCGACCGAGCAATTGCCCGACATCAGCGCTGAACGCTCTCCAGTGCAGTAACGGCATAGTCAGGATTCGCCCTGAAACTCCACACATGCGGCGTTCAGAACGCGGCAGGGGTCCGACGCCAGCATTTTGGATGGGGTTTCACCATCGAGCATCGCGTGCGGCGACAGAAGCCACTCGACTTCTCCCCAATAGGTGCTTCGCCGCAGTCCGCTTGGCTCATGCTCAAAAGGACCGAACTCACGCAGCACAGCCAGAATCTCGGCCAGGTGGTCCACAGGCTGGCCGCTCGGGAGGAACTGCCAGGTCGGGTAGCGGTAACCGGGCGACGGATTGGTGACGTAGACCCCGAGCAACTTGCCAGCGCGGCGCAACTGGCTGACCAGGCGGCCACCGTTCGGAGCATGAGAGCCAAGCCCCTGACTGACCTGTGCTGCAGTGAGCCATTGCTCAGCAAGTGCTTGGCGCGCGTCAGCCGCATCTCGGAGGATCCGTTGAGCGGGCGTAAAGGTGTCGAAGTGCATTCCGCCGCCTCGCACTATGGAGACCACACAGGACACGAGTCTAGCAAGTCGGAAGATTGTGGGCGATCTGTGGGGAAAACGTCCCAAGCCTCGCGAATAGGACACGCCCGCGGATCTGTATTTTTGGCCGGCGGGTGTGGCAGGCACCGAGGGCAGGGCGGGGGTAGCCGAGAATGGGGAGCGGCATGCTCCCCATTTGGAATTCAAGCCTGGTCGTCAACTGGCGCAGTTGGCCCGTTGTTCTTAACAGCCTGAATTCCTGCCTCGCGGGCTTGGGTGGAAGAGTAGGTCTCACTGGTACCAATGCGCTCGCCATTAGCGGCCTTGAGGTTGAACATAGGCTGGCCGTTTGCCGCGTTCTTGCGCTCATAGCGCGAATCGTCAGGAGAGTTCACCTTGACTGAAGCAATTCCAGTCAGTGCCCCCTGCTTGGAGGCGTACAATTCACTGGTCAGGATGATCTCGTTATTGCCGGCCTTAAGGACAAAGCGGTACTGCGTTCCCGAACGACTCAGAACATATCGAGCTGCCATGCAAGTTCCCCTAGCTGCGCCTGGATTGGCCAAGCGAATCTGTCAGAGGAAATCCTGAGTGTCTATCAGGGAAAGCCGCACCTCGACGAAAGATCGGCAGCATCCGGCAAAAACCGAAGCCATATCGACATTTACATCGCCCTGACAAACATAAGATACGTTATGCGAAGTAACGCATTGATTGTATTATATTTTTTGAGTGCGACCCGATACTACATCGAGTCGTCAACCTCATCAATACCTGGCGCTGCCCAGGACGCACGTAGCACGAACCGCATGGGCATCATCATCAGCGCGGCCGGGCCACGCCTAGTGGCCGTCTGAAAGGCGAGCTAAAAGCGTGGGGGAAACATCCCGAATTGCCTGGCCAAGGTTCAGCGCAAGGATCACGGTTCACCAGCGGCCATCATCGCTAGAAGACGAGAATTCTTGCTTGGCCACGGCCATGACCAGATCCGGGTCCAGAGCAAGTACCTCTGATGGCTTCGCGCCGGACAATAGAGCATGCGGAGCGACCAGCCACTCGATTTCCTCCCACCCAGACGTAGGTTCGCCGCTTGAAACGCCATATGGCTCAAGCAGTAGCGCCAACACTGCAGAGAGGCCAGCCCAAGGTGTCCCAGCAGGGTCGAGCTGCCACTGTGGAAAGAGATAGAGCTTCCGTTCTGCGATCCATACGCGCAAAACGCTGTCAGATTGAAGGCAGTGCTTCAGGGGCCGGCCCGGGAGGGCAGCCGGGCTCAGCAACGCTTCGAAAGTGTCCGCATCGAGCCAATCTGTCGCGACATCAGCTGCTTGCCGCAAGAATGCCACGGCTCGCCACTCAGGTAACCTGTGGGGGAAACGTCTCAATCCATCTGACCAGTCAGGTCGAGGGGGCCCACAAGCGCAGCTAGCCGTCGGCAGCGCGTGTTACGGTGCAGTACCGATACACCTGATCCACCATTGGGCGAGGTGACGACCATGAATCTGATGATTGCCATGCTCCGCGGATTCGTCCAGGGCGCCAGGGAAACCCCGGCCGGGTTCTTCTCTCCGATAACTGGCCTGTGGCGGATCATGTCTACTCAGACAGATCGGGCCATCCGCAGGCACCGGCGGAAAGCGCTTCGTTGAGGACGGACAGGCCTTCGATAACGTAAGAGGCTCCTTAAACAGCGAGCTCAACTGGTCCTGTAACGGTAGAAATCTGTGCAACGGGCCAATCTACAGCCAGAAATCTCTGCATGGGTTCACGGCGAGCCAGTACTGTCTGCCTGAAGGGGCAGAATCTCTGCCTGATCAGGGCAGAATTGTCTGTCGACGAACAAGCCAAGCCAAAAGCCGCTGTCTGCCGCACCGAAAACGCCCGGCCTCTAACGCATTGATTTTAGAAGATATGGATGGGGTGAGCTTAGCCTCTTCCTGGCAGCTTCCGTCCACCAAAGATGCCCGATATTTCCGGAAGTCCACCAAAGATGCCCGATATTCCCGGAAGTTCACCAAAGACGCCCGGCATTTCCAGAAGTACATAAATAACGCCCAACAGTTCCGGAAGCCCATAAAACACGCCCACGACTGCCGGGGGTTCATTAGAATTGCCAATTAGCCCACGCGGCGGCAAAGCCTCCCCTTGTGTTGCGTACTCGCATGAAGGCTACTGCCGTTCGCAGTCCGGCACGAGACAGTGCCGTTGCCCCAATGATGGCAAAAATTGCTAAGAACTGCCTGCCTTAGGATTTCTGCTGGATTCTAGCTGTTTTTCGAGGTGTCACCCAGGCGACCCGGACTTCTCTCAAGGAACGGGCGGAACCCTGAAGCTCGATGACCGGATACCCACCTGAAGGCAGTACATCCTTCGGATTCAGCTTGAACACCCTTGCAAGCGTCAACGCCAAGCCTTCCTCATAAGCGGTTGCCAGAACCCACACAAGCGCGTCGACCAAGGCGGATCTTCCCTTAATGCTGTCCAATACCGAAGCGACGATTACGGAAGGGGACCTATCCGGCTTGTCGTTCGCGATACCAAAGGCCGCAGCGGCCAGCTCCAGCGCTGTGCCGCACGCTAACGTTACCATCGGGTCGACAACCGAGAGATTGAGCCAAGTCGCGCCGCTGGCAGAAACACCATAGGGAGCTAGGAACGACTCGTGCCGCTCTACCTCAGTGGGTCCTTGGGTGTCGTAGTGCGTTGAGCGGAAGCTCAGGACAGATAGGCCTTCAAGTCCGACCCTGGCGCATGCCGCTGCAGTGGCCCGCGTCAAAGCATCGTAGGCCATCAATGGGAGCGGAGCGCACATGAGGCCCGAGTTGCCGCCAATCATTGCCCAGCCCCAGAACGCCCCTGGCTCCGGATCGTCAGCGGATGGCTGGAAAGCCTCATACCTTACGTGAGCATTGCCATCGTCCTGGTGGACGGGCGGCATAGGAGTCGTTCTATCAATCAGGCGCGCCAGAGCTGAAGGCCAGCTTTGCGCATCACTGGGGAAGTGAATCACTCGGCCTGCCCGCTGGCGTGATGCCCAATGAAGGTAGTCATCCACCCACTGCGACACTTCACGAGCGGGAAATTGCCTGACGTCCAGTAGCGCTGTGTGGGCGTCGATTGGCTGAAATCCACAAGTACAAGTCCCGAGACCACCGGAGTGGTCAAAACTGGTGCCCAGCGTCCTTCCGCATGCCACGCAGTGGTTGATGAGCTTCTCGCCATGCCAAGGGCACGCAGAGATGGAAGGAAGGAGAAATAGTGAACAATGGTAGCCGTGAAGTGCGCATGCGGGGCACCGCATATATGGAAGCTCACTACCCGCGAGAAGTCGAAGTGATTGAACTGGAAGCCACGCGGCCGGATTCCATAGATTCTTCGTTGTGACGTCACGGACTTCGATGGCTGACGCAAAAGTATCCTGCACCCGGCCCGGCAGAAGCAAAGGGCGGAGCATGGAGCGCCCAGTCTTACGCCTCACCCCCATGATCATGAGTTGCTCACTTGTTGGCATGCCCAGTGCAACGATCCGCTGCAGCACGCCGTAGCCCGATATGTATGGATAGAACTCATGCTCTGCGCCGACAATCCGAGGCGTAGAAGGATTTACGGCGCGAGAGCTATTCATTGCTTCCCCCTACCTGGTTTGCCGTATTCTGTATCTTCTCAATGATGGCGATTGCCTTGTCGGACATCTTCTCGCGCATGCGAATGAACTCGGTTCGCAGGTACCCGACATGCACAAGCGCAGCACGGACGTCAGATGGAGTGAAGCGTTCGAAACTCTGCTGAAACCAAGCGTTCGTTAGCAGATTCCGCACGGTCGATGTGAAGGAGCACATCGGCCAGCCACTATGTTCGGGAAGTCCCACCTCCCTCCGGAGGGCGGACACAGCATCGCAAATCATCTCCGTTTCAGATTCCAGCCGCCATCCGCGATCAAATGCGTCGGTGGCGAAGTATCTAGAAAATGGCATGTCCTCTGTCGGCCACCATGCTGCGCCGTCGTAGCGCGACAGGGCATGCCTGACCTCATCTCGCGCCGCAAGAGGAAGAAATGGGGCTGAGTCCAGAAACCACCGGCGAACAACATGTGACGGATGGTGCTGCCACATGTCGCCAAGCTCGATGCCCTGCTGGTCACTTTGGTACACAAAGACCAAAAAGAGAGTAAGCCTGTCCTTGCTCATCAAGTTATCAAGATCTTCTAAGCACTGAAACTCAAGATTGGTGAGCCGTTGAGCACTGTCGATGAACAATACGTACCTGCGTACGTCGGCGTGCCCACACGCGGCGCGCATGTGATTGTGTATTCGTGCCCTCAGCTCGTGAGGCCTGGCCGATGACCAGCGCGGCATTCCCAGTTGATGTGAAAGCGCGTGCCAGAAGCTCAGCGGGCTCCTGCATGCATCTGAGGTTGCGACGATTGCCCTGGCCACACCTGCGCGGCGTCCGTCCTCCACGAGCCAGCGCCAGTCGGTTTCGACTAGATAGTCTTGCGCCGTGGATTTGCCAACCCCGCTCTCTGAGTAAAGAGAGCACCCATGATGACCCTGCTGAATGTTGTACAGAACGAAATCCGCCATGCGTTCGACAGGCTTCGTGTTGATACGGTAGCCAGACTCAATGAGAAGTGGATGGTCGGGGTCAAGGCGACGGACGGCCATGATGGCCTCCGCAAGGTCCGATCTAGTCATCAAGATTCACCTTGCCTCCCCGGGGGACTCTTACCGGGATGTGAGCTGGCTGGGACCGAATGTCGGGCAGACGGCCGAAGTGCAACTGCTGCAAGCGCGCAAGTTGGTCGACTGCGGGTTGGGACGTGTCTGCAGTAGATCGAAGATGCGCTATGAAGGCTTCAATTGCACACTCCACGCCAGCGATTGAGAAATCACTGCGCTGTTTGGACCAACGACAGATGATCCTTCGCGTCCTCTCGTCATGCGGCGCGCGCGACCAAGGCGCTCGCGCGGTAGCCACTCCGAATGGCACGGTGGCACTTTGAAGTAGCACGATTGAACGAAGATCGCGCCTATTCACGCGCGCAAGAATCCTGGTGCCAATCAGTCCCCATTTATCGTTAAGGGAAGGGGATCGGTAGTCCGCATACAAGTAGGTGACATGGGGCAACTCCCCATTATCCTTGTTGCCTTTTACGGGCAGGCTTACGATTGTCGAAGCCATATCTGCAGCATCCAGGCCACAGGTTTCCGGCGCAAACGCAAACGCTGACTCTTTGCGATTCGTGAGATACGCTAGCGGCGTCATCTGTCCGAGTGCGGAGTGAGGCGTCGCGTTGTAGTTGGCTATGATGACGTCCAGGAGCTCCTCGAGAAGGTGCATCTGGATGGGATGGGCATCCGGAGAGAAGTTGCTGATCCTGATCTTGTTTTCCCCCAGCCGTTTGGCGGGCTCAAAACCGCCGGGGATCTTACGCAGCGCACCACGTTCCAAGCGCGAGAAGAATTGCTCTACAATGGGTTGTGAGCGCGGTGTGTGCGACTTTCCGAAGATCATCACACCTCCCCGAGCCCTGCAGAATGCTGCTTCGAGTGCATGGGCCGAGTGCGCAAGGAAGTTGTCCAGTGCGACAGCGGCCGAGCGCGTGACTATCGGCGTTGCTGCCTGATAGACGGGCATTCCAGCGCCAGGTGCGTAGAAGAGGTCCGGGATCGTCAGGTCCCTGGGAGCCCAGGGTTCCATTGACTTGGACAAGCAGAGCGCTACATCAAGATTGTCATAGCTCTGGCCGACACAGAGAAGCCATCCCGTTACCGCCCTGGATTCAGTCTCTATTTCGATGAGAAGCCATAGCCGTGACACTTTGCGCGTAACACGCGCGCCATTGGGCATATCGATGGAGATCTTGCATTCAACATCGATTTGGTGCGCGTCAAACTCCGTTCTGGCGAACAGGCCCATCCGTACTGCTTGCTCCAAAGCGACAGGAGCGTTCGATGCCGATTGAGGTTCATAAAGGTCCACGTCGGCTACTGCCGACTGCCGCCGCTTGAGCAAAGCAAGCAGCGAGCGCTTCCCCTTGCCAGGATCGTTCAGGGGGAATTTGTCCTCCAGGTTGTGCTGCTTCAGCTCCGCAAGGACTCGTTGGTGCAATTTTACGAACGCGCTTGGAGGGCGGCCCGGCGGCAGATGGGTTGCAAAGCCATCGATCAAGGCTTTAACACTCGGCACAGCTTCGGAGACTTTGTGCCACGCAAATCTTCCTGGAACCAGCGGCAATTCCGCGGGTTCGAAGGAAAGCTCAGTCGAGTAACTGCCCCATGGAATGCATACGCGAAATCCGTGCGGCATGCCATCGTGGGCTATCGTGGGCGCTTTCATTGCCATGCGCTTCAGGCGTTTGTGGCAGATTCCATATCTCCGGGATATAGCGGTGATGGTGGAACGGCCCAGAAGCAAGGCGGTGAGTGCTTCCTTGGCCACGCGGAACTTGGAGAGATGATCTGGTGCAATATCAACCGGATGTGGGGAGTACCACTCGTCGAGTGTCGCCTGATCATAGATTTCGTACCTAGCCATGACGCACCTCCACGAGGGCATCCGGATCCCCTGGGCGATAGTCCACGAGTTGTACGCGGCCGGTGTAGACGAGGCTTGCCACTGCGCAAGCCACTGCGAACCGGGCCTGGCCCGTCTGCAGTTGTAATGCGCTCATGGTGAGGCGCTCAACGTTCTGGAGCATGTCCTCAATCCTCACTTCCAACTGCCTGGCCCCCGCGATCTTTGCATTGGCCCAGACAAGCGGAAGTAGTTCGTAGGCAACAGCGACCTCGCTGGCGCGAGATGCCAGAGAGTTTTCGTGGACAAGTCGCAATACGAGCCCTTGATTCAAGGCCATGTGGATGAGCTCGTCATCTGCGGGAAGCTTGACTAAGCCAACGCTCAGTGAAGCCACCCGTTTTGTAGGGATTACAAACTGGTAGTGCTGGGTGCCATCCCTCCGCCCGACCCAGAAGCTCAACTCAAGGTCGCGCTTCTCGCCTACCGTGATTCGACGCGGCCTCTCAACATACATCTCCACCTGGGGGTCAAATTTGGACCGACCAGAGTTCCATAGACACTCAGTCGCCGCTCTGCGCGTAGCGCTTTTCGAACTCTACCGGTGACATGCCGCCAGCGGAACCATGCC
>NZ_JAXBQT020000043.1:0-12565 GCF_047520755.2 Stenotrophomonas sp. FR010 | reverse complement strand
GGCCGGCAACCCCTCTGTTCCCGGTGATGCCGGCCAGCGGCCGGCACTACCGATCGACGGCCAACCACGCCCGAACCGTGGCGGCGTCGAACGGCCAGTCCAGCTCGCGGTCGCCGCGCTCGTCACGCAGCACCGGCACCCGCGTGCCATAGCGCGCTTCCAGCGCCGGCTGGTCGTCCAGGAACACCGATTCGAACTCCGGCGCTCGTGCCCTGGCCAGCTCGGCCAGGGCCATGTCGCACAGGTGGCAATCGTCACGTTGGATAAGGGTCAACACCGGCCGGGCTCCCGTGGCGGAAATGCTGCGCCGCAGCCATGGAAGTGCGGCGTGAACCGCTAGAATAGCGATCTCTTCCGGTACCCGCAGCACGGCAACCATGGCTGTCAGCACGTTCGACGTTTTCAAGATCGGCATTGGCCCGAGTTCCTCGCACACCGTCGGGCCGATGAAGGCCGCCGAGCGATTCATCCATCGCTGGCTGCTCGACCCGGGCCGCCTGCACGAGGTCGCGCGCATCCGCGCCGATGTCTATGGCTCGCTGGCACTGACCGGCCGCGGCCACGGCACCGACAAGGCGATCCTGCTGGGCCTGGAAGGCCAGCGGCCGAACCTGATCGACCCGGACATCATTCCGGCCACGCTGGAGCGCATCCGCAGCAGCAAGCGCATCCAGCTGATGGGCCAGCACGAGATCGCCTTCGACGAGAAGCGCGACCTCGGCATGAACAAGCGCCAGAAGCTGCCCTACCACACCAACGGCATGCGCTTCACTGCCTACAACGCCGACGACGAAGTGATCGCCACCCGCGACTACTACTCGGTGGGCGGCGGCTTCGTGGTCAACCAGGACGACGCGGCCGATGATCGCATCGTGCCCGACGAGACCCCGCTGCCCTACCCTTTCAAGAGCGGCGATGAGCTGCTGGCGCAGACCGCGCGCAGCGGCCTGAGCATTGCCCAGCTGATGTTCGAGAACGAGAAGTGCTGGCGCAGCGAAGACGAGATCCGCGCGCAGCTGCGCGAGATCTGGAGTGCGATGCAGTCGTGCGTGGCACGCGGCATCCGCGAGGAAGGCGTGCTGCCGGGTGGCCTGAAGGTAGGCCGTCGTGCACCGGCGCTGTACCGCGAGCTGTCGTCGAAACCGGAAGCGGCGATGCGCGACCCGCTGACCACCCTGGACTGGGTCAACCTGTACGCGCTGGCCGTGAACGAGGAGAACGCGGCCGGTGGCCGTGTGGTGACCGCGCCGACCAACGGTGCGGCCGGTGTGCTGCCGGCGGTGCTGCACTACTTCGACCGCTTCTGCCCGGGCGCGAACGAACAGCGCGTGTTCGACTTCCTGCTGACCTCGGCGGCGATCGGCATCCTCTACAAGGAAAACGCCTCGATTTCCGGCGCCGAAGTGGGCTGCCAGGGCGAGGTTGGCGTGGCCTGCTCGATGGCGGCCGGCGGCCTGGTCGCGGCACTGGGTGGCAACCCCAGCCAGATCGAGAACGCCGCAGAAATCGGCATGGAACACAACCTGGGCCTGACCTGCGACCCGATCGGTGGCCTGGTGCAGATCCCCTGCATCGAACGCAACGCGATGGGCGCGGTGAAGGCGATCAATGCCTCGCGCATGGCGATGCGTGGCGACGGCAAGCACAAGGTGTCGCTGGACAAGGTGATCAAGACCATGCGCGATACCGGCCGCGACATGCAGGACAAGTACAAGGAAACCAGCCGCGGTGGCCTGGCGGTGAACGTCATCGAGTGCTGAGATCTAGAGCCGGGCACCCGCCCGGCTGATGGGGCAGGAGCAGCCGGGCGTGGCCCCGGCTCTACATCGGACGACACCATCACCGGGTTCCGGTTAGGCTCGGGGCTCCCCCATCCCGGATTGCCCCATGCGCGTGTTCGCTGCCGCCCTGCTTGCCTGCCTTCCGCTGCCTGCCCTGGCCGCGCCCAGCTACGGGCCGCGCCTGGAGGGCTTCGACTACGGCTATCCGGTGAAGACCTTCGCGCTGGAGTCGCAGCGGCAGCCGCTGGAGATGGCCTACCTGGACATCGCACCGAAGAAGACTCCGATCGGCGTAATGGTGCTGCTGCATGGCAAGAACTTCTGTGCGGCCACCTGGAAGGAATCGATCAAGCCGCTGGTTGCCGCCGGCTACCGGGTGATCGCTCCGGACCAGGTCGGCTTCTGCAAATCCAGCAAGCCCGAGCGCTACCAGTACACGTTCGCACAGCTGGCAGCCAACACCCATGCCCTGCTGCAGCAGCTGCAACTGGGCGACGTGCCGGTGCACCTGGTCGGTCATTCGATGGGTGGCATGCTGGCGGTGCGCTACGCGCTGATGTACCCGCAGGATCTGCGCAGCCTGTCGCTGGTCAACCCAATCGGTCTGGAAGACTGGAAGGCGCTGGGCGTGCCATGGCGCAGCGTGGACGCGTGGTATGCCGGTGAAATGAACATCAGCTACGACAGCATCCGCCGCTACCAGCTGGATGTGTACTACGACGGCAAATGGAAGCCGGCCTACGAACCCTGGGCGCGGATGCAGTCAGGCATGTACGAAGGGCCCGGCAAGCAGGCCGTTGCATGGAGCCAGGCGCTGGCCTCGGACATGGTGTTCAACCAGCCGGTGGTCTATGAACTGAAGAACCTGCAGGTGCCGACCACGCTGTTCATCGGCCAGAAGGACCGCACCGCGATCGGCCGCGACCTGGCGCCGCCTGCGGTGAAGGCGACGCTGGGCAACTATCCAGCGCTCGGCAAGGCGGCGGCCGCAGCGATTCCCGGCGCGACGCTGGTCGAGTTCGCCGAACTGGGCCATTCGCCGCAGGTGCAGGACCCGAAGCAGTTCAACGCCGCGTTGTTGAAGTCCTTGAAGTCACGCTGACCGGCAGGGTGCCCCTGTAGAGCCGAGCCCATGCTCGGCTCATCCAGCAGGAGGGGATCTCGCCAGTAGCAGCCGAGCATGGGCTCGGCTCTACAAGAACTGTGCGATCAGCCGACGATCCGCAGCACGTCATCCAGCAACGCGGCGGCGGTGACTTCCGCGCCCGCACCCGGGCCTTGGATCAACAGCGGCTGGCGACGGTAGCGATCACTGTGGATGGCGACGCGGTTGTCGGTCCCCGCACCCTGCGCCAACGGGTGATCAGCCGGCAGCTCGCGCAGGCCCACCTGCGCACCCTCACCGTCAACACGGCCAACGAAACGCAACACGCGGCCGTTTTTGCGTGCCTCCTGCCAACGCGCCTGCAACGGCGCATCCAGCTGCTCCAGTGCCGCCAGTGCATCCTCCAGCGGCAACGCTTCCAGCGTTTCAGGCACCAGTGAATCCACCTGCACCTGCGAAGCATCCAGCGCCAGCCCGCTGCTGCGGGCCAGGATCAGCAGCTTGCGCCGCACGTCTTCGCCGGACAGATCCAGGCGCGGATCGGGCTCGGTGTAGCCGGCCGCCAACGCTTCGCGCACCGCCGCCGAGAACGGCGACTGGCCGTCGTAACGATGGAACAGCCACGCCAGCGAACCGGACAGCACACCCTCGATGGCATGGATGTGATCGCCACCGGCCACCAGCGCGCGCAGGCTGCTCAGCAGCGGCAGGCCCGCGCCGACGGTGGCGCTGTCGCCATAGCGCGCACCACTGTCTGCGCAGCTTTCGGCAATCGCCTGCGCGCGTGCCAGCTGCGCACCACGGCCCAGCTTGTTGGCTGTCACCACATGCACGCCGCGCGCCAGCCACTGCACGTGACGTGCGGCCACGTCTTCGCTGGCGGTGGCATCGACCACCACATCGCCACGCTCCAGCCCTTCGGTGCTGGCCCACGCCGGCGAACTCTGGCCATCGCGTGGCGCACGTCGCGCCAGCTCCAGCGGCAACACCAGGTCACGATCGATCTCCAGCGCAGTGCGTGAATTGGCCAGCCACTGCACGCTGGGCAGTTCCAGCCCACGCGCCCGCAATGCCTGGTAACGCTGCACGAAGGCCGAGCCGACCGTGCCAGTGCCCAGCAGCGCCAGGCGTCCCACGCCCAGCGCAGGAATGTCGGCGGCGAGCGCGCTCATGCATCCACCACCTGTTTGCGGCGTGCGGCCGCATCGATCACGACTTCGGCGCGCTGCAGCGCGGCACCGAGATCGGCCAGCAGGTCGCGCTCGGCCTCGATGCCGACCGACAGACGCAGCAGCCCTTCGCTGATACCGGCCGCTGCGCGTGCTTCCGCGGTCATCGCCGCATGGGTCATGGTCGCCGGATGCGCGATCAGGCTTTCGACGCCGCCCAGCGATTCGGCCAGGGTGAAGCAGCGCAGGCCATCCACGAATGCGCGCACTGCCGCGTGCGGATCTTCACCGCCGCAGTGCGCAAGCTCGAACGACAGCATCGCGCCGAAACCGCTCTGCTGGCGCGCCGCGATGGCATGGCCGGGATGTCCGGCCAGGCCCGGGTAGTACACCGTGCCGACCGCCGGATGCTGGTCCAGCAGGGCGACGATCGAGGCGGTATTTTCCTGGTGCACGCGCAGGCGCGCATCCAGCGTGCGCAGGCCACGCAGCGTCAGGAAGGCATCGAACGGTGAACCCGTCAGGCCCAGCGCGTTGCCCCACCACACCAGCTGCTCGTGCAGTGCCGGATCACGCGCGACCACTGCCCCGCCCACCACATCGCTGTGGCCGTTGATGTACTTCGTGGTGGAATGCAGCACCAGGTCCGCACCGAACGACAGCGGTTGCTGCAGCGCAGCCGACAGGAACGTGTTGTCGACCACCACGAGTGCGCCGGCCTTGTGCGCGGCATCGATGACGAAGCGCAGGTCGGTGATGCGCAGCAGAGGGTTGGACGGCGTTTCCACCAGCACCAGCTTCGGCTGGGTGGCCAACGCCTGCGCCAGTGCACGGGGATCGGTCAGGTCGGCGGTGACCAGTTCAAAGTGGCCCTTCCTGGCCAGCGCATTGAACAGGCGCCAGCTGCCGCCGTACGCATCGTGCGGCACCACCAGGGTATCGCCCGGCTGCAGCAGTGCGTTCAGCACCAGGTTAATCGCGCCCATGCCGGTGGCGGTGACCACACCACCGACGCCGCCTTCCAGTTCCGCCAGCGCCTCACCCAGCAGGTCGCGGGTCGGGTTGCCACTGCGCGTGTAGTCGTACTGGCGCTTGTTGCCGAAGCCGTCGAAGCTGAAGTTCGACGACAGCACGATCGGCGGTGTGACCGCACCATGCGCGGTGTCCCGATCGATGCCCGCACGGACGGCGGCAGTGGTGCGACTACAGGACGGCTCGTTGGCGTGCAGGCTCATGCGGACTCTCCAGAGGTGCGGAAGGCGGTGGCGAGGATCGCGTCGATGCGATCGGTTTCTTTGAGGAAGGCGTCGTGGCCATAGGGCGAACGCAGCACGCGCAGGCTGCCGCGCGGGCCCAGCCCTTCGACCAGGCCGACCAGGTCGGCCAGCGGCACCAGGCGGTCGCCCTCCACGGCGACCACCACGGTCGGTGGCAGGATCGCGGCGGGGTCGACACGGTGCAGGTCGATCGATTCGGACAGGCGCAGGTAGGCGGTCACCGGCGTGCGCGCGACGTACTGCGCGCCGGCGGCGTCGAGGTAGTCTTCGGCGGCCACGCGCACGCGGCCATTGATGACCTCCGGCGCGGCGTCGAAGCGCTCGCCGAATTCTTCCGGGGTGCGGTAGCTGAGCATGGCGAACTGCCTGGCCAGGGCCAGGCCGTGGTCTTCGCCGCACTGCAGCTGGCCCAGCGCAACCGCGCGGCGCTGCAGCGCGCGCCACGCGGCGGCATAGGGATGCGGGCGGTGCGCGCCGCTGGCCAGCACCAGCTGGCGCACGCGGGCGCGGTGACGGATCGCGAACTGCTGGCCGACCAGCGCGCCATACGAATAGCCGACGAAGGCCTTCAGCGTGCGGATGCCGAGATGGTCCAGCAACAGCGCCAGCGCATCGGCCTGGTCGGCAGTATCGATCGGCACATCCAGTGCACCGTCGGCACCGATGAAATCGAAGGCCAGCACGCGCAGCTGCTGCGGGTCGAGCGCGCGGCCGCTACCCACAAGCGCTTCGGCCCAGCCCTTCTCGCTGAACTGTGCATTGGACGCCACGTGGCGATGGGCGGAAATGCCACCGGCCAGCACCACCACCGGTGCGTTGGCCGGGCCCACCCACTCATAGCGCAGGCGCACCGGGCTGGGGCCTGCATGGCGCATCGACAGCACCGCGGCGAACTCACCGCGCTCCGCGTGCACGCGGTCTGCGACCGGCACGCTGACGGGGACAAAGGGTTCGGGGCGAATGGCGGTACTGGCAGCGAAGCTCATGGCGGGATCCGGTTGGGGAATCGGCCATCGAGCCTTCGCGGGCCCGCGTTCGAGATGCACGTGGGGTGCATGGTTCGAACCATCTTTCGGTGGACGCCACGGTCCCCGCAGGATTTGGCACCTACGCAGACGCTTGCGCGCCTGCGGGCTGCCCCGGCTTCAAAGGGCCTGTCCCTCTGCCGGTCTCGATGGTGGAGCCACGATGCCAGCCCTTTCCGGCACTGTCAATCCCTTCATGCGGATAAAGCGATAGATATTCTCAGGATCACTCTGCGAGGGCCGCCCCGGTCGCCCCGTTCAGGATCGGGTACAGTCCCGGCGGTCCTCTTGCTGGAAACGCCGATGCCGCGCCTGCCCCTGTCCTGCCTGCTGTTGCCTCTGCTGGCGAGCGCGACCGCACACGCCGGCGACTGGCGCCGGGGCTGGGGACTGGCTCCCCCTTCCGCCCCTGCCACCCGCGCAGGCAGTGCCGAGGGCGGCGCCCCCATGGCCCGGTTGCGCCTGCAGCCGGTCGGTACGCAATGGCAGGCGCGGATCGACAACGGGCTGGCAGGGCCGCTGCAGATCCAGCTGCGCGCCGCCCCCGGACACCCGGTCGAAGGCCTCCCGGTCGAGTCGCTGATCCAGGGCGACAGCAGCCTGGTGGTCGGCCACCTGCCCGCCCCGATCGATGGCCGCATGCTGGATCTGCGCCTGCAGTCGGTGCCGGGCAACCCGGCCGCGCAGGCCGAAGATGTCGGCTATCGCCTGCCGTTCGATGCGGCCCGCCTGCGTGTAGACCAGGCACCGCAGGGGCGATTCAGCCATGACGACGAGGAGAACCGCGACGCGGTCGACTTCGCACTGCCGGAGGGCACCCTGGTGCTGGCCGCGCGCGAGGGCACGGTGATGCAGATCCAGGATGGCTTCCGTGGCAACGGCCAGGACCGCGAGCGCGATGGTGCCCGTGCCAATTTCATCCGCGTGCTGCACAGCGACGGCAGCATGGCCCTGTACGGCCACCTCCAGGCCGGCGGCATGCGCGTACGCCGCGGCCAGGCGGTGGGAGCCGGGCAACCGATCGGCCTGTCCGGCAACAGCGGCTACAGCACTGCGCCGCACCTGCACTTCGTGGTGCAGGTCAACCGCGGCATGGGCCTGCGCTCGGTGCCGGTGCGCATCTTCGCCGGGCAGGGCCAGCTGCAGTTCGCCCGCCACGGCGAGGCCGACGGCGGTATCGGGCGCTGACCGGCCCCGGCCGGTATAATCGGGCGCTTATCTCTTTGAAAAGCGCCCCGGGCGGGCGCCACTGCCATGTCCGAAGTCGCCAACGAAGCGTCGCGTCGCCGCACCTTCGCCATCATTTCCCACCCTGACGCCGGCAAGACCACGCTGACCGAAAAGCTGCTGCTGTTCGGAGGCGCGATCCAGATGGCCGGTTCGGTCAAGGGCCGCAAGGCCGCCCGCCACGCCACCTCCGACTGGATGGCGCTGGAAAAGGAGCGCGGCATCTCCGTCACCTCCTCGGTGATGCAGTTCCCGTACGAAGGCAAGATCGTCAACCTGCTCGACACCCCTGGCCACGCCGACTTCGGCGAGGACACCTACCGCGTGCTGACCGCAGTGGACTCGGCGCTGATGGTGATCGACGTGGCCAAGGGCGTGGAAGAGCGCACCATCAAGCTGATGGAAGTGTGCCGCCTGCGCGACACCCCGATCATGACCTTCATCAACAAGCTCGACCGCGAGGGCAAGGACCCGATCGAGCTGCTGGATGAAGTGGAGACCGTGCTCGGCATCCAGTGCGCGCCGGTCACCTGGCCGATCGGCATGGGCCAGCGCCTGAAGGGCGTGGTTCACCTGCTGACCGGCGAAGTGCACCTGTACGAACCGGGTCGCAACTTCACCCGCCAGGACTCGACCATCTTCCCATCCATCGATGCGCCCGGCCTGGCCGAGAAGATCGGTGCGCAGATGCTGGCCGACCTGCGCGACGAACTGGAACTGGTGCAGGGCGCCAGCCATCCGTTCGATCTGGACGCTTACCGCGCCGGCAAGCAGACCCCGGTGTTCTTCGGCTCGGGCGTGAACAACTTCGGCGTGCAGCCGCTGCTGGACTTCTTCGTCGAGCATGCGCCGTCGCCGCAGGCGCGAACCACCACCGGCCGCGAAATCGCACCGGAAGAGAACAAGCTGACCGGCTTCGTGTTCAAGATCCAGGCCAACATGGACCCGCAGCACCGTGACCGCGTGGCATTCATGCGGGTCTGTTCGGGCCGTTTCAGCGCCGGCATGAAGACCTTCCACGTGCGCACCGGCAAGGAAATGAAGCTGGCCAACGCGCTGACCTTCATGGCCAGCGACCGCGAGATCGCGGCGGAAGCGTGGCCCGGCGATGTGATCGGCATCCACAACCACGGCACCATCTCCATCGGCGATACCTTCACCGAAGGCGAAGCGGTGACCTTCACCGGCATTCCCAACTTCGCCCCGGAACTGTTCCGCCGCGCACGCCTGCGTGATCCGCTCAAGCTCAAGCAGCTGCAGAAGGGCCTGGCCCAGCTGTCCGAGGAAGGCGCGACCCAGTTCTTCCGCCCGCTGACCAGCAACGACCTGATCCTGGGTGCCGTCGGCGTGCTGCAGTTCGACGTGGCGGCCTACCGCCTGAAGGACGAGTACGGTGTGGAAGCCACCTTCGAGCCGGTCAGCGTGACCACTGCGCGCTGGGTCCACTGCAGCAACGAGAAGAAGCTGGAAGAATTCCGCGAGAAGAACGCATTGAACCTGGCCATGGATGCGGCCGGTCACCTGGTCTACCTCGCTCCGACCCGAGTGAACCTGCAGCTGGCCCAGGAACGCTCGCCGGATGTGCGTTTCTCGGCCACACGCGAAGCGGCGCACACCGTTTCGGCAGGCTGATGCCACGGGGTCGGATCCCTTTCCGCAAGGAAAGGGCTCTGACCCCGCCGTCGCAACGCAGGGATTCACCCACCATACGGTGACGGGCGTGCACGTGCCGCCCATCGCGGCGATGATAGGGGGGTGCGGGTCCCCCTCCCCGCGAACGACGCCTACGCCATGTCCACGACTTCCGTTGCTTCGATCCGCGAAGAAATCGCCAGCGCCCTGACCCACGGCCTCGGTGCCGTGCTCGCCCTGGGCGCCGGTGCGGTGCTGATCACCCTGGCCGCGATCTACAGCGATGGCTGGCAGCTGGCCGGCGCCATCGTGTTCGGCATCGCGCTGCTGCTGCTGTACACCGCGTCCACCCTGTACCACGCCATCCAGCACCCGGTCGCCAAGGGCCGGCTCAAAGTGTTCGACCACTGCGCGATCTACGTACTGATCGCCGGCACCTATACCCCATTCACCCTGATCGGCCTGCGCGGCCCGTGGGGCTGGGGCCTGTTCGCCGCGATCTGGACCCTGGCCCTGGCCGGCGTGGTGTTCAAGCTGTTCTACACCGGTCGCTTCAAGCGCCTGTCCACTGCCATCTACGTGGCCATGGGCTGGCTGGTGATCGTGGCGGTCAAGCCGATGCTGGCCTCGATCGACGGCTGGACGCTGGGCTGGCTGCTGGCCGGCGGCCTGTCCTACACGCTGGGCACCTATTTCTACCACCGCGAATCGATTCCCTATTCGCATGCGATCTGGCACCTGTTCGTCATCGGTGGCAGCGTCTGCCACTTCGTCGCGGTCACCATGCAGGTGCTGTAGCACTGGCCCGTGCGCGGCGCGTGCACGCCGCGCACATGGACGCTTCGCGCCCCGTCCACGATGAGGGGGCAACCATGGCAGCGTGAATGCCGCCGCCTCCCCTGCCGCAAAGCGCACGAACCGCTGGCGCCTCCGCCGCCCCGGCCCGCGAGGCCGGCGCTGGTTGACGCTGCTGATCTTCCTGCTCGCAGCGATCCTGGTACTGATCGCACTGTGGGACTGGAACTGGTTCAAGGGCCCGGTCGAGCGCGCCGTGCAGGCCCGTACCGGCCGTGCACTGCACATCGGCCATCTGGATGTCGACCTCGGCCGGACCAGCACCATCCGTGCCGATGCGATCACCTTCGCCAATGCCGGTTGGGCCAAGCAGCCGAACATGGCCACGGCCGACCGCGTCGAGATCGACGTGCGCGTATGGCCCCTGCTGCGCGGCAGCGTGCAGCTGCCGGAAGTGCGCCTGACCCGACCGGACGTGCTGCTGGAAGCCGCCCCACGCCAGGGCGAGCCGGGCAACTGGGACTTCCTCGGTGACAGCGCTGGCGGCACCAGCCCGCAGCTCAAGCGCCTGCGCATCGACGACGGCCGACTGCAGTTCCTCGACGCACCGGGCCGTACCGATATCCGCGTGGGCGTGCGCAGCGGCCAGCCGAAGCAGGCCGATGCCTCGCCGCCGCTGCTGGTGCAGGGCAAGGGCCACTGGCAGGGCAACCCGTTCACCCTGCAGGGCGGAACCGAATCACCGCTGGAACTGACCAACAGCGACCACCCGTTCCGCATCCACCTCGACGGCCGCGCCGGCGCCACCCACGCGGTGGCCAGCGGCACGCTGACCAATCCGTTCCAGCTGCGCGTGTTCGACCTGCAGTTCGCGCTCAGTGGCCAGGACCTGGCCGATCTCTACCCATTGCTCGGCATCGCCATTCCGCCGTCCCCGCCCTACGCGCTGAACGGACGCCTGAAGCGCGACCACGACGTCTGGCGTTACGACGGTTTCACCGGCAAGGTGGGCGACAGCGACCTCGGTGGCAGTCTTCAGTTCGAGGTGGGCCGCGACCGTCCGCGGCTGACCGCGACGCTGGAATCCAAGCGCCTGGACTTCGATGACCTGGCCGGCTTCGTCGGCGCGCCACCGAAGACCGGCGGCGGCGAAACCGCCAATGCGGAGCAGAAGGCCGAGGCCGCGCGGGTGGCCGCGCGCGCGCGTGCTTCCGGACACGCCCTACAACCTCGGCAAGCTGCGTGCCATGGATGCCGATGTGCGCTGGAAGGCCCACCGCATCAACGCACCGTCATTGCCATTGGACGACATGGACGCCCATCTGCTGCTGGATGACGGGGTGCTGCGGCTGGCCCCGCTGAACTTCGGCGTCGCCGGCGGCGATATCCGCAGCACCATCCGCATGGACGCACGCCAGCCGCAGATCAGCACTGCGCTGAAGGCGAGCGTGCGCGGCGTTCAGCTGGGCCAGCTGTTCCCCGATGCCAAGCTGGCCGAACAGGCCAAGGGCGGCATCGGCGGTGAGGTGGACCTGAGTGGCCGCGGCAATTCGATCGCCGCAATGCTCGGCAGCAGCAGCGGCGAGGTCGGCCTGGCGATGGGCCGTGGCCACGTCGGCAACCTGGTGATGGAGCTGGCCGGCCTGGATATCACCGAATCGCTGAAGTTCCTGGTGACCGGCGACAAGCAGATTCCCCTGCGCTGCGCCTTCGCCGACTTCGGTGTGCGCGACGGCCTGATGACCAGCCAGGCGCTGGCGGTGGACACCACCGACACGATCCTCATCGGCGAAGGCACCGTCAGCCTGCGCGACGAAACCCTGGACCTGCTGTTGAAGCCGCGCCCGAAGGACAGGAGCATCCTGGTACTGCGCTCGCCGCTGCACATTGCCGGCACGTTCAAGGACCCGTCGTTCCGCCCGGACTTCAAAGCGCTGGGCATCCGCGGAGCGGTGGCCCTGGCACTGGGCAGCATCGCCCCGCCGGCGGCCTTGCTGGCGACGATCGAACTGGGGCCGGGCAAGGATGCCGACTGCGGTGGGCAGTATGCGAAGTAGGTTTACAGCGTTGTTCGCGGCGCCTCTTTTCCCGCGCGTAGAGCCGGAGCAAGGCGACAGGCAGGACACCCCGTAAATACGTCCCTGTAGGCTCGGTCGGCGCATCCATGCGCCTCACGGTCCTGCCTGCCGCCTTGCTCCGGCTCCGGACAGTTTCCTGCGCGCGCGGAACGAGAGCGAAATTCAAAGTCAAAAGAAAAAAGCAAAGTCAAAAGCTGTTGCCAACCAAGGTTGGCGGCTACCAAAGGCGAGGCACAGCGCATGTACGCACCGCGCTCGCGGAAATGTTCCAGAGGCGGAGGGCATGGGCGTGCAGGACCGTTGGCGCCATGGATGGCGCCATCGAGCCTACAGGGACGTACTTGCGGCGTGTCCTGCACGCCCATGCCCTCCGCCTCCCAACGTATCAGGAAGGCGCTGCTTTGGCTTTGGCTGTGGCTTTGAGCTTCGAAAAGCGGGCCGGGGGGGCCCCCGCCCCCCCCCCCCCCCCCCCCCCC
>NZ_JAXBQT020000042.1:0-14030 GCF_047520755.2 Stenotrophomonas sp. FR010 | reverse complement strand
GCAATGCCGGCCAGCGGCCGGCACTACCGATACGGGCGTCAGCTCGACAGATGCTCGATCGCCGCCACCTTGCCCAGGCGCTCGCCCAGCATCGTCAGCAGCGCCAGGCGGTTGCCACGCAGTGCCGGATCTTCCGCGTTGACCATCACGCCATCGAAGAACGCGTCGACCTGCGGACGCAGGCGCGCCAGGCGTGCCAGCACCGCCACATAATCCTTCTGGTGCAGGCTGGCGCCGGTGTCATCGATGGCGGCGGTCACCGCTTCGGCCAGCGCGCGCTCGGCATCTTCCTGCAGCAGTGCCGCGTCGATCTGCGCCGGAATCTCGCCCTCGGCCTTGCGCAGGATGTTGCGGATGCGCTTGTTGGCCGCGGCCAGCGCCTCTGCCTCCGGCAGCGCGGCGAAGGTGCCGATCGCATCCAGGCGGCGATCGAAGTCGTACAGCGAGGCCGGCTTCAACTCGGCCACCGCGTTGAAGTGCGTGGCCGGCACGCCCTTGTCGCCGTAGTAGCCCTTCAGGCGGTCGAGGATGAAGTCGTACAGCTCGCCGACATCGGCCTGCACGTTGCGCGCGGCCAGGCCGGCATTGGCGCTGGCCATCAGCGCGCGCAGGTCCAGTTCGAAGCCGCTTTCGATGATCGTGCGGGCTAGGCCCAGCGCATTGCGGCGCAGCGCGAACGGGTCCTTGTTGCCGGTCGGCTTCAGGCCTGCAGCGAAACCACCGGCCAGCGTATCCACGCGTTCGGCGATGGCCAGCACCTTGCCCAGCGGCGACAGCGCGATGTCGTCACCACCGAAACGTGGCTGGTAGGCCTCGTCGATGGCCAGCGCCACGTCGGCCGATTCACCACCGGCCACGGCGTAGTGGCGGCCGGCGATGCCCTGCAATTCCGGGAATTCGTTGACCATGCGCGACTGCAGGTCGTTCTTGGCCAGCTCGGCAGCCCGCTTGGCCTGCGCCGGATCGGCACCGACCTGGGCTGCGATCACTTCGGCCAGTGCGGCCACGCGCGCCACCTTGTCGGCCACGCTGCCCAGCTTGGCCTGGTAGGTCACCGTCTTCAGGCCGTCGCCCATCGACACCAGGCCCTGCTTCAGGTCCTCGTCGAAGAAGAACTTGGCATCGGCGAAGCGCGGGCGGATCACCCGCTCGTAGCCCTTGGCCACTTCGGCCACGTCCTTCGATTCGATGTTGGCGATGCCGATGAACTTCTCGGTCAGCGTGCCGGCGGCATCCAGCACCGGGAAGAACTTCTGGTTGATCTCCATTGTCTCGATCAGCGCTTCCTGCGGCACCGCCAGGAACGCGCGTTCGAAGCTGCACAGCACCGCCGACGGCCATTCGACCAGGTTCACCACCTGCTCCAGGTTGTCTTCGGTGATGCGGGCGCTGCCACCGGCCCCGGCTGCGGCGGCCTCGACCTCGGCGACGATGCGCGTGCGGCGCTCGCTCGGGTCGACCAGCACGAACGCGGCGCGCAGCGCTTCAACGTAGTCCTGCGGCTGCGCCAGCGACACGGCCTGGTCGTGGTGGAAACGATGGCCACGGCTGGCGCGGCCGGCCTGCAGGCCGAACAGTTCGGCCTCGACCACGTCGGCGCCGTGCAGCAGCACCAGCCAGTGTGCCGGGCGGGCGAAGCCCCAGGCGTGATCGCCCCAGCGCATCGGCTTGGGAATCGGCATCGCCGCGATCGCCTCGCGCAGGATGTCCGGCAACAGGCTGGCGGTGCTCGCGCCCGGGGTCACGGCGCGGTGCACGAAGCGCTCACCCTTGTTGTCGGTGGTCTTCTCCAGCGCGGTCCAGTCGATCCCGGCCTTGGCGGCGAAGCCCTGCAGGGCCTTGGTCGGCTGGCCTTCGGCATCCAGCGCGATGTTCAGGTACGGGCCCAGCACTTCGCTGTGCTGTTCCGGCTGTTCCAGGCCGACGCCCGGCAGCAGCACGGCCAGCCGGCGCGGGGTCGACAGCGGGTGGGCATCGCCCAGCTCCAGCGCGACGCCACGCTTGCGCAGGCCTTCGACAACACCGTCGAAGAACGCCTGGGCCAGGCCCGGCAGCGCCTTGACCGGCAGCTCCTCGGTGCCCAGTTCGATCAGCAGGGGGGACAGTTGGCTCATCGGTTCGATCCTGTGGTGGGGGCGCAGCGCGCAACGCGTCCGGCGCCCCGGGTAGTTGATGAAAAGCGGGACGGTGCAGGAAGGCGGTCAGGCCTTCTTCGCGCCCGGGAAGCCCAGCTTCTCGCGCTGCTCGTAATACGCCTTGGCCACTGCCTGGGCCAGCGCGCGCACGCGCAGGATGTAGCGCTGGCGCTCGGTCACGCTGATCGCGCGGCGCGCATCGAGCAGGTTGAAGGTATGGCTGGCCTTCATCACCTGCTCGTAGGCCGGCAGCGGCAGGCCCACTTCCACCAGCTTCTGCGCTTCACGCTCGCAGGCATCGAAGCGGTGGAACATTTCGTCCACGTCGGCGTATTCGAAGTTGTAGGTGCTCTGCTCCACCTCGTTCTGGTGGTAGACGTCGCCGTAGGTCACCGGCTGGCCGTCCGGGCCGTAGGTCCAGACCAGGTCATAGACGTTGTCGCAGTTCTGCAGGTACATGCACAGGCGTTCGAGACCGTAGGTGATCTCGCCCAGCACCGGGCGGCACTCCAGGCCACCGGCCTGCTGGAAGTAGGTGAACTGGGTCACTTCCATGCCGTTGAGCCAGACTTCCCAGCCCAGGCCCCACGCGCCCAGCGTCGGCGATTCCCAGTTGTCCTCGACGAAGCGCAGGTCGTGCACCAGCGGATCGATGCCCAGTGCCTTCAGCGAATCCAGGTACAGCTGCTGGATGTTGTCCGGCGCCGGCTTCATCGCCACCTGGTACTGGTAGTAGCGCTGCAGGCGGTTCGGGTTCTCGCCGTAGCGGCCGTCGGTCGGGCGCCGCGACGGCTGCACATAGGCCGCGTTCCAGCTTTCCGGACCGATCGCACGCAGGAAGGTGGCCGGGTGGAAGGTACCGGCGCCCACCTCCAGGTCGAGCGGCTGGATGAGCACGCAGCCCTGCTGGGCCCAGAACTGGTTCAGGGTCTGGATCAGGCCCTGGAAGGTGATCGGAACGGTCGGGGTCGCGGACATGCGTACGAGTCTTGGCCGGCAAGGGGGTGCGCTAGTATAACGGCCGACCTGCGGGGCATTCCGTACCCGGGAGGAGCAGGCAGATGGAACATCGGCTGCCGGTGGGCACGCCCGGCGAGCCAGGCGGCGTCCCGCTGCCGTGGGGCCGCCTGCATTTCGAGCAGGTTGGTGCGGCGCTGCTGGCCGACGGCCTGGTCGCCGAGCACGAGGGCGAGCGCATGCGGTTTTCCGCACAGGGCGCGCGCAATGCCAGTGAAGTGCACCCGCTGGTGCTGCTGTCCAACCTCAAGCTGGCCACCCGCGACGGCGGCGAACTGACCCTGGAACGCCTGACCGAATGGCTGGCCCAACGCACCGGCAGCCGCTACCTGCGCATCGATCCGACCCGGGTCGACGTCGCTGCGGTCACCGCGCTGGTCTCCCACGCCTATGCCCGTCGCCACCGCTTCCTGCCGCTGGCAGTGGATGCCGAACGGGTGCTGGTGGCCACCAGCGAGCCGCTGGTGCAGGAATGGCGCCGCGACCTGCAGCACCTGACCCGCCGCCGCATCGAGCTGGCGGTGGTCAATCCGCTCGACCTGCACCGCTACACCATGGAGTTCTATGGGGTGACCCGTTCGGTGCGTGGCGCGCGCGGCGACGTCCGCTGCGAGGCCAACACCACCCTGCCCAGCTTCGAGCAGCTGGTCGAGCTGGGCCGCACCGGCGACGTCAATGCCGACGACCAGCACATCGTGCACATCGTCGACTGGCTGCTGCAGTACGCCTATGAGCAGCGCGCCTCGGACATCCACCTGGAACCGCGCCGCGAGATGGGACGCATGCGCTTCCGCATCGACGGCGTGCTGCACAAGGTGTTCGAGGTGCCGCCGGCGGTGATGACCGCGGTGGTCAGCCGCATCAAGGTACTCGGCCGAATGGACCTGGCCGAGCGCCGGCGCCCGCAGGACGGCCGCATCAAGACCCGCTCGCCGGGTGGCCGCGAGGTCGAGATGCGTCTGTCGACCATGCCCACCGCGTTCGGCGAGAAGTGCGTGATGCGCATCTTCGACCCCGATGCCGCCTTCAAGAGCATCGACCAGCTCGGTTTCAGCCCGCAGGAGGCCATTGGCTGGAATGCACTGGTCGAGCGCCCGCACGGCATCGTACTGGTCACCGGCCCGACCGGCTCGGGCAAGACCACCACCCTGTATTCCACGCTGAAGCGGCTGGCCACGCCGGACGTGAACGTGTGCACGGTGGAGGACCCGATCGAGATGATCGCCCCCGAGTTCAACCAGATGCAGGTGCAGGCCAACATCGACCTGGACTTCGCCAGCGGCGTGCGCACCCTGCTGCGGCAGGACCCGGACATCATCATGATCGGCGAGATCCGCGATCTGGAGACCGCGCAGATGGCGGTGCAGGCGTCGCTGACCGGCCATCTGGTGCTGTCCACCCTGCACACCAACGATGCACCGTCGGCGGTCACCCGCCTGCTCGACCTGGGCGTGCCGCACTACCTGCTGGCCAGCACCCTCAACGGCATCCTCGCCCAGCGCCTGGTGCGTACCCTGTGCCCGCACTGCAAGCAGCCGCACACCCTTGGTGCTGCCGACTGGGCGGTGCTGGCTGATAGCCAAGCTGCATATCCAGATGCCGCCACGCCCTGTCGTCCGGTCGGTTGCCTGGAGTGCCGGCGCACCGGATTTCTCGGCCGCATCGGCCTGTATGAGTTGCTGCCATTGGGCTCGCGGCTGCGCGGGCAGATCCGCGCCGACATGGATCTGGCCGGTTTCACCCGTGCCGCGCGCGCTGAAGGGCTGCGAACCCTGCGCCAGGCCGGGCTTGAAAAGGTGGCGCAGGGGCTGACTACAATCGAGGAAGTCCTGTCAGTGCTGCCGCCCCCGGATGAACCCAGCCCCCTTCCTGATCCTTGAAACCGGCCGCCCGGTACCGTCGCTGCGCCGCTACGGGCGCTTTCCGCACTGGATCCGCGTCGCCGCCGGGCTGGAAGAGCACGAGACGGTGGTGGTCGATGTCGAACACGGTGGCGCCCTGCCCGATCCGCACGGTTTTGCCGGCGTACTGGTGACCGGCTCGGCCGCCTTCGTTACTGACCACGCCGACTGGAGCGAGCGCAGCGCGGCGTGGCTGCGCCAGACCGTCCACGCCGGCCTGCCGGTGTTCGGCATCTGCTACGGCCACCAGCTGCTGGCGCATGCGCTGGGCGGTGAGGTGGCCTACAACCCGGCCGGGCGCGAGTCCGGCACGATCGAGCTGGAGCTGCAGCCACAGGCGGCACAGGATCCGCTGTTCCAGGGCCTGCCGCAGCACTTTGCCGCCCACGCCACCCACCTGCAGACCGTGCTGCGCGCGCCCGACGGTGCCGAGGTGCTGGCACGCTCGCCGCTGGATGGCTGCCACGCGTTCCGCTGGGGGCGCCAGGCCTGGGGCGTGCAGTTCCACCCCGAATTCGCCACCCACCACATGCGCGGCTACGTGCGCGCCCGCGCCGACTGCATCGGCCGCCACGGCGGCTGTGCGCGCAGCATCGAGCGCGCAGTCAGCGCCGCACCGCTGGCCCGCCAGCTGCTGCGCCGCTTCGTCCGACAGGCGCGGCTGTCTTCAGCCCAGCCGGCGGCAAAACAGGGATAATCAGCGGCACGGGCAACCGCCCGTCCCCTCCTGTCCTTCCCGGATGTCCATGAAAGAGATTCGCAAGCTGCCGGCCTCGGCGGGCGCCCAGTGGTTGCTGGATACGTTCTCCCTGTACCGGCGTGCGCCGCTGCAGCTGGCCCGGATCGGCCTGGCCTGGCTGCTGGTGAGCTGGGTGGTCACCCTGTTGTCGACGCTGATTCCCGGCGCCGCCGGCATGGCCGTGCAGCTGATGACCCTGGCCATCTCGCCGATCATGTTCGGCGGCATGCTCTACGCCGTGGGTGAGATCGACGAAGGCCGCCCGGGCCTGTCCTCGCACCTGCTGCAGCCGATCCGCGACCACCGCGTCAGCCACCTGCTGGTGCCGCTGGCGATCCAGGTGCTGGCGGTGCTGCTGCTGGGCGCGTTGCTGTTCATGATGATCGGCCGCGAAGGCTTCACCGCCTTCAGCGAGGTCATGACCAAGATGGAAGAGATCAGCCGCAGTGGCCAGCAGATCAAGCCGGACGATGCCGCGGCGCTGGTCGCCAACCTGCCGGCCAAGCGCATCGCGCTGTGGATGCTGCTGGTGTTCCTGAGCGCGGTGGCGCTCTCGCTGGCGATGTTCACCCAGCCGGCGCTGGTGGTGTTCGACAAGCAGAGCGGCATGCACGCGCTGCGCCTGAGCCTGCAGGGCTGCATCGAGAACATCGGCGCGATGATCGTGTTCGCCGTGCTCGGCCTGATCGCCGCGTTCTGCATCTACATCCTGTTCGTGATCGTGATCCAGATCGCGATGCTGATCGGAGGCCCGCTGGCCGCCGCCTTCATCGCCCAGCTGGTGCTGACCACGGTGCTGATGCCGCTGTATGTCGGCGCGGTCTACGCCGCGTGGAAGCAGATGTTCGTGCACCGTGGCAGCCGCGCAGCACCGCCGGTGCCGACCACCCCGGCCTCAAGCGACATCTTCCACGCCTGACGAAAAAGGGGACGGAGGGGATTAAGTCGTTTGTGCCACTGTGCCGATAACGACTTAATCCCCTCCGTCCCCTTTTTTAGGCGGCGGGTTTCTTCACCGCCGACGATGGCACCAGCCAGCGTGCGGCGTGGATGCCCAGCTCGTAGAGCAGGCACATCGGGATCGCCAGCATCAGCTGCGAGACCACGTCCGGCGGGGTCAGCACCGCCGCCAGCACGAAGATGCCGACGATCGCGTAACCACGGCCTTCCTTGAACTGCTGCGGCGTCACCCAGCCCAGCAGGACCAGGATCACCATCGCCACCGGCAGTTCGAAACTGCCACCGAAGGCGAAGAAGATCGCCAGCACGAAATCCAGGTAGGCATTCGCATCCGGGGTGATCGCGATCACGTCCGGGCTGAAGGTGGTCAGGAAATGGAACACCGCCGGCAGCACCAGGAAGTAGGCGAAGGCACAGCCGGTGTAGAACAGCAGTACCGAAGACACCAGCAGCGGCACCGCCAGGCGCTTCTCACGCGCGTAAAGCCCCGGGGCGACGAAGGCCCACAGCTGGTACAGCAGCCACGGCACCGCCACGAACAGGGCCACGAAGAAGGTCAGCTTCAATGGCGCGAAGAAGGCGCCGGCCGGATTGGTCGCGATCATCGTCTGCCCGTTGGGCAGCTGCGAGACCAGCGGTTCGGCCAGCGCGTTGTACAGCTTCTGGGTAAATGGCAGCAGCGCCAGCAGCACCACGCCCAGGCCCAGCAATGCGCGCACCAGGCGGCCGCGCAGCTCCACCAGATGTTCGACCAGCGAGCTTTCGCCGAAATCCTGTTCACTCATGGCTGGCGCTCCGGGCTGCTCTGCGGCGGCGGCGCACCGGCTTCAGGGGGTGTCGCCGGCGTCGGCTCGGGAGCAACGCTCTCCTGTGCCGGCGCATCGGCATCGGGCGCAGCGCTCATATGCGGCGGCAGATCCGCAGGCGCCGGTGCGCGAACCTCCTGCGCCAGCGTATCGCCCTGCTGCTGCGCCTGCTGCGCTTCGCGACGGATCGCTTCACCGCTGGCGCGCAGCTGGTTCTCGGTGTCCTGCATGCCTTGGCGCACGTCCTGCATCTGCCGCTTGATGTCCTCGGCCTGCAGTTCGCGCTCCAGTTCCTGTTTCACCGAATCCCACTGATTGCGGGCACGGCGCACCCACAGGCCGGCGAAGCGGGCCGCCTTGGGCAGGCGCTCGGGACCGAGCACCACCAGGGCGACCACCGCGATCACCAGCAGTTCGCTGAAGCCGATATCGAACACCGCAACCGCTCCGGATCAGCGAGCGTTACGGTCGTGCTCGTCCTGCGCGGTGCGCGAGGCGTCTTGGCTACGCGACTCATCGCCCAGCTGCGCGTTCGGCTTGTCTTCGTCGCGCATGCCCTTCTTGAATTCCTTGACCGCCGAGCCGAGGTCCTTGGCGCCACTGGTCAGGCGCTTGGTGCCGAACACCAGCAGGACGATGGCCAGCACGACCAACCAATGCCAGATGCTGAAACTGCCCATAAAGACGCTCGTTACGTTAGTGATCAGGCTGTCGAGCATAGCGCACCGGGTGTTAGCCGGCGCGCGTGACGAAAGTCAGTTTCCGCCCAGCGTTTCCGTGCGGATTTCGCCGTCGTTGACCGGCTGGAAGCCCTGCTGCTGCGGCGGCGGGTTCTGCGGCACGTTCTGCAACGGCGCGGTGGTGGCTTCGGTTGGGGCGGCCGGCGCTGCCTGAACAGGCGCCGGCGCAACCGCCGGGGTCGCCGCCGGACGCGGTGCACTGCCACCGTTGCCGTTGCGGTTGTTGCGGGCGGCGTAGGTGGCCTCTTCCAGACGATCACGGAAGGCGACCACGTCCATCGACGGCGCACCGGCGGCGCGACCTTCGAAGATCATGCGCGGCGTGGTGTTGCTGCCGTAGGCGTCAAGGTTGGCGGCATCGTCGATCTGCAGCACCGCACCATCCAACGCGACGCCCGCGAACAGCCCACGGGCACGCGACCAGGACCAGATCTCGGCCTTCAGCTGGCCGTCGGTGGCGGCGGCGGCATTGCGGCCGACCGGACCGGCGGCAACGCCGGCATCGGCGCCGAGCGTGAACTTGCCGTTGACCAGATTGTCCAGGCTGCGGTCGTTGCGGAACACCAGCACCACATCCGAAGATTGCACGCCGGCCTGGAAGCCGATGCTGCCACCGGTGAGCTTCACGAACACCGGATTGGACCAGGCACCGTTGGGCATGCGCACCGACATCAGGCCGTGGCCACGACGACCACCAATGACCAGACCGGCCTTGATCGTGTCGGGAATGACGATGACCGCGCGGCCTTCGTCGAGCAGTTTGTCCGGAATGCCCTGTTCAGGGATTTCCTGGATTTCAGCCAGCACGCGCACGGCGTTGCGGGCGCGCTGGTCTTCCTGCGGTCCGGCCATGGCCTGGCTGGACAGCAGGCTGGCGGCGATCAGCAGGGCTTGGATCGGGCGACGCATGGCAGGCTCCAGAAGTCAGTCCATAGGAAGATATAGCAAGTGACTGAAATTAGTGGTGTTGTCATGAATCCCCAATGAGCGTTCCCTGCCCGCATTGATGCGCGCTATGCCTGCAATCCGAACCCTGCATCCCGGTGCGGCGCCGGATAGGCGACAATACCGCCCATGCTCGACGCACCCGATACCGCCGTGCTGGCGGTCAACCTAGGCACGCCCGAGACGCCGACGGCCCCCGCCGTACGCCGTTACCTGGCCGAATTCCTGTCCGACCCGCGCGTGGTCGCGATTCCGGCACTGCTCTGGCAGCCGCTGCTGCGCGGGCTGATCCTGCCGCTGCGAAGTGGCCGGTCGGCGGCCAAGTACGCCCAGGTCTGGCTGCCCGACGGCTCGCCGCTGATGGTGCATACGCGCCAGCTGGCGCAGGCCATGCAGGCCCTGCTGCCGACCCTGACGGTGCGCCATGCGATGCGTTACGGCGAACCGGCGCTGGCCGGCGAGCTCGACCGTCTGGCCGCCGACGGCGCGCGCCGGATCGTGGTGCTGCCGCTGTACCCGCAGTACTCCACCACCACCACCGCCTCGGTCGAAGACCGGGTCGATGCGTGGCAGCGCCGCAACCCGGGCGTGACCGTGAGCCTAGTGCGGGATTACTCGGTCGATCCCGGCTGGGTCGAGGCCGTAGCCGGATCGATCCGCCGCTACTGGGAACAGCACGGTCGCGGTCAGAAACTGATGTTTTCCTTCCATGGTATCCCGCAGCGCCTGGCCGACGCGGGCGACCCGTATCCGCAGCGCTGCGAGGCCAGTGCGCAGGCCATCGCCAATGCACTGGGCCTGGGCAAGGACGACTGGCAGATGGGTTACCAGTCGCGCTTCGGCCGCGAGCGCTGGTTGCAGCCGTATGCCGAGCCCAGCCTGTGGGCGCTGGCCGAATCCGGCGTGAAGCAGATCGACGTGGTCTGCCCCGGATTTGCCACCGACTGCCTGGAGACGCTGGAAGAGGTTGCGCTGGGCTTCACCGAAACACTGGCCGAGCGCGGTGCGACGATGCGCTACATCCCCTGCCTCAACGCCGAGCCGGAGCATGCACGCGCCCTGGCACGGCTGGCCGTGTCCTCGCTGGCATGAGCCTGCAACCGTTTGAACTCCAGGTCGGGGGCGCACGCGTCGCCGGCCTGCGCAACCACGGCGGCGGCCCACGCGTGCTGGCCCTGCATGGCTGGCTCGACAACGCCGCCAGCTTCGTGCCGCTGGCGCCGCACCTGTCGGCGTTGCAGCTGGTTGCCATCGATCTGCCCGGCCACGGTCACAGCGCACACCTGCCGGCGGGTGCCAGCTACACCACGGCCGCCGCGATCTGCCACGTACTCGATGTCGCCGACGCGCTGGGCTGGGACCGATTCAGCCTGCTCGGCCATTCAATGGGTGCCGGCATTGCCAGCCTTACCGCCTCGGTCAGCGACCGTGTTGATCGGCTGGTGGCGATCGAAGCACTCGGCGGCCTGCGCGGTCCCGAGGAAGAAACGGCGCATCGCCTGCGCGAGCATGTGAACGCTACGCGGGCGTTGGCACGCAAGCAGCTGCGCGTGTTTCCCGATCTGGCAGCGCCGATCCGCGCGCGGATGATGACCAACCAGCTCAGCGAACCCTGCGCACGGCTGCTGGTCGAGCGAGGCGTGGAACCGGTCGAAGGTGGCTACCGCTGGTGCAGCGACCCGCGCCTGATGCTGCCCACTGCGATCCGCCTCAGCGAAGGCCAGATCGACAACCTGCTGCAGGCCATCGCCTGCCCGACGCAGGTGATCTATGCCACGCCGGCGCAGTCCTACTATCCCGAGCCGATGCGCAGTGATCGCCTGCAGCACCTGCGTGATGGACGGCTGGCCGTGTTTCCCGGCAACCACCACCTGCATATGGAAGACCCGGCACGCATCGCCGAGGTGATCCTGCGCTTCCTCGGCAACGACAACGCCGGCTGAGTCGCAGCGTCCGCTGCACTTCATTCTGCGCACTTCCTGCCGATACATCAGTTGCGGGCCACTGCGTCCGCAGCACGTGGGCCCGGTCGGGCCTGCGGCGTGTGTCTGGTCCTGCAAGGAAGTCCGCATGCCCGCTCCATTGCTCCGTCACCCACAGGATGTGGTCACGGCGCCCCGTCTGCGCGACGTTGATTGCGTCGCATTCCCCGAATTCCCGGTCCATGCCCTGGCCACGCACTCGTGCGTGCGCCACCGTGTGGCCGTAGCCGTCTGCTGATCCAGGAGTCGCCGATGTCCGCTGCATCCACTCGTCCCCCCGATACCGCCCGCCTGCCGCATCTGCAGCAGCTCGCCCACCGCGCTGACCGCCGATTGCTGATCGGCAGTGCGGCACTGGCGGTGGCCGGCCTGGTGCTGGCCCTGCGCGGGCCTCATGCCCTGACCGCCTCGCTGGTTGCGGCCGCTGTGCTGCCTGCCATATGGCTGGCCGGTCCCAAGGCGGGCCATTGCGTCACCCGCAATGGCCTGGCGCTGTTGTTGTCGCTGCAGCTGGCAGGGCTGTGCGCGATCACGGGCCTGTCGCCGGCGTTGCCGATTGCGCTGCTGCTGGGCGTGCTGTTGAGCCATCGTGATCGCCTGCCGGTATGGCTGGCCGGTGGCATCGGCACGCTCGCGCTGCTGGCACCGTTGCAGGACGGTGCCGCGCTGTGGCCAACGCTGCTGCAGGCCGGCATGTTCGCGGGCCTGACCTTGTTCCTCGGCCAGGTCGCACTGCGCCTTCGGCAGCAGACCGAGGCCCTTGGCCACGGCCCGCGTCGGCTTGCCGCGCTGGCACGCGACATTGCCACCGGTGCCGATCTTGGTGCACATGCCGACACCGGCGCCTATGCACCGGGTTCACTCGCCCACGCCCTGGCCGACACTGCACGCCACGTGCAGGCCCAGCGTGGACTCGAGGCGGCGGCGCATGCCGAAAATGCGCAGATCCGCCAGGCACTGGATGCCTCGCGCACCGCGATGATGATCGCCGACAACGATCACGTGATCCGCTATGTGAACCGCTCGGTGGTGGCTCTGCTGCGCAACCAGCAGGCGACACTGCGCCAGGCCTTCCCTGACTTCGATGCCGAACGCCTGGTTGGCAGCAGCATCCATCGCTTCCATGCCAACCCGGACCGCATCCGCGCGATCCTCAACGGTCTGCAGGCCAGCCACAACGGCAAGGTACAGATCGGCCCGGTGCACTTCGCGCAGGTGGTCACCCCGGTGTTCGATGCACAGGGCATGCGCCTCGGTTTCGCCGTGGAATGGCATGACCGTACCCAGGAGCTGGCGCTTGAGAACGCCGTGGCCGGCATCGTCGCTGCTGCCGCTGCCGGCGATCTCGGCCAGCGCCTGCAGGCGACCGAAGGCGCCAGCTTCCTCGATGGCCTGACCGGTGGCATCAACCAGCTGCTCGATACGCTGAGCAGCACCGTCGATGAAGTGCGGCAGATGCTTTCGGCGCTGGCCAACGGCGATCTCGATCGGCGCATGCGCGGTGAGTACCACGGTGCCTTCGCCGCGATCCAGCGCGATGCCAACGCCACCGCCGGCCAGCTGGCGCGCATGGTGGGCCGCATCCAGCAGTGCGCAGCCTCGATCAGTACCGCCGCCAGCGAGATCGCTGCAGGCAATGGTGCGCTGTCCGAGCGCAGCGAGCGCCAGGCGGCGCACCTGCAGGAAACCGCAGCCTCGATGGAGGAGCTGACCGCTACCGTGCGCCAGAATGCTGCGCATGCGCGCGAGGCCAGTGAGCTGGCTGCGTCCACGCAGAGCGCCGCCAGTGATGGCAACACCGCGATGCAGCGGGTTGTCGACACCATGCAGGCGATTGAAGGCGCCTCGAAGCGGATCGGCGACATCACCGGCGTGATCGATGGCATCGCCTTCCAGACCAATATCCTCGCGCTCAATGCGGCGGTGGAAGCCGCACGCGCCGGTGAGCAGGGTCGTGGCTTCGCCGTGGTGGCCAGCGAGGTGCGCGTGTTGGCGCAGCGTTCTGCCGCCGCCGCACAGGAAATCAAAAAGCTGATCGATGAGGCAGGCCGGCAGGTGGGCGAAGGTGCCCAGCTGGTGGCCGACGCCGGCAAGCGGATGCAGGGCATTGCCGGCGGCGTGGAGGATGTCAGCCACCTGATGCGCGAAATTTCCGCAGCGTCGCAGGAGCAGTCGATCGGCATCGAGCAGATCAACCAGACCGTGGTGCAGATGGATCAGGCCACGCAGCAGAACGCGGCGCTGGTGGAAGAAGCCACCGCGGCCGCACGCGAGCTGCAGTCGCAGGCGGGGACGCTTACCGAGGCGGTATCGGTGTTCCGCCAGCAGGAACCGCACGAGGTCCCGCGGGCCGCCTGATCCGGGCCTGCAATGCGATCCTGGTCAAGACGGCGCCCGCAGGGCGCCGTTTTTTTGCCTGCTTCTGCGTGATGGGTCAGGAAAAGTCCGCTTCCGGATCTGCCGTGAGGAGCGGCCAGCCCTGTTTGGCGCCGCATCCACACACGGCATGGATCTACCGGTAGTGCCGGCCGCTGGCCGGCAATCGATTGGTAGCGGCCAACCTTGGTTGGCGCAATGCTTCCTCGTGGACGGCATCCACGCATGGCGTGGATCTACCGGGCGATGTAACGCCATCGGGTTGCCGACCAGCGGTCGGCACTACCTGTATTTACTGCGCCCAAAGAAAAACCCCGCTGCGCGAGCAGCGGGGTTTTGGGTATAAACCCTGGCGATGACCTACTCTCGCATGGCTTGAGCCACACTACCATCGGCGCAGCTGCGTTTCACTTCCGAGTTCGGGATGGG
>NZ_JAXBQT020000041.1:0-16206 GCF_047520755.2 Stenotrophomonas sp. FR010 | reverse complement strand
GTCGCGGTGATGCGCAAGATGCTGGTGATCCTCAACGCCCGCAAGCGTGACGCGGAGGCCCAGATGGCCTCCGCCTGACAAGACAGTTGCTACAGCAGCCCCGGCACCGCCCCGACTTACGGATACAGCAGGCGCTTGCTCCAGCGCCCTTCGGCACCGGCTTCATAGCACCAGCGCTCGTGCAGGCGGAACTGCGCGCCGTACCAGAATTCGATACGGTCAGGCACTACCCGCAGACCACTCCAGCCGTCCGGACGCGGCACGTCCTTGCCGTCGAAACGTGCCTCGACCTCCGCCACGCGGGCATCGAACTCCTCACGCGTCGCCAGCGTCTTCGACTGCTGCGAGGCCCACGCGCCGATCTGGCTCATGCGCGGACGGCTGGCGAAATAGGCATCGGCCTCGGCATCGGCAACCTGCTCGACGCGACCCTCGATGCGCACCTGGATACCGGCCTCGCGCAGGCTGCGCCACAGAAACAACAGCGCGGCCTGCGGATTGGCCTGCAGCTCCCGGCCCTTGTGGCTGTCCAGGTGGGTGTAGAACACGAAACCACGCTCGTCGAACGCCTTCAGCAGCACGGTACGTGCCGAGGGACGGCCGTGCGTATCGGCGGTCGCCACGGTCATGGCGTTCGGCTCGACCTCGCGGCTCTGCCTGGCCTCTTCGAACAGGCTGGCAAACGTGGACAGGGCTTCGGCGTACAGGTCGCTCATGGTTGCGTTCTTCTCACACGGATTGGTCTATTGTGGCTGCATGGCCGCTGCTGCGTATATGCCCCAGGTGAAAGGATTCCCCGAAACATTGGCCGAACAGGTGCTGGACGACGCACTGGGCAGTGGCGCAGCGGTTCCAGTATTGGCGATCAGCGGCCTGCAGGGGAGCGGCAAATCGACGCTGGCCGCGCAGGTCGTGGCCCGCGCCCAGGCACGCGGCCTGAACGCGGCCACGCTGTCGATCGATGATGTCTACCTGACCCGCGCACAGCGCCAACGGCTTGCCCGCCAGGTGCATCCACTGCTGATCACCCGGGGCCCGCCGGGCACCCATGACCTGCCGCTGGCCCACGCAGTGCTGGATGCGGTGGCCGCACGCCAGCCCTTCGCGATGCCGCGTTTCGACAAGCTGGCCGACGAACGCCTGCCAGAAGCGCAATGGCCGCGCCTGCAACAACCGCTGGACCTGCTGGTGTTCGAAGGCTGGTTCCTGGGCACGCCCGCGCAGGATGACATCGCGCTGGACAGCCCGTTGAACGCGCTGGAGCGCGAGGCCGACGCCGATGGCCGCTGGCGGCGCTGGTGCAACCAGGCGCTGGCCCGCGACTACACGGCGCTGTGGCAGCGCTGCGACCGGCTATGGTTCCTTCAGCCGCCGGATTTCTCGGTGGTACCGCGCTGGCGCTGGCAGCAGGAGCAGAACCTGCAGGCCGCGCAGCCGGGCCGGCACGGCATGAGCCGGCCACAGCTGGAGCGCTTCGTGCAGTACTACGAGCGCGTCAGTCGGCAGGCACTGCACACCCTGCCCGCCCTCGCCGACCACGTGGTGGTACTGGACGGCCAGCGCCAAGTGCAGGACGTGCGCTGAGCGCGCCTATTCCACCAGGAAGGTCACCCGCAGGTTGACCCGCCACTCGGTGATCTCGCCGCTGCCATTGGTGACCACCTTGGTCTCGTTCACCCAGGCGCCCTGGATGCCCTTGACCGTCTCGGAGACCTTCTTCAGCCCGCTGCGCACGGCGTCCTCCACGCTTTTCGGCGAGGAGGCGGTGATTTCGATGACCTTGGCGACCGTCATGGCCTGTACTCCGGCTGGCGCGGGAGACCCCGCAGGAACACCTACCCTGACGTGAAGGACGTAAAGGCCAGGGCACGGAGGTGTTAGCATCACAGGGCATGAATCCTGCTCCGAACCTGATCCTGATCGGCCCGATGGGCGCCGGCAAAACCTGCATCGGCCGCCGCCTGGCCGAGCGCTTCACGCTGGACTTCGTGGACGTCGACCAGGCCATCGTCGATGCCGCCGGCGCCAGCATCCCGACCATTTTCGAGCACACCGGCGAAGCCGGCTTCCGCAGCCATGAGCGGCAGGCCCTGGCCCGCGTGCTGGAAGGCCGCGGCCAATTGGTCTCCACCGGCGGCGGCGCGGTGCTGGACCCCGGCAACCGCGCATTGATTGCCCGGCGCGGCTTCGTGGTCTACCTGCGGGTCGGCGTGGCCGCGCAGCTGGAACGCCTGGCCCGCGACAAGGGCAGGCCGCTGCTGCAGCGCCCGGACCGCGAGCAGGTACTGCATGATCTGGCCGCACAGCGCGACCCGCTGTACCGAGAACTGGCCGACCTCACCCTCGATACCGACCCGTATACCGCTGCCGACGCGACTGCCCAACTGGTAGTCAAGCTGGCCACGCAATGGCAGCGCCAGGACATGACCGCATGACTTCCCCCGCCCTGCTGCAGGTCGCCGTTGGCGGCGATCGCCCCTACTCCATCACCATCGGCGCCGGTGCCCTGGCCGATGGCGCTGCATTGGTTTCACACGTGCGCGGCCGCCATGTGCTGCTGCTCAGCGATAGCGAAGTGGCTCCGCGCTATATGGCGTCGGTCAAGCAGACGTTGTTGACCGCACGCCCCGACCTGATCGTCGGCGAGCACGTGCTGGCCGCCGGCGAAGCCTCGAAGACGCTGGCCGAATTCGGCCGTGCCATCGAAGCGCTGGCCGCGCTCGGCGCCACCCGCGACGCCTGCGTGTTCGCCCTCGGCGGCGGCGTGGTCGGTGACCTTGCCGGCTTTGCCGCCGCCTGCTGGATGCGCGGCGTGGACTGCGTGCAGCTGCCGACCACCCTGTTGGCGATGGTCGATTCGTCGGTGGGCGGCAAGACCGCGGTCGACATCCCTGCCGGCAAGAACCTGGTCGGCGCGTTCCATCCACCGCGTGCGGTGATCGCTGATACCCGCGTGCTGGCTACCCTGCCGCCGCGCGAACTGCGCGCGGGCCTGGCCGAAGTGGTGAAGTACGGCGCGCTGGGCGATGCGGTGTTCTTCGAATGGCTGCAGCAGCATGCCGATGCGCTGCTCGCCGGCGAGGATGCCACGCTGGCCGAAGCCATCGCGCGCAGCTGCCGGCACAAGGCCGCCATCGTCGAGCGCGATCCGTTCGAGAAGGGCGAGCGTGCCCTGCTCAATCTCGGCCACACCTTCGGCCACGCCATCGAGACCGAGCAGGGCTACTCGGCTCCTGGCCGCGATGCGCTGAACCATGGCGAAGCCGTGGCGGTGGGCATGGTGCTGGCGGCAAAGCTGTCCACCGACCTGGGCCTGGCCGACGACGCCGACCGCGCTCGCCTGCAGGCACTGTTGGAACGCCTCGGCCTGCCGGTGGCGATCCCGGCCGGGCTGGACCCGCAGGCCCTGCTCGGCCGCATGCGCCTGGACAAGAAGAATGTGGCCGGCCGCCTGCGCCTGGTGCTGTGGCGCGGCATGGGCCGCGCCGAAGTGGTGCCGGACGTGGATGAGGCGGCGGTGCTGAAGGTGCTGGGCGCGGGCTGACCTTTCCGCGTTCGCCGGGCATGGCCCGGCGCTGACGGATTGTGCTGCGGCATGAAGCGCAGCCGAGCGTGGGCTCGGCTCTACAGGTCCGTGCTGCCCCGGGACGATACAATCGGCGCCATGCACGTCTACCTGCAACATCCCGACGCCGGTGCGCAGGCACCGCGTTTCCTGCGCCTGAGCCTGCAGCCGGACCTGTTCGGCGGTTGGGAGCTGCTGCGCGAGAGCGGCCGCGTCGGCAGCCGCTCGCAGCTGCGGCGCGAGCTGTTCCTGCAGGCCGACGACGCCCGCCACGCCTTCGAGAAGGCCCGCGATGCCGAACTGCATCGCGGCTTCCAGATCCTTTCGCACGGCGACTGACGCCGCTGCTCCTCCCGTCCAAGGAATGCCCATCGTGACCAGCCCTCTCCGCAACGATCGCCTGCTGCGCGCCCTGCGCCGCGAACCGGTGGACTGCACCCCCGTCTGGCTGATGCGCCAGGCCGGCCGCTACCTGCCGGAGTACCGCGCGACCCGGGCCAAGGCCGGTAGCTTCCTGGCCATGGCCAAGACCCCGGAGATCGCCTGCGAAGTCACCCTTCAGCCGCTGCGCCGGTTCCCGCTGGACGCAGCCATCCTTTTCTCGGACATCCTCACCATTCCCGATGCGATGGGCCTGGAGCTGTACTTCGTCGAAGGCGAAGGCCCGAAGTTCCGCCACCCGGTGCGTGATGAAGCGGCCATCGCCAGGCTGGCCGTGCCGGACATGGAACAGGACCTGGGCTATGTGATGGACGCGGTGCGCCTGATCCGCCGCGAACTGGATGGCCAGGTGCCGTTGATCGGCTTCTCCGGCAGCCCGTGGACGCTGGCCTGCTACATGGTGGAAGGCGGCGGCAGCAAGGACTTTGCACGCATCAAGGCGATGGCGCTGAACCACCCCCAGGCCCTGCACCGCCTGCTGGAGGTCACCACTGAAGCGGTGATCGCCTACCTCGGCGCGCAGCGTGCGGCTGGTGCGCAGGCGCTGCAGGTGTTCGACACCTGGGGTGGCGTGCTGTCGCCGTCGATGTACCGCGAGTTCTCGCTGCGTTACCTGCAGCGCATTGCCGAGGGCCTGGAGCGTGGCGAAGGCAGCGGGCGCACGCCGCTGATCCTGTTCGGCAAGGGCACCGGCCTGCATCTGGAAGCGCTGTCGCAGACCGGCGCCGATGCGCTGGGCCTGGACTGGACGCTGGACCTGGACGAGGCCATGCGCCGCACCGGTGGTCACGTCGCCCTGCAGGGCAACCTCGACCCGACCACGCTGTACGCCTCGCCGGATGCGATCGCCACGGCCGCAGCGCGCGTGCTCGACACCTATGCCGCCGGCAACGGCGGCTCGCGCGAAGGCCATGTGTTCAACCTCGGCCACGGCATGTCGCCGGACATGGACCCGGCGCACGTGCAGGTCCTGGTCGACGCGGTGCACGCGCACAGCCAACGCTGAGCATTCCGCATGCCATCACGGCGCGATGTTGATCGCGCCGTGACCCGCAGTGCGCGATCATGGCGGCCCCCACGCTGCACCGGCCACACCCCATGCCCACATCGCCATCGACCTACAACCGCCAGCGTCCCCTGCTGTGGCTGGTGTCCCTGGCGATCTTCATGCAGATGCTGGACTCGACCATCGTCAACACGGCGTTGCCGGCGATGGCGGCCAGCCTGGGCGAGAGCCCGCTGCAGATGCAGTCGGTGGTGTTCAGCTATGCGCTGGCGGTCGCCACGTTCATTCCCGCCTCGGGCTGGATCGCCGACCGCTATGGCACCCGGCGCACCTTCCTGGTGGCGATCATCCTGTTCACCCTCGGCTCGCTGGCCTGCGCGTTGGCCCAGCACCTGCACCAGCTGGTTGGCGCGCGCGTGCTGCAGGGCGTCGGCGGTGCGATGCTGCTGCCGGTCGGCCGGCTGGCGGTGATGCGCTCGGTGCCGCGCGAGGATTTCCTGCGCGCGATGAGCTTCATCGCCATCCCCGCGCTGGTCGGCCCGCTGATCGGCCCGACGCTGGGCGGCTGGCTGGTCGAGATCGCCTCATGGCACTGGGTGTTCCTGATCAACCTGCCGATCGGCGTGATCGGTTTCATCGCCGCGATGAAGATCATGCCCGACCACTACGCCAGCCATCGCACCCGTTTCGACCTGCGCGGCTACATCATGCTGGCCTTTGCGATGGTGGTGCTGTCGCTGGCATTGGACGGCATCTCCGGACTCGGCACCCCGCACGCGCTGGTGATGCTGATGACGGTCGCGGGCCTGGCTGCGCTGGTGGGCTACTGGCTGCATGCCGCCAATTCCACCGCGCCCTTGTTCTCGCTGGCCCTGTTCCGCGTACCCAGCTACCGCATCGGAATCCTCGGCAACCTGTTCTCGCGCATCGGCAGCAGCGCCATGCCGATGTTGATCCCGCTGCTGCTGCAGGTCGGCCTCGGTCTGGGCCCGATGAACGCCGGCCTGATGATGGTGCCGGTGGCGGCCGCCGGCATGGTCTCAAAGAAACTGGCAGTGAAGCTGGTCGAACGTTACGGCTACCGCCGCGTGCTGATGACCAACACCGTGCTGGTGGGCCTGGCGATGGCCAGCTTCATCCTGATGACACCTGGCCAGCACCTGGCCTGGCGCCTGGTGCAGCTTGCATTCTTCGGCGCGGTCAATTCACTGCAGTTCACCGTGATGAACACCGTGACGCTGCGCGACCTTGACCGCGAATTCGCCAGTTCCGGCAACAGCCTGCTGTCGATGGTGATGATGCTGGCCGCCGGTTTCGGCGCCGCGGCGGCCGGCAGCCTGCTGGCCGCATTCGGCAATCACCTGGACAGTAACAGCGCGACCGCCGCGCTGCATGCCACATTCCTGTGCGTGGGCGCGATCACCCTGACCTCGACGATGATCTTCTGGCAGCTGCCTGACACCAAGCCCGAACCGCGGCAGGTCGAGCACGTCGCGGAGTGAGGGGGGTTCGGCAGGGCCTGCGGCCCTGCACCCGCAGAGGCCGAAGCAACAGGAACAGCGAGCATTCCGTGGGTGGTAGGGCGGTGTGGGCTTGCAGGACACGCCGTAAACCCGTCCATGGGGGCTCGATGGCGCCATCCATGGCGCCAACGGTCCTGCAAGCCCACACCGCCCCACCTCTGACAGATTTTCGCGATTGGGTAGATCCACGCCGTGCGTGGATGAACGTCCATTGACATCGAATAGGTCGAATTGAAATCGAAATGCATCCACGCATGGCGTGGATCTACTGCAGATCGCAGAATTCTGTAGAAGGCGGGGTGGGTCCGGTTGCGGGGGCGTGAGCCGCATGGATGCGGCGACCGAGCTTACATGGACGTACTTGCAGCGTCCCCCGTAACCGGACCCACCCCGCCATCCCACAGGAAGCCAGCTTTTGCTTCGGTTGTTCCTGTTGCTCCGGCTTGCAGCAGGTGCAGGGCCGCAGGCCCTGCCGCCGCACCCTACCGCCCCATGACCTTGGCGATCGCTTCCACCAACAGCTCGCCAGTCACCGGCTTGCGCAGGAAGCCGCCAATGCCGGCTGCTTCCGCCTGCTGCTGCAGGTCCGGATCGGTCCTCGCGGTCACCGCCAGCAGCGGCAGCATGTAGCCCTGGTTGCGCAGGTGCTGGGCCAGTTCGAAACCACTCAGGCCCGGCAGGTCCAGATCCAGCAGGCCGACATCGAAATCGCCGGCACTGATCTCGCGCAGCGCCGCCAGCGCATGGCCGGCATGCACCACCTCGTGGCCGCGTGCGCTCAACAGGCCACGCACCACGTCGGCCACGGTGGCATCATCCTCGACCAGCAGCACCCGCAGCGGCGGCATGTTCGCCGCTTCGTCGCGATGCCCCTCGGCCGATGCCTCGGCATCGCTGTTCACCACCAGCGGCAACGGCAAGGTCACGCCGAAACAGGTGCCCCGGCCCAGCTGGCTCTCCACCTGGATCCGCCCCTGCATCGCATGCGCCAGCTCGCGGCAGATCGCCAGACCGAGGCCACTGCCACCGTACTGCGCGGCGGTACGTGCACCATCGGCCTGCTCGAAGCGGCGGAACAGGCGCTGCTGTTGTTCCTGGCTGATGCCCGGGCCGGTATCGCGCACCTCGAAGTGCAGCGCACGCAGCTCGCCATCGCAACGTGCGTGCAGCGTGATGGTGCCGCGGCTGGTGAATTTCACTGCGTTCGACAGCAGGTTGAGCAGGATCTGCCGCACGCGCATGGCGTCACCGGTTGCCTGCAGGCCCGGCGGCAGCTGGTTGTCGAGGACGAAGCGCAGGCCCTTCTGTGCGGCCAGCGGGCCCATCAGCGCCGCCAGATCCTGCAACAGGCCATTCAACACGAACGACTGCGACTGCAGTTCCAGGCGTCCGGACTCGATCCGCGCCAGGTCCAGCGCATCGTTGACCAGGTGCAGCAGGTGCTCGCCGGCATGCCGGATCGACTGCGTGTAGCCACGCTGCTGCGGGTCCAGCGGCGAGGCCAGCAGCAGCTCGCTCATGCCCAGCACGCCGGTCATCGGCGTACGGATCTCATGGCCAAGGTTGGCCAGGAAGCGGGTCTTGGCCGCCGAGGCCTGCTCGGCAAGTTCCTGCTTGTGCAACGCCAGCTGGTAGGCGTGGCGCCGCTGCAGGCGGCGTCGGTACAACCAGGCGAACCAGCTTGTCAGCAACAACCCGACCGACGCCAGCACCAGCAGGCCGGACAGGCTGCGCCACCACGGCGGCTGCACGCGGAACTCCAGGCTCTGTATCCGCGACCACACATGGTCGGCTGAGCGCGCCTGCACTTCCAGCCGGTAACTACCCGGCGCCAGGCGCGAGAACAGGCGCTCGCCGGCGGGGCCGACTTCGACCCAATCCGGGTCGTAGCCGGCCAGGCGATAGCGGTACGTGTTGGACGCAGAGTCGGCGAAGGACAGCAATCGCGCGACGATGCGCAGGTCGCGGTCACCATCGGTGATCTGCAACGGCGCATCGTGGGTCATGTCCAGCACCTGCTCGTTGCGGCGCACTTCCACCCGCTCGATCACCAGCGGGGCGCGACGGACCGAAGGCCGTACCTGCTCCGGGTCGAACACCACTGCGCCCGCTGCCGTTCCGGCCACCAGGTGGCCATCGGCCGCTGCGATCAGGGTGTGCTCGCGGAATTCCTGGCTTGGCAGGCCGTCGTGCACGCCGTACAGGCGCACGCTCTGCCCATCGGCACTGACACGTACCAGGCCGCGTGCGCTGGTCGCCCAGGCCACGCCCTGCGCATCCACCACCAGGCCGGAGGCGGAGATCGCCGGATAGCCCTGTTCGGCACCGACCACCGCCTGCCGTTCCAGGCGTCCCTGGCTCCAGCGGTAACGGGACAGGCGACCATCCTCGGACAACCAGACCTGGCCGTCACGGCCCACATGCAACGCATGGATCGCCGTTGCCGGCGCACCCGGCACCGGCTGGAAGCGCTCGCTTTCCGGCAGCCACTGCAGCAGGCCACGGCTGCTGGCCAGCCAGATGTGATCCTGCGGACCGCATTCCACATCGAGGTTGAGCTGGCCCTGCTGCAGGCCGCGCTGGCCATTGTCCAGCTGGCGCCGCACGTGGCCGTCGAGGTCGCGCTGCTGCAGGCCCGCGGGCAGCATCAACCAGAGGCTGTCGCCGTCGCAGGTCATCATTGCTTCGACGACCCCTTCCATCGCCGCATCTGCACCGGCATCACGGCCCCAACGACGCAGTTCGCGCCGTTGCGGGTCGTAGCGCACCAGCGCATCGGTTGATCCAATCCAGACCTGCCCACGCCGGTCCTCACGCACCGAGGTCAACCAGTGCATGCCGTTGACCCAGGTGCGATGCTGCTCGATCCTGCCGGTCTTCGGATCGAAGCGGTCCAGCGCGCCATGGCTGCCCACCGTCCAGACGCCGCCGTTGCTGGAGGGGCTGGTACCCAGCACGAGTGCATTGCGCAGCGAGCTGGGGTCGTCCTCCAGGCGCGACAGCACCGAGAACTGCCACCAGCGTGGCAGCAGGTGCCACAGCCCGGCATTGGTGCTGGCCAACCAGATGCCACCTTCGCGGTCCTCGTAGGCACCGGTCCAGTTCGGCCGTACCGGACCGCGCGCGATCACGCTGTACAGCGGCACGGTCTGGTACTGGCCATCGACCGCACGCCCCAGCCCGGTGCGTGTATCCAGCCAGTGCCCGCCCTGCTCGTCGCGCAGCATCATGCCCAGCACCTGCTCGCCCGGCGGCAGCTTCCACGGGGGGGCTTCGAAGCGGCCATCCGGGCGGCGCACGGTGGCGCCGGCCATCGTGCTGATCCACAGGCTGCCATCCGGTTCGGCGGTCAGCCCGTTGATCAGCAGGCTGGGGATGATGTCCGTACCGACACGCTCGAAGTCGGTCCCGGTCCAGCGCGCCACGCCATGCTTGGTGCCGATCCACAGGCTGCCATCGGCCAGCGTAGCCAGGTAGGGCACCGACGACGAAGGCAGGCTGCGCGGATTGTTCGGCTCGGGCAGGAAGCGCTGCAGGCGATCCTGGCTGTCCAGGCGGTACAGGCCGCCTTCGTGGGTACCGAACCAGATCGAGCCATCCGGCGTGCTGGCCAGGCTCCAGACCGTGTTGGTACCCATCAACGGCTGGCTGCTGCGGTCGTAGAAGTGCAGCTGGCGGCGGTCGGCCGACATGCGCACCAGGCCGGCGTTCTCGGTGCCTATCCACAACTGGTTGCGGGCATCGACCAGCACCGTCCAGATGCGGTTGTCACGCAGTCCATCCTCGGAACGCCACACGCGGTAGGTGCGGCCGTCATAGCGGGCCAGGCCATCGTTGGTGGCGATCCACAGGTAGCCGTAACGGTCCTCGGCCATGCGGTTGACGGTATTGGACGGCAGGCCATCGAACACCGTCACCTGCCGCGGGCTCGGAGGCACCGGCTGTGCCGCAGCGGGCAACGCGCAGCACAGGAGGACCAGCAGCAGCATCGCCGCCCGCAGATACACCACCGATTGCCTCCTCACGCTGGTCCTGATGATTCCCGCGCAGCGGGCGTCGGCATGGTAAACCGAAAGTCGCGCCGTTCACGCCCGGCGTCGGCGTCGTCACGCGGTCGCCTGTCGTTTCGCACGCGCCTGGGCGATGGCCGTCACCAGCAGGTCGCCGGTCACCGGCTTGCGCAGGAAGCCATCGAAGCCTGCGGCCAGCACCTGGGTTTCGGCATAGGCATCGGAACGGGCGGTCACCGCCACCAGCGGCAGTTCATAGCCCATGGTGCGCAGCTGGCGGGCGATGGCCGTACCGTCCAGCGCGGGCAGATCGAGATCGAGCAGGCCGACGTCGAAACCATCGGTGGCGACCTCCGACAGCGCGCCCAGGCCATGCAGCACGTGGACCACTTCATGCCCGCGCACGCGCAGCAGGCCGGCGATGACCTCGGCCACCGTGGCATCGTCCTCGACCAGCAGGATGCGCAGCGGCGGCAGTTCCGGCAGGGCCGCCACGTCGCCTGCACTGTTGGCGGCCTGGCGCGTCCAGGGCAGGGGCAGGCGAACGCGGAACCGCGCGCCCTTGCCAGGCTGGCTGTCCACTTCGATGCGCCCCCCCATCGCCACCGCCAGTTCCTGGCAGATCGCCAACCCCAGGCCACTGCCGCCGTAGCGCGACGCGGTACGCGGGCCGTCGGCCTGTTCGAAACGATGGAACAGGCGCTGCTGCTGCTCGGCGTTGATGCCCGGGCCGCTGTCATGGACTTCGAAACACAGGCCGCCCTTTTCTTCCAGGCGTACGGCCAGGCCGACGTGGCCGCGCTCGGTGAATTTGATCGCGTTGCCGAGCAGGTTCAGCAGGATCTGGCGCACGCGCATCTCGTCGCCACTGACACTGATCGGTCCGGGCGGGTCTTCGCCGCGCTGGAACACCAGCTGGCGTTGCTGCGCCATCGGCTGCATCAGGCCCTGCACCTGGTCCAGCAGCTCCCCCAGATCGAACGGGCGCAGGTCCAGCTCCAGTCGCCCGGCTTCGATCCGGGCCAGGTCCAGGGCATCGTTGACCAGCCGCAGCAGATGGCTGCCGGCCTGCTGGATGGACCCGGCGTAGCCGCGCTGCACCGGATCCAGCGGGGTCGCCAGCAGCAGTTCGCTCATGCCCAGCACGCCGGTCATCGGCGTGCGGACTTCGTGGCCCAGCGTGGCCAGGAAACGGCTCTTGGCCTGCGAGGCCTGCTCGGCCAGCTGCTGCTTGTGCACCGTCAGCTGCCATTGCTGGCGGCGGCGCAACCGCGCGCGGATCGACCAGACCAGAACCACCAGCAGCAACGACCCCAGCAGGATGTAGCCGAATATCGCCATGCCGCTGCGCCACCATGGCGGCAGCACCTTCACCTGCAACTGCTGCGAAGGCGTCCACGTGCCCCGGGCAGTCGCAGCCTGCACCTCGATGACATAGCGGCCGGTCGGCAGCCGCGACAGGGTGCGCTGGCCATCGCCCCCCTGCTCCACCCAGTCCTGGTCGTAACCCTGCACGCGGAAGCGGTACCGGTTGCCCTGCGGGCTGGCATAGGACAGCAGCCGCGCATCGATCTGCAGATCGCGGTCGCCCGGTCCCAGCAGCAGGGTGCCAGTAAGCGGCAACGGTTGCCAGCCGCGTGCGTCGTCGCGCCGCACACGCACTTCGGCGATCACCAGCGATGAAGGCGGCAGCACGGTGTCGTCGGCATTCACATCAAAGGCGACCAGGCCGGTCTGGGTAACCGCCAACACGCGGCCATCGGCATTCACCGCAGGTGGCCGACCGGTGAACTCGGCATCGGACAGGCCATCGCGTTCGTTGAACTGTTGCAGGCGCCGCGTCTTCGGGTCCCACCGCAGCAGGCCGCGCGGCGTCGTGGCCCAGAGCTGGCCATTGTCGGCCAGCGCCAGCCCCCCCATGGTCACCGGCGGCACGCCCGCACTGCCGTCGATGCGCTGGATCAGGCGCAGGCTCATGCCATCCCACTGGTAGCGCTCGAAGGCGCCTTGGCGCGCCAGCCACAACTGCTGCGGATCGATCCATACCAGATCGTAGATCGGGCCGCGCGACACGCCGGGCACTGCCTCGAAGCGTCCGGCCTGCTCACGCCAGATGCCCATGTCGCCCATCACCCAGGGCCGGCCTTGGGCGTCGAAGCGGATCTGCTCGATCGGCGCATCGGCCGTCCCGCGGAAATGTTCCAGCGGATGACTGTGCAGCAGCCGGCCCTCTGCATCGCGCTGCTGCAGGTCCAGGCCCATCACCGACACCCACACCGTGCCATCAGGGGCCTGCCGCATCAGGTCGATGCGCTGGCGCAGGTCGGCACTGCCATCGATCCGCAGGTCACGCAATGCGCCGGTGGCCGGATCGTAGACGGTGATGCGGCCGCCGCGTCCCAGCCACAGGCGACCATCCGGGCGCGGCAGCACCGACCACACCACGCCGTTGCCGAGCTGCCGGTCGCTGGCCAGCAGACGCAGGGTGCCCTGCGCATCGAGCTGGTACACCCCTCGCGCCGAGCCGACGTAGTAGTTCTTCCCGTCGCTGGCCGCGCTCAACAGGTACTGGCTGTCCAGGGGCTTGCCGTCGAGCTGGTTCCAGATCGAGAAGCGCCGCCAGTCCGGTGGCAGATAGGCCAGGCCCTGGGTCAGCAACGCCACCCACAGTCCGCCCTCGTGGTCCTGCAGCAGGTCAAGCACACCGCTGTGCGCGGTCAGGAAGCCGCTGCCGCGGTCCCCCTCCAGGCGGCGCAACGCCGCCGCATCCCCTCGCAACAGGCCATCGGAGGTACCCGCCCAGTAGCCCCCCTGGCGATCGGCTAGGACCAGGGCCGACCGCAGCTGGGCACTGTCGGCCCATCGCGGGCGACTGACCCGGTCCTGCCCATCGATGCGGTAGAGGCCATCGTTCTGGCTGCCTACCCAGATCGAACCGTCTGCATCACGGCTCAACCGGAGCACGCTCAGCCTACCCAGTTCCCGCGCGGCCACCGGCTCGAAGCCGCTGCCGTTCCAACGCGCCACACCGGCTTCAGTGCCGACCCACAGGCGGCCCCGCGCGTCGACCAGGCTGGTGAAGATGCTGTTGCTGGGCAGGCCACCCGGGTGCGCCGGATCATGGGTGTAGAGGCGCACGCTGCCGTCTTCGCCGAAACGGCAGACGCCATGGTTGTTGGTCCCGATCCACAAGGCGTCGTCGACATAGGCCAGTGCCCAGAACTGCCCCTGGCAGGTGGAATTGACCGTATCGAAGGTCTGGAAGCGTTCGCGGTCGGCATCCAGGCGTGCCACGCCCTTGCCATTGATGCCCACCCAGACCCGGTCCAGCGGGTCGATCAGCAGGGTCTCGATCTCGTTGCCTGGCAACGAGCCCGGCTGTTCCGGGTCGTGCTCCCAGACCCGCAGGCTGTTGCCGTCATAGCGGGCGAGTCCACCATCGGTGGCGGCCCATACGTGGCCCTGGCGATCCTCGGCCAGCGCCACCACCATGCGAGACGGCAAGCCTTCGGCGGCACCGAAGCGGCGCAGGCGTGGTGTTTCTGCCATGTGCAGGGTCGCAGCCGCCGTGGCCATCGCCACCAGCAGCAGTCCCATACCTGCGATGCCACGGCACCACAGGCGCCAGCCGCTCGTCATCCTGAACCCCCCTGTCCTGCGCCGATTGTCACACAGGGCCGGGGTCATGGCTGCAACAGCCTGTTTCCAGCGGCGGCACCACCACGAACTGTTGCACCCATGCACGCAACGTTGGCAGGGGGCTGTGCGTATGATCGCAGCGTCCCCTTCCGGAGCCCGCCATCGATGCGTCCCTGTCTGGCCCTGCTGCCGATGCTGCTCGCCACCGCCCCTGCCTGGGCGGCCGCTGACACCTATCGCCTCGATCCGGTGCACACGCGGGTGCTGTTCTCGATCGACCACGCAGGCTACTCGCAGGCCATGGGCACGGTATCGGGCAGCGAGGGGCGCGTGCGGTTCGATCCCGACAACTGGCGCGACGCCACCGTGGAAGTGGATGTCCCGGTGTCGCGACTGGACCTTGGTGATGCCAAGTGGAACCAGGCCACGTTGGCCCGCAGCCTGCTCGACGGCGAGCGTTTCCCGACCGCGCGATTCGTCTCCACCAAGGTCGAGCCGATCGATGCCAAGCGCGCGCACGTGTCCGGCACGCTGACCCTGCGCGGGGTCAGCCAGGAAATCACGCTGGATGTCACCCTCAACGCCATCAAGCGCTACCCGCTTCCCCCGTTCCGACGCACCGCCGGTTTTTCCGCCAGCACCACGCTGAGCCGGCGCGCGTTCGGCATCACCGCCTGGCCGGGCGTCATCGGTGATGCAGTACAGCTGAGGATCGAGGCTGAAGCCACCCTCGACCGCAGCGACGCCCCGGGAACTCCCGCTCCCGTTCCGCACTCCGACCCCAAGACGGCCCCCTAGAGGACCCCTCATGACCGCCAAGAACACCCCCGCCGCCTGGGGGAGTGTCAGCCAGATCCTGCATTGGTTGATCGCACTGCTGATCCTCGCCCTGGGCGTGGTCGGCCTGACCATGGGTGAACTGCCCAAGACCCCGAAGTACTTCTGGGTCTACACCGCGCACAAGTCGATCGGCATCACCGTGCTGGCGCTGGTGCTGTTCCGCCTGGGCTGGCGCCTGTACGCCGGTGCACCGAAGCCGGTGCCGGGCGTGCCCAGCTGGCAGGAGCGCATCGCCAGTGCCACCCACGTGCTGCTGTACGTGCTGATGTTCGCCATCCCGCTGTCGGGCTGGCTGTACGACTCGGCCAGCGGCCTGCGCCCGTTCCGCTGGTTCGGCCTGGTCGACGTGCCCAAGCTGAGCGGTCCCGACCCGCAGGTTGTCGCGGTATCGCATGCCATCCACGAATACGGCTTCTGGCTGTTGATCGCGGTGGTGCTGGCCCATGCCGGCGCTGCCTTCTACCACCACCTGTTCCAACGCGATGCAACGCTGTCCCGCATGTTGCCGCGCGGCTGGCTCGCCTCCCCTCAGAAGGACTGACCGATGAACCTGAAACTGACCACTCCGGCCGCCGTGGCCGCCGCCCTGGCCGGCATGCTGGCCACCGCTCCGGCACTCGCTGCCGATTACGCGCAGGCTCCCGGCGCCGGTTCGATCCTGGTGTTCGCCACCAAGTACGACGGCGAAGTGTTCACCGGCAGCTTCCCGGGCTTCGCCACCAAGCTCAGCTTCGACCCGGCCAACCCGGCCGCCGGCTCGCTGGACGTGGTGATCCCGCTGGCCGGTGCCAAGAGCGGCAACAGCGACCGCGATTCGACCCTGCAGGGTGCCGACTTCTTCAATGTTGGCAAGTTCGCCACCGCACGCTACACCGCCAAGGGCTTCCGCGCGGTGGGCAACGACCAGTTCGCCGCCGATGGCACACTGGAGCTGCGCGGCGTCAGCAAGCCGGTCACGCTGACCTTCACCTGGAAGCCGGGCACCCAACCGGTGCTGACCGGCAAGGCCACGGTCAAGCGCCTGGACTTCGGCGTCGGCGGCGGTGACTGGGCCGACACCAAGACCATCCCGGACGAAACCGCGATCAGCACGATCGTGAAGTTCGACGCGAAATAAACCGCATCTGGTAGTGCCGGCCGCTGGCCGGCATCACCGGGAACAGAGGGGTTGCCGGCCAGCGG
>NZ_JAXBQT020000040.1:0-17432 GCF_047520755.2 Stenotrophomonas sp. FR010 | reverse complement strand
GCATGGTTCCGCTGGCGGCATGTCACCGGTAGAGTTCGAAAAGCGCTACGCGCAGAGCGGCGACTGAGTGTCTATGGAACTCTGGTCGGTCCACCCGGTGCTGAGTTGGGCGCTGTCAATCGACAGGCCGTCCGGAGAAATTCTTGTCGCCGGACTGTTATCTACGGCTCAGGCTTACGGAGGCTTCCGCCCCGCTGCCGCGAACTACTGTGGTGCTGAGGAAATTGCCAACCTCTCAGCAGCCTTCGACCTACAGAGCGGGCAGTTGGGGGCTGGTGGCTCGCTCTGGCCCAAAGTCCTATCGCCGCTGGCCGCGGAGGAGCTAACTGCGGGACTTGGGGCTTACGCGGAGAGGGCCCCTAGCGGCGCTCTCGATAGCCCCTTCGTTGCCGGTACCGCTAAGGACCTATGGAGGCTACCACCGCAATCGCTGGCGCTTGGCTTCGTGTCCGGCCCAGGCAGACACGCTAATCATTGGCTCATACCTTTGATGATGGTGGAACTAGAATGCCGGCAATCAGGGGTTCTCGGGCGCCCCTTAGAGGCGTCCTTAGTTCATAATTTGCCCAGTGACCTGGGGGGGGGCATAAGACGCATGCGGGACGAACAGTACATACGCACAGAACTGGGTCTGCTGGTACCTCGCGGTTCGGTCGACTCAAAACAACCAGCAGCGCTTCCTGATGCCGACCTAGACGCTTCGGCCAAAACAACTGTCGGCCATAGCGACCGTTGGCTTAACCTCGCGTCTATTTTCATACAACTAGTGACTGTGGTTGTTCTGTGGCTAACGTTCAAAAACAAAGTAATCCCTACCCAGCAGAAGGAGCTACTTGCAGAGCAAGTGGCAGGCCTTGAGCAAGATCGAAAGAAAACAGTGGCAGACATTGAGCACGGCAGACGCACAATGGAAAAGTTGAACAGCACCCTGTCCGGCCAGAGGCAAGAACTAAGCAGGCTGCAGCAGGAGCGAAACGCGCTCGAGATCGAGTCAAGACGAGCACATGCTGAAGCAATAGCCGCACAAGCCAAGGAGCAGGCCGCGCAGCTCTCGACAAAGTCCGCCCAGAAAGGCCTAACAGACGCAAGATGGAGAATCTTTTCAGAAGAAGCAAGCTGGCAAATTCTTCGTGCGGACACTGGAAGAACGTTAATCTACAAGCATATAAGTAATGCTGCTGATTCCGCAAATTCAGCTGCGGAAAAGCAAATAGCGGCTCAGAGTATTGTTCGAGACATCGAGCTATACGAGAAAAATTGGCCCGACTACAAGACGCTCGTGAAGTTAACGGGCGATCACATCAGGGCGTTGCGCAGTCCGCACTACACGGTTGAGATGGCTAACGAATTTGCAGATCAATTTGAAAAGGAGGGTGCTAAATTTCAATGCGAACGCCCCAATTTCGCAAAAATGAAAGAGAAATACCTACTCGCTCTGGCGAATGCTGGAAAAGAAGCAAGCGAAGAAGCAAAGCGACAGATGGATAAAATTCGGCGCGAGTACGCCACAAGAGGTCAGACACCTGTATTCCAGGAGGGATGGGAGGAAAATGCGACACGGATGAGTCTAATCGGCCTGGAGTACAGCGTTAAAAGGGACCTAACTAATGAACTGATTGAGCTCCCGAACGAATGCGAGCAGCGCTTCAAAGCCATCGGCGCAAAGTTTCTTGAGGAGAGGAGTGGAAGTCCACAGGCGCTACCGGACGACATTCTGTATTAGTTCGATGCATCCCCGAGAACAAGACTGGCACTCCAATGGATGCTGACCTTGCCGCCCGCCACCCCAGGCTAGTGCTGAACGGGTCGGGAGTTGCCCTTACCTACCCCCGATAAATCTTCCTAATCCTAGAATTGAACGGCAGCATCCCTGTTCCGTTCGCTTGCCAATGAACCCTGTCGGCGAGAAGCAGATGTTCGGTTGCGCTGCCGAACCGGTCCTGACCGCCCAGCAGCGCTACTACCCAGCCATCAGCCAGCCCGCTATGGCGGTCAACAAGACCACCACGATCGGCGGTGAGCGCGCAACAACCAGTAGCCCAAATGCAAGCAGCGCCATCCCGACATCCCATCGGTCATGGATCGCACTCGTCCACACCGGGTCGTACAACGCCGCCAGCAGGATGCCGACCACCCCAGCATTGACGCCTGCAATTGAAGCTTGGAGATCCTTGCGGTGGCGCAGGGACTCCCAGAACGGCAGCACCCCCACGAGCACAAGAAGGGCAGGCAGGAAAATGACCAGCAACAGCATAAGGCCGCCTGCCCAGCCATGGACCGGCCCCTCGGCGACAGCCCCCAGGTACGCCGCAAAAGTGAAGAGAGGGCCTGGGACCGCCTGCGCCGCACCGTACCCAGCGAGCAGATCCGCGGTGGTCACCGTGCCGCTTTGGACAACCGCAGTCTGCAGCAGCGGCAGTACCACATGGCCGCCGCCAAAGACCAAGGCGCCTGCACGGTACGTACCCTCCAGCAGCACAGCCAACGGGGAGCCACTAGCCACCACCCACACAGGCAGTAGAACAAGCGGCAGCACCAACAGCATCAGCGCTACCTTGCCGGTTCTTCGCGAGACGGGATAGCCGCCGGCAGATTGGCCTGACGCCGGCTCGATCTTCAGCATCCAGCGACCGAGCAGTCCGCTGACAATTATCACCACGACCTGGCCGCCGACCGAGGGCATGGACAGAGTCAACACAGCCGCAAAAAACGCCATCCCAGCCCGGAGACGGTCCGGGCAGAGGGATCGGGCCATTCCCCACACTGCTTGCGCCACCACAGCAACTGCCACGATCTTCAGGCCATGCAGCCAGCCAGATTCAGCAATGCCTTCGTATCCGGCAACGCCCAATGCGAACAGGATCATCAGCACGGCCGACGGCAGCGTAAAGCCTGCCCAGGCGGCCAGCAGACCGGCCCAGCCAGCGCGGCGCAAGCCCAGCGCCATGCCTACCTGGCTGCTGGCCGGGCCTGGCAGTAACTGGCACAGGGCCACCAAGTCGGAGTAGCTACGGTCCGTCAGCCAACGGCGGCGTTCGACGAACTCGAGGCGGAAGTAGCTCAGGTGGGCGATCGGGCCGCCGAAGGAGGTCAGCCCCAGTCGCAGGAATACAAGGAAGACGCGCCACGCGCTGTCGCTTGTTGTGGGATCGAGCGTCGACATGGGGCATGACCTCCTGTGGCTCTCAGCGGCGGCGAGTCCAGCCCGGCAAGAGGATCATGGCGTCGAGCTTTCGGCGCGCCCGATCACCAACTCTCCATCTTCCTTTCGGAACGGTCCGGGCAGTGGCGGCAGGATCTCTAACACCACTTCCGAAGGCCGGCACAGACGAGTACCCCTATCGGTTTGTACAAGAGGACGATTGATGAGTATCGGGTGCGCCAGCATCGCATCTAGCAGCGTGCCGTCGCTCAGTGCTGCGTCGCCTAGCCCGAGCTCGTCATACGGCGTTCCCTTCTGTCGGATGACATCGCGCACGCTCAACCCCGCCGTCGTAATGAGCTCGACTAGGCGCGCACGGCTGGGCGGGTGGCTCAGGTAGTCGATCACTTCAGGCTCGATACCGGCGAAGCGGATAAGCGCCAAAGTGTTGCGCGAGGTGCCGCACTTAGGGTTGTGATAGATGACGGCGTTCACACACTTTCCTCCTGGTTCGAAACGGTCTCCACCACGCCTGCGGCAGCGGCCAGCGCCGCCGCCTCTACGGCGCCCTTGCGCTCGCTGTAGCGGTCCACCAAGTAGTCACTACGCCCACGCACCAGCAGGGTGAACTTGACCAGCTCCTCCATCACGTCCACCACGCGATCGTAGTACGCCGAAGGTTTCATTCGACCGTCGTTATCGAACTCCTGCCAGGCTTTGGCGACCGACGATTGGTTGGGAATTGTCACCATCCGCATCCATCGGCCGAGCACACGGAGCGCGTTGACGACGTTGAACGATTGCGAGCCACCGCATACCTGCATCACGGCCAGCGTGCGGCCTTGGGTGGGGCGCACGCTGCCCTCTTCCAGTGGCAGCCAGTCGATCTGGTTCTTGAATACCGCGGTAAGGGTGCCATGGCGTTCCGGGCTGACCCACACGTGGCCCTCCGACCACAGCGAGGCCTGGCGCAGCTCATGCACCTTTGGGTGGGTGGCTGGCACCGAGTCAAGCATCGGCAGCTCGTGTGGGTCGAACAGGCGGGTTTCCGCCCCAAGCTGCTCCAGCAGCCGCTGCGCCTCAAGTGCCAGCTTGCGGCTGAACGACTGCGGCCGCAGCGACCCGTACAGGATCAGGATGCGTGGCCGGTGTGGCTGCGCGGCCGGATCGTTGAGCTTGGCGGCCGTGGGGATGTCCAAGGCACCCGGGACCACGTTGGGGATCTGCTGCACGGAGGGTTGTCCTGTCACTTTGATTCGATTATTCTAGAATCATGGAACACAAGAGCGCAACCCACGCCTTGGCAGCCTTAGGTCATGCGACCCGCCTGTCGATCTTCCGCCTGCTGGTTCAGGCTGGCAGCGCCGGCAAGCTGGCCGGCGACATTGCCCAAGCCCTCTCTTTGCCTGGCGCCACGCTCTCCTTCCACTTGAAGGAACTGCTGGCTGCGGGACTGATCAGCGCCGAGCAGCGTGGCCGGACCATCTGCTACCGGGCCGAGTTCGTGGCTATGAACGAGCTGGTGGCCTACCTCACTGAAAACTGCTGTGCCGATGAACAGGCCTGCGAACGCCCCGCTGGCTGCTGACCAACCCACCTTAGAGATCGCTCAGATGAACCGTCGCGTCCTGTTCTTGTGTACCGGTAATTCCGCTCGCAGCGTGTTGGCCGAATCGACCCTGAAAAAGTGGGGCGAAGGCCGCTATCAGTCCTTCAGTGCAGGCAGCCAGCCGGCCGGTCGGGTCAATCCGTTCGCCATTGCTCAGTTGCAGCGCGAGGGCTTCCCGGTGGAGGGCCTGCGCAGTAAGTCCTGGGATGAATTTGCCGAAGCGGATGCTGCTGCCATGGATCTGATCGTCACCGTGTGCGACAGCGCGGCCGCCGAAGCGTGCCCGGTTGTGTTTGGCGATTTCGTGCGCGTGCACTGGGGCCTGTTCGACCCGGCTGGTGTGGAAGGCTCGGATGCGCAGAAGAGCGAGGCTTTTGACAGGGCACACCAGATCATCAAGGCTCGCCTGAAAGCTTTCCTGGAGATTCCTGACAGGGCATGGGATGACCGTGAGGCCCTCAAGGCCCAGCTCGATCCGATTGCGCAGATCCACTGACCGTCTTCCCGGAAAACCCCATGACCAATGACACCTCCCGCTTGTCCTTTCTGGACCGGTACCTGACGCTGTGGATCTTCGCCGCCATGGCGTTCGGCGTCGGCCTGGGCGCGTTGTTCGAGGGTGTGCCCAGCGCGTTGAACAGCCTTTCCGTAGGGACGACCAACATCCCGATCGCGATTGGTTTGATCCTGATGATGTACCCGCCGCTGGCGAAGGTGAAGTACGAGGAACTGCCGCGGGTCTTCGCCGACAAACGGGTACTGATGCTCTCGCTGCTGCAGAACTGGATCGTCGGCCCGTTCCTGATGTTTGGCCTGGCCGTGCTGTTCCTGCGAGATTACCCTGAGTACATGACCGGCCTAATCCTGATCGGGCTGGCACGCTGCATCGCCATGGTGCTGGTCTGGAATCAGCTTGCCCGCGGTGACGGCCAGTACGTCGCCGGCCTGGTGGCATTCAACTCGATCTTCCAGATCGCGCTGTTCAGCGTCTACGCGTGGTTTTTCCTGTCCTGGTTGCCGCCCGTGTTCGGTCTGCAGGGCAGCGTGATCGATGTCAGTTTCTGGACCATCGCCGAGGCTGTCCTGATCTACCTTGGCATCCCGTTCCTGGCGGGCTTCCTCACCAGTCGATGGCTGAAGGCGCGTAAGGGGGTGCGCTGGTATGAAGAGAAATTCCTGCCTGCAATCAGTCCGATCACCCTGGCTGCGCTGCTGTTCACCATCGTGGCGATGTTCAGCCTAAAAGGCGGTGACGTGCTGCGCATTCCCATGGACGCGGTGCGCATCGCGATCCCGCTGACTCTGTACTTCATCATCCAGTTCGTCATCAGCTTCTTCATGGGTAAGCTGATCGCCAAGGACTATCCGCGCACCACTGCGATCGCGTTCACCGCGGCAGGCAACAACTTCGAACTGGCCATCGCCGTGGCCATCGCCGCTTTCGGCCTGGCCTCGCCGGTCGCCTTCGCCGCTGTCATCGGCCCGCTGGTGGAGGTGCCGGTGCTGATCCTGCTGGTCCACGTCGCCGTGCGGCTGGGCAAACGCTACTTTCCTGCCGTTGTACGGAGCCACTGAGCCATGAGCACCACCCGACACATTCCATTGCTGATCCTCGGCTCCGGCCCGGCCGGCTGGACCGCCGCGGTCTACGCAGCCCGTGCCAACCTGAAGCCGGTCGTCATCACCGGCCTGCAGCAGGGCGGCCAGCTGATGACCACCACCGAGGTGGACAACTGGCCGGGTGACGCCCACGGCCTGATGGGCCCGGACCTGATGGCGCGCATGCAGGCCCACGCCGAGCGCTTCGAGACCGAAGTCATCTTCGACCACATCCATACCGCCGACCTGTCGCAGCGCCCGTTCAAGCTGATCGGCGACAGCCACGAGTACACCTGCGACGCGCTGATCATCTCCACCGGCGCCACCGCCAAGTACCTGGGCATCCCGACCGAAGACGAGTTCAAGGGCCGCGGCGTGTCCGCCTGCGCCACCTGTGACGGCTTCTTCTACCGCGACCAGGACGTGGTCGTGGTCGGCGGCGGCAACACCGCCGTGGAAGAGGCCCTGTACCTGTCCAACATCGCCCGCAAGGTCTACCTGGTCCACCGCCGCGACACCCTGAAGGCGGAAAAGATCATGCAGGACAAGCTGTTCAAGAAGGTGGCCGAAGGCAAGATCGAGACCGTCTGGCACCACCAGGTGGAGGAAGTGCTGGGCAATGACGCCGGCGTGATCGGCGTGCGCGTGAAGTCCACGCTGGACGGCAGCACCCGCGACATCGACGCCCACGGCTTCTTCGTGGCCATCGGCCACCACCCGAACACCACCCTGTTCGACGGCCAGCTGGCGATGAACAACGGCTACCTGGAAATCCGTTCGGGCCTGGGCGGCAATGCCACCCAGACGTCGGTGGAAGGCGTGTTCGCCGCCGGCGACGTGGCCGACCAGCACTACCGCCAGGCGATCACTTCGGCCGGCTTCGGCTGCATGGCCGCACTGGACGCGGAGCGCTATCTGGATGGACTTAAGATCTCCAATCAGCAGCAGCACAAGAACGCCGCCTGAATGCAGCGGTGTGAGGAAGTCCAGATGGACAACGTCGATATAGTGGTGATCGGAGGTGGTCAGGCGGGTCTTTCGGCTGGCTACTTCCTGCGTCAGCATCACAGGTACGTTTGATGGACGTCCGCCCTACCCTTGATAAACATCCCTAATACTAAAATTGGATAGCAGCTCCCCTGCCTTACCCGCTGGGAAAGTCCGCTCTCGGCCAGAAGCGGACAGCCACCCCATCCCTGATAAACATCCCTAGGCCGCAGCAGACCTCAAGCCTGCTGTGGCCAATTGGTTTTGGGCAGACTACGCCAATGGCCTAAATTCCCCTGGGTCAGTGAGTCCAGCCCGCCCCTTCCAGGACGCCTTTGGGCCACTTCAAGTTGATGTATCGTCCGCACAGAAGATCCCATGCATCGCGCCCAGCAGTGCTGCAACGCGCGGGTCCGCCATGCGGTAGATGATCGACCGCGATTCCCGTCGGGTCGCGACAAGCTTTCGTTGACGGAGTTCGGCCAGTTGCTGGGAGAGCGCCGGCTGTCGAATGCCGGTGGCTTCCTCCAGTCCGCCCACCGTCATTTCACCTTGCGCGAGCTGGCATAGCAGCAACAGGCGCGAGGGGGTGGCCATGAAGCGCAGCAACTCGGCCACTTCGGGCACGCGCTCCTTCATCGTGGCTAGGTCAGACGGGCTGAATGGGGGGCTGGTCACAGGCAATGGCAACTTGGGCGGCTGATGTGATGCGAACACCATGGGTAAGCCGTGCAATCTAGCATGTTTCAATAGTTGCACATATTACGTAACTATGTAATTCTAGGCCACGAAGCCTCCTGGAGCCAGTCATGATTCCATCCGTAGCGGTAGACGCCCCCCTGGATCAGGCTGTGCGCTTGGTCAGCGATGCGCGTGCCGGCCTGTTTCCCTCGCCTTCCGTGAAGACGTTCTTCGATCCTGCTACGTTCACTGCCAGCCACGTCGTACGCGATCCAACGTCTTCAGCGTGCGCCATCATCGACAGTGTCCTGGACTTCGACATGGCCGCAGGTCGCACGTCCACGTCCTCCGCATCGGCGTTGGTGGACTACGTACGTGCCGAGCGCCTGCAGGTGCAATGGTTGCTGGAAACCCACGCGCATGCCGACCACCTGTCCGCGGCTCCATGGCTGCAGGAGCAGGTGGGAGGCGCGCTGGCTATTGGCGAACACATCACCGCAGTCCAGGAAACCTTCGGCAAGGTCTTCAACGCCGGCACTGCATTCAAGCGGGATGGCAGCCAGTTCGATCGCCTGTTCGCCGACGGTGCCTCCTTCCGCATCGGTAATCTGCAGGCGATGTCGCTGCACGTGCCAGGCCATACCCCCGCTTGTCTGGCGTACGTGATCGGCGACGCCGTATTTCCTGGAGACACGCTGTTCATGCCGGACTACGGCACCGCCCGATGCGACTTTCCAGGTGGCTCGGCGCGCCAGTTGTATCGCTCGATCCAGCGCCTGCTGTCCCTGCCCGACGCCGCCCGCGTATTCCTGTGCCATGACTACAAAGCCACCGGCCGGGACCATTTCGCATGGGAAACAACCATCGGTGCCGAAAGGACAACAAACATGCATGTGCACGAGGGCGTGAGTGAAGCCATGTTCGTGGAACTGCGGGAGGCTCGTGATGCCACGCTTCCGATGCCACGGCTGATTCTGGCGTCAGTGCAGGTCAACATGTGCGCCGGCCATCTGCCCGAATCCGAAGAGAACGGCGTGCGCTACCTCAAGCTGCCGGTGGACCTGCTATGACGCTCTCTCATCTGGCCTGGTATTGGCCGCTCGCTGGCGGTGCCATGATCGGAACAGCGGCCGGAGCCTATCTACTCCTTCTCGGGCGCGTTGCTGGCATCTCGGGTCTGCTTGCCAGGACACTGGGCATGCCGGGTGACGGCGGACGCAGCAGTGCTGCCCTGTTCCTGGCGGGACTTGCCCTGGCGTCAGGCTTGGCAATGGTGGCCAGGCCCATACCCCTGCCGGCGCTCTCCGCAAACGGAGCAGTGGTATTGGTGATTGCCGGACTGCTGGTGGGTTACGGAACTAGCCTTGGCGCTGGCTGTACCAGTGGGCACGGTGTCTGCGGACTAGGCCGGGCATCGCCGCGTTCGGTGGTGGCGACCTGCGTGTTCATGCTCGTGGGCATGGCCACGGCAACCCTGGTACAGATTGCGACCGGAGGCCCGGAATGATCCGTCTTGCCGCGTTCCTGTGCGGCGCACTCTTCGGATTGGGCCTGGTCGTATCCGATATGGCCAACCCAGCCCGCGTGCTTGCTTTCCTGGATGTGAGCGACGCCTGGGACCCCTCCCTGGCGCTGGTCATGCTGGGCGCACTGATTCCTTCCGGCGCAGCCTACCTGTGGATACGCGCCCGAGGAACACCACTGCTTGCCGCATCGCTGCACATTCCCACCCTTCGCATCATCGATCGGCGCCTGGTCATCGGTGCGGCGATATTCGGCCTGGGTTGGGGACTGGCCGGAGTGTGTCCCGGCCCGGCCATCGCTTTGCTGGGAACCGGCCAGCCCTTCGCGATCATCTTTGCCACGGCAATGATCGCTGGCGTGCTCCTGCATGGCCTCATTCATCGCCCCACCGCAACTACGGGACAACCATGAACCTCAAGCCACTCTCTGCCAGCCTCAAGGTGTCCGGTCAGCTCCTGCCAAAGGACATTGAAGCCCTGAAGGAGCAGGCCTTTGCGAGCGTGATCTGCAACCGGCCCGACGACGAACAGCCGGAGCAGCCCAGTCACCATGCGCTGCAGGCTGCCTGCGACCAGGCGGGCATGCAGTTTGCCTATCTTCCGGTAGTGCCTGGTGTCATTACCGATGATCAGGTGCATACCTTTGCCAAGTTGATCGACGCGCTGCCACGCCCTGTTGTCGCGTACTGCAGAACCGGCGCCCGAGCTGCGATGCTGTGGGCGCTGTCGGAAGTCGTTCACAATGGAGCGGCATTTGCTGACGTCCTGTCTGTTGCTTCGGACGCAGGCTACGACCTTTCCTCCATCGCAACACGGCTGCAGCAAGGTCCGGCGTCCGCCGACTGACATATGGAAACGCTATCTATGCTGCAGTGGGTGCTGGGCGGCCTGTCTGGCGTCCTGGTCGGCTTCGTCCTTGGCGTGGTTGGTGGGGGCGGATCCATCCTTGCGGTACCACTGATGCTCTACGTGGTAGGGGTGGAAGATCCGCATGTGGCTATCGGCACCAGCGCCCTGGCAGTGGCGGTCAATGCGGTGTCGAATCTGGTGATGCATGCCCGTAAAGGGAATGTTCGCTGGCCCTGTGCCTCGGTCTTCGCCTTGGCGGGGATCGCGGGCGCCTACCTGGGTTCCAGCTTGGGCAAGGCGTTCGACGGCAAGAGACTGCTGGCTCTGTTTGCTGTGGTCATGGTCATTGTCGGCATCGCCATGCTTCGCAGGCGCAACACGCTTGGCTTCGCGGACGCTCGGCTCGGCAGGCGCAATGCACCCGCACTGATTGGGCTGGGCGCCACTGCCGGTGGGCTTTCTGGCTTCTTTGGCATTGGCGGAGGTTTCCTCATCGTGCCCGCACTTGTGGCCGCGACGGGAATGCCGATCATTGCCGCAGTCGGAAGCTCGCTCCTCGCCGTCGCCGCATTCGGCATGACCACCGCACTGAACTACGCGCATGCAGGCCTGATCAACTGGAAGCTCGCGGGAGTGTTCGTCGTTGCCGGGATGGCTGGCGGTACTGCAGGAGCAGCAATTTCGACGAAGCTTGCCAGCTATCGTGGAGCTCTGAACACGGTATTTTCAGTACTGATCTTCATTACTGCCGCATACATGCTGTGGAAGGTGGGCTGACCGTATGTGTTCCAGACCACAGCCGAGCACTGATAGACAGCGCAGCGCTTCAAAGTCATTGATAGGAAGATACTACGAACGTTGGTCCACATCTTCCAGAGTCAAATAAGATACGACGGCTCGAAGCGCCTTGCGATCAGCTTCGAAATCCATGGCCAATAGGCCGCGCTCCAACGCAATGCGGGAATGCGCCTGTGATGCGACTCTTGTCGCTTCATTCGAGGACCCTGCCAACGCTACGAAGGCCTTCTGCAGCCGGATGTTGACCTCCAGCGAGCCGGCGGCATCCCTGGAGATTGGTGTGAATGCATCCTCGAACATGTCGCGGACATCGAGGCACTGCACGTGCACACGCGGATAGAGCACTTCACACGTCGCAGCGTCCCCGGTGTGGCTGGCCCATGCACAGAGCAGCCTGACACAGGTCCCGATGACGTCGATGCAGGTGCCAGGGTCGTTCACCGCAGGTGACATGGCTCGCTGGGCAATTTCCGCAAGCACGACCAGCCCGAACCGTGGGTCATTCTCGATGGAGCGCGCGTCACTGAAGGAGATGGCTGAGATCACTTCACTCTGCACGTCCGGAAGTGGATTCCCTTCGATGGCTATCAAGGGACGGGCTGGGGTCGCGAACGTACCCGGCTGGCAGAGCAGATGAACTCGCAGATCATGTTCTTGTGCAATGCCGTCAATCCGGGCGACGTCCACATGTTCAACGTAGGCAACCTGATCGCCAACCAGCAGTACCGCCCCCTCCCCTACCGGGACCGCACTGGCTCCGCCGAGCCGAGGCTCCTCGGCGCGGCGCTTCATTGCTGCTTTGGTCGCCCGCTCCACCAGATCGATGGTTTCGCCAACGCGGCCAAAGCGTGAGAACTGCTCGATAGCCCGGAGCAACGTCACTGTGATGACGATGATGACCGTGATGGTTGCCCCGAACAAGACAAGCCGGCCGCTTTCTCCGTAGATGCCGGTGCTGAGCGCGATGAGGCCGACGATCGAGAACAGGAAGGCACCAATGAAGGTGGCCAGCGCACCTTGGGCCCGGGCGTCTTCGATCAGCAGGCGGGCCGCGCGCGGGGTGGCGCTGCTGGATGCGGAGCCGTATGCCGAGACCATGGTGGACAGCGAGAAGGTGGTGACCGTCAGCATTGACGCGGCAAGTATGCCAAGGATGTTGCCGACGGAATCTGCGCCGATCCGTGCGGCAAGGCCAACGGGAATGAGGAACTTCAGGAACGCGCCGGCCAACGCCGTGATGATGCCTAGGGCGCCATACAGGGTCGAACGGAACCACATCCGCTTGGTAACTTTGCTGGCTGCGAGCCTCAGTCGGCTGAGCATGGGCTACTTCCTCGGCAGTTCGACCATCAATAGCACGGTCGGGTGCCGAGGCCACGTCAAAGGCAGGGTCATGCCCGGCCCAAGGCAGATGCCGCCCCTCCGGGCGGCATCTGTGTACGGATTCTACGAGCGCACCTTGTCCAGGAACTGACGGTGGCGTTCGTATTGATCGAGCACATCGTGGATGAGCTGAACCTTGGTCCACCCCATGACGTCGTAGTCCTGCCCGCCCTCCCGCAGATAGACCTCCGCACGGTAATGACGGGTGCCCTCGCTGACCGGCCGACGGGGATCCTGCAGGGCGAACGTCGGCGGCTCATAGGGCTGGGGCCGTACGGAGTAGAAGAAGTCCATCTCCTCGCCATGGCCAACCTGTAGCCACGCACGACCATCCTCTCCCTTGGAGACCTGGACCGGCAGATCCTGCTTGCGAAGCTCAGCGGCAACCTCTTCCAATGCAGGAATGACGCGCTGCTCGATGAAGCCGGTCACCTCGATCTTCAACGGGTTGTGCGCCAGCAGGCGCAGGCGCGCCCGCCAATCCTCGCTGGTACCCGGTAGGATACGTGCCTCGCGCAGGATCGAGCGCTTGGTGGCATCCAGATGCATGGCCTTCAGCAGTCCCCAGCACATCAGGATCATGACGATCGTAAATGGCAACGCGCTGGCAATGGTGGCAGCCTGCAACGATTCCAGCCCGCCAGCCACCAGCAATGCAATCGCCAGGCCGCCGACCAGCAGCGCCCAGAAGATCCGCTGCCAGACCGGGGATTCCTGCTCACCCTTCGAGGTGAGCATGTCGATTACCAGGGCACCGGAGTCCGCTGAGGTTACGAAGAACAGCGCAACCAGGATGACCGCCAGCGAAGAGGTCAGCATGGTCAGCGGCAGGTGCTCCAGGAACTCGAAGAGCGCCATCGAGCTGTCGGTTGAGACCGCCTGCACCAACTGCTGTATGCCCTCCGCCCGCACCATGTGCAACGCGGTGTTGCCGTAGATGGTCATCCACAGGAATGTGAAGCCAAGCGGTACGAGCAGCACCCCCACCACGAACTCACGGACGGTGCGTCCACGTGAGATGCGCGCGATGAACATGCCAACGAAGGGCGACCACGCAATCCACCAGCCCCAGTAGAACAGCGTCCAGCCACCCAGCCAACCAGTGGGTTCGTAGGCATAAAGGTTGAAGGTCATCGAGAACAGCTGGGAAACGTACATGCCGGTGTTCTGCACCAGCGCCTGCATCAGGTGAACGGTGGGTCCACAGACCAGCACGAAGGCCAGCAGCGCCGCCGCCAGGATCATGTTGAGCTCGGACAGCCTGCGTACGCCGCTGTCCAGGCCAGCCACGACCGAGCCGGTCGCCACCAGTGTGATGACGGTGATCAAGCCAACCTGGACGAGCGTACTGACCTCCAGGCCGAACAGGTAGTTCAGGCCGGCGTTGATCTGCATGACGCCCAGCCCCAGCGAGGTGGCCAGGCCGAAGATGGTACCTAGCGCGGCGAACGTGTCTACAGCATGCCCCAACGGGCCGTGGATACGATCGCCGATGAGCGGATACAGTGCGGATCGGACACGCAGCGGGAGATTGTGCCGGTAGGCAAAGTACGCCAGCGACAGCGCTACCACTGCGTAGATCGCCCATGCGTGGATGCCCCAGTGGAAGAAGGTGATGCGCATGGCCTGGCGGGCAGCTGCGGCCGACTCGGGCGAGCCGACCGGCGGCGTGGCGTAGTGCATGATGGGCTCGGCAACGCCGAAGAACATCAGACCGATGCCCATGCCGGCAGCGAACAACATGGCGAACCAGGAGCCGTAGCTGTAGTCCGGCGTACTGTGGTCAGGGCCGAGTTTGATGCGGCCGTAACTGCTGATGGCGACGCCGACGACGAAGACCAGGAAGCCGGCCACCGCAAGGATGGTGAACCAGCCTGCATCATTGGCAGCCCATGACTTGGCCGCGGTGAACCACCGCGTGGCTATATCGGGCGCGATGGCAGCAAGCGCCAGCAGCGCGATGACGATGGCTGCCGTGGGAATGAACACCTGCGGAAGAATCCGCTGGCGAACGGGGGGATGTTGCGGAGCCGTGCTCTGCATGGATACCTCCGTGTTGTTGGGTGAAGAAGCCTCCGGCTTGCGCGAGGCCGATCAGAAGTAGAAGCCGATGTTGAAGTTCAGCCGTGAATGCCAGCGGGAAGGACCTCCCTCGTCGATGCCGATACCATCACCACCGGCAAACCACATGTTGCGGCCAGCGATCCAGTCGACATAGGTGAGCATGATGCCTTTCTGCAGGCTGCAACCGGTCACGTTCTGCCACGAATCACGAAGGCCCGCGCGGTGCCCGACCGGGCGGGTCATGCTGAGGTTGTTATAGCAGGTGATGTCATCCAGCCAGCCCTTCTGGCCGAACGAATAGGCGATGTTGGCGCTTGGCACATCCGCCTGCGCTGCAACCTGGAAGGGGGATTGGAACGCCGACATTGCGATGCGATCTCCGGGCACGTCATACCGGTACCGCGCCCACTGCAACTGCGCGGTCCAACCATCGCGCTGCCACTGTGCGTGGAGGGCCGCGCCCTGATGACCGTATTGACGCCGTGTCTGAGTGTTCTGCACCTTGCCAGCAAACGCTGATGCGCCCAGCAACAGTTCGCCGCCGCCCCAGTCGCGCGCGCTCTCCACGCGTGCATGCAGTCGTTGCCGCTCGCGATACGGCAACGCCTCGGTCTGCGCGACATCAAAGGAGTAGCGATCGTAGCGAGCCCCGGACCCGTATTCGTCTCCGGAGAACCAGCCAAGATGCCAAGTTGTGCTGCCGCTGCGGTGAATCACCACAAGGCCCGGATCGTAATCATCCTCGATGCCCAGGTAGTAGCCGGAGCCGAACCAGAAACTCTGCGAAACGGTGGGGAGCAGCCCGAACGGGACTTGCTGGATACCTGCCTTGAGCTGGGTAGCATCGGAGAACTGCCAGCCAGCGTAGGCGTGATGCACGGCGTCGAAGCCATCGTACCAGCGGTATTGGGCAGAGAAGGAAAACGGTCCGGTTCCAGCGTCAAGGTCCGCACGCATCAGTTCAAGCTGAAGGCGGCTGGTCGGCCCGTAGTCGAGCCAGCCGTAATTGAACCTTACCGCACCACCAGGCTTGAAGTAGGAATCGCCGTTCCGATCAGGTTCGGATGCCTCTGTGGGTAAGGAAACGCTGGCGAGCAAGGCAATGGCAATAGAGGAAATTACTCTCACGATCGGGCTATCTGCCTCCGAGTTCCACATGCGAAAGCGCGCCAGTGTAACGTTGCATGTTGTGAAGAACGCGTCGCCCGACGGCCGACGCAGTGCAGTCCCGTGTCATCAGGAGTGGAAAGTGTTCCCAGCGAACGAGGCGATCTTTCCGTCAGATGCCGGCAACCATCAAGATGTCAGCGATTGACGTCGACCACGATGCGTCAGGTTTGCTCAGCAATCCGTACCGCAGCTCGCCGTGTTTTTGCCGTGTCGCTTGGCTTCATACAGTGCCTGGTCCGCTCTTGCGAGCCACTCTTCAGCACTGGTCGTCGTGGGCGCGGCGGCAATGCCGATGCTCACGCTCAGGTCCAGCATTGTGGCATCACTGCCCGTATCAGCGTGGAGCAGGCTCCTGATCTTCTCTGCCAGCAGCATGGCCTCAGCCGGCGTCTGCCCGGCGAGCAGAAGCGCGAACTCATCTCCGCCCAGGCGTCCCGGTGTGTCGCCAGGGCGTGACACGCTGCGCAGGACCGCGGCTATACGACGCAGTGCTTCATCGCCAGTGCGATGGCCCAAGGTATCGTTGATGCGCTTGAAATCATCCACGTCCAGCATCAGCAGGCAATCCCTGCGGCCCAGAGCGCGCCCCGCTTCGATCATCTGCTGAGCGCGGTGCATGAGATAGCCGCGATTGGCCAGTTCCACCAGTGGATCCATTCGGCTGAGTCGCTGCAACTGCCGATTCTGTGACCTGACCCGGCGCGCAAGACGCCAACTCAGTGCACTCAATCCGATCCCGTAGACAAACAGGAACGGAAGGCTGAGCAGGAATGTTCGGGAAGAAGTGGCCGGCTGCCAGGGCGTGCCCATAGCAAGCCATGCAGCAAGGAAACCGAGCAGAAGCGCAGCCGTGGCCTTCAGCGCCAGCCGTGTACCGCCGGCCGCGATCTTGTCTGCCACCAGCAGCGCAGCGAAGAGCGCGCTGGGCACAGCGCTGACAGCCATGAAGGCGATCCATGCCCCGCCCAGCAGCGAGTCGACAACCATGCAACGGAATTGCACGACAGCGGGCCGGGCGGCGTGCCGTGTCAGCAGCTGTGCAATGGCCGGCCAGACCAGCGCATTGACCAGAAGAAACACGCATGCCGACCTGCCCATGCCGCGCTCCAGACCCACCGATGCAATGGGCAGCGCAGCAAGCGAGGCGCCCACGAAGCGCATCCACCCAATCCGGCGGGCAGCCCCCAGGCCCTCAACCGCAACCTCGTCCGAATCAGTGAAGAATGGCATCGCTTCCCTCACCCGTGTCCATGATGTCCCCAGGCGCCCTTTGCTCCTGCGCAGTCTGTCCCTTTGCTGTCAACGGCAGGTCAACGCAGGCGGCGGCGGCTTGTATCGCTCCCGCCCGAGGTGACAGCGCCCGACCTCAGCGACCCCTCAATCTCGCCGGTGCAGTGCGATACGGACAAGCCGCGGCGTTCCTCCAGCCAGGCGGACAGCATGGGCAGCGGCATCGGTGGCGCGAAGAAGTAGCCCTGGAAAGATTCGCAGCCCAGCGAGATCAACAGGTCGCGTTGCTCCGCCGTCTCGACCTGGACCGACCAGCCTTTCGTAGACATCCGGACGCCATAATTCATGGCAATGACCGAGGTGTTTATGGGCAACAGCAAGCAGTACACGGATGAGT
>NZ_JAXBQT020000039.1:3628-17926 GCF_047520755.2 Stenotrophomonas sp. FR010 | reverse complement strand
GGCGCTTTGCTTGCGAAGCACTGCTTCGCAAGCGCCCGAACGCACAGCCGCCAGCGGCTGGGCCGGGCCCCGGAGGGGTACTTGCAGCGCCCCCCTCAACCGGACCCACCCCGCCATCCCACGGAATGCACGCTGTTGCTGTTGCTGTTGCTGTTGCTGTTGCTGTTGCTTTGGCCTCGGCAGGTGCAGGGCTGCAAGCCCTGCCGAACACCCCTCAACGCCTGGACGCGAGCTGCTCGAGCATTTCCCAGGACTTCAGCCCGCGCGGCCCCAGGTGATGGGCCAGCACCCGCCGCATCGGCAGGCGCAGGCTGGCCAGATCGGCGGCATCCGGCTCTTCGTCAGCCGCCAGCGCCAACAGCGCCGACCCGGTGGCGGCTGCCCGGCGCTCCCCGCCGCGCTCGCTCAACAGGCGCTGCGCACCCTCCTGCGGGTCCAGTTCGTACCGCGCCGCCGGGTCGATCGGCTGGCCATCGCTGGCGCTGTCCAGCTCGAAACCCAGGCCCAGCGCAGACAGCAGCTCGCGTTCGAAACGGCGCAGGGTCCAGGCCAGGCCAGCGCCCACCGCCAGCCGCGCACGCGCCTCGCCGTAGGCGAGGTACAGCTCCGGCAGCGGGTCCTGGCGCGGGGCCAGGCGCAGGGTCAGTTCGCTCAGGTAGAAGCCGGCCAGCATCGCCTGCCCGACCAGGCGTGGCGCGGCATCCAGCGCCTCGGCGCCACGCAGCTGGGCCAACTCACCCCGCTGCTGGGCACTGAAGCGGATCCACTGCAACGGCTGCAGGGCGGCGCGCAGCACCTGGCCCTTGGCAGTGGACACGCCACGCGCAAGCAGGCCGATACGGCCATGCTGTGCGCTCAACACTTCGACCAGCAGGCTGGTCTCGCGGTAGGCCCGTGCGTGCAGCACGAAGCCGGTGTCGTCCTCGATCATCATCGAAGCGACTACAACGCCTTACTCGTAACCGAAGGCCTTCAGCGCGGCCTCGTCGTCGGACCAGCCTTCACGCACGCGCACCCAGGTTTCCAGGAACACCTTGGCCCCGAACAGACGCTCCATCTGCAGGCGGGACTTGGCGCCGATCTCCTTCAGGCGGGCGCCGCCCTTGCCGATCACGATGGCCTTCTGGCCTTCACGCTCGACCCAGATCACCGCACCGATGCGCAGCAGGTTGCCGTCCTCGGTGAAGCGTTCGATCTCGACAGTGGTGGCATACGGTAGTTCCTCGCCGAGCTGGCGCATCAGCTGCTCGCGCACCAGTTCACCGGCCAGGAAACGCTGGCTGCGGTCGGTGATCTCATCCTCGCCGAACATCGGCGGGGCTTCCGGCAGCAGCTTCAGCACGTCGCGCACCAGCGCTTCCAGGCCGTTGCGCTTCTGCGCGGAGATCGGATGCACGGCGGCGAAGTCGCGACCCTCGGTCACCTGCTGCAGGAACGGCAGCAACGCGCCCTTTTCCTTCAGGCGATCGATCTTGTTGACCACCAGCACCACCGGGATGCCGGCGTCGCGCAGCACGTTGAACGCCAGGCTGTCCTCTTCATCCCAGCGACCGGCTTCGATCACCAGCAGGCCGGCATCGACGCCTTCCAGCGAGCCACGCGCGGCGCGATTCATCACCCGGTTCATCGCCCGCTTCTGCACCTTGTGCAGTCCGGGGGTGTCAACCAGCACCAGCTGGCCCTCCGGATAGGTGGCGATGCCCAGCAGGCGATGACGCGTGGTCTGCGGACGGTTGGAGACGATGCTGACCTTGGCGCCAACCAGGGCATTGGTCAGGGTCGACTTGCCCACGTTCGGGCGGCCGATGACGGCCACGCTGCCGCAATGATGGGGAGTTTGTTCGCTCACTTGGAATCCAGTTGTTCTAGGACGGCCGCAGCCGCCTGTTGTTCGGCAAGCCGCCGCGAGGCGCCTTCGCCCTCGGTGCTGGCGGCCGGGTCGGCTACGTTGCAGCGTACCCGGAAGTGCTTGGCGTGGTCGTCACCGGATTCTGACACCAGTTCATACTGCGGCAACGCCTTCTGTCGGGCCTGCAGCCATTCCTGCAGGCGGGTCTTGGGGTCCTTCTCGGGTCGGCCGGAGGCCGGCAGTGCCTCGATCGAAGCGCTGAACCAAGGCAGTACCACCGCCCGGCAGGCCTCGAAACCGGCATCCAGGTAGATCGCAGCCACCACGGCTTCCACCGCGTCGGCCAGGATCGAATCACGACGGTGGCCACCGGACTTCATTTCGCCCGGGCCCAGGATCAGCCGCTCGCCCAGTTCCAGGCTACGTCCAATCACCGCCAGCGCGCCCTCACGCACCAGTTCGGCGCGGGCACGGGTCATCGCGCCCTCGTCAGCCTTGGGCCAGCGTCGGTACAACGCCTCGGCCGCCATCATGTTGACGATGCTGTCGCCCAGGAATTCCAGGCGCTCGTTGTGTGGCGCACCGGCGCTACGATGCGTCAGCGCCTGCTTGAGCAGCGCCGGGTCGCGGAAGGGATGACCGATCAGGTCACCACGTTGGAAAGGTTTATTCGGCACCGCTTCGAGTCAGGTCCTGGGATGAATCGAATTTGCCAACCACGTCCAGGTTGCCGACCAGCGGACGGCGCACTTCGTAGTTGACCTTGAGGGTCCAGCCATTGTCGCGACGGTCGAACTTCACGTTGGCCGGCTTCACGTTTTCCGAGTAATTGATGTACAGGCGCTTGAAGAACAGATCCTGGATCCGGGCCGGCTCCATGCTGCCCACGCCCGGCTCCTTGGCCAGGCTCTTCATCGCCGAGCGCACCGCGTAATACTCCTGGTACATCGGGAACAGCTTCATGCCGATGTAAAGGAAGAAACCCACCACGATCAGGACCGCCAGGAACGAGGTCAGGGTCATGCCACGCTGCGTGTTCATCGTCTTCATTGCGTTCTCCCCAGATACGCGTTGGATGTGAAGGTACTCAGTTGATGCTCGAGCCGATCCGCGACGGCTCGAAGCCATCCTTGCAGAACCAGCCCTGGCAGTTCAGCCAGATCAGGAAGGCCTTGCCGCGCAGGTTTTCTTCCGGCAGCAGGCCCCAGAAGCGGCCATCGTCGCTGTTGTCACGATTGTCGCCCATCACCAGGTACTTGCCGGCCGGTACGGTCCACTGGCCCTGGCCACGCGGATAGTCGGTCTCCAGCACGGTATGGGTACGGCCCGGCAGGTGCTCGACCAGCAGGTTGGCGCCCTCGCCCTGGCCCTTGTGGCCGGCATAGATGCCCTTGTTGTCGTACTTCAGCGGTTCGCCATTGAGGATCACGCCGTCGCCTTCGAAGACCACGGTGTCACCCGGCACGCCGATCACGCGCTTGATGAAGTTCTCGCCCTTGGCCGGGTCGTTGTCGCTGTGGCCGGGGAAGTGGAACACCACCACGTCGCCGCGCGACGGCTCGCCGAAGGGGACGATCTTGGTGTTGCTGATCGGCAGGCGCAGGCCGTAGGAAAATTTGTTGACCAGGATGAAATCGCCGATCAGCAGGTTCGGCATCATCGAGCTGGACGGGATCTTGTACGGCTCGGCGATGAAACTGCGCACGATCAGCACGATCGCCAGCACCGGGAAGAATGCACGCGAGTAGTCCACCAGCACCGGCTCGGTGTCGAGCAGGCCCGCGCGCTGGGCGCGGCGCTTGGCGAGGTACAGCTTGTCGGCGAGCAGGATCAGGCCCGAGGCCAGGGTCAGCACGACCAGGAGGATCTCAAACAGTTTCATTCAGGGTCCTTTGCAACGTCACCAGACGACCGGCCCCGCGAGGCCGGTGCGGGCTTACTTGTTGTCCATCTGCAGCACGGCCAGGAACGCTTCCTGCGGGATCTCCACGCGGCCGACCTGCTTCATGCGCTTCTTGCCTTCCTTCTGCTTTTCCAGAAGCTTCTTCTTGCGCGAGACGTCGCCACCATAGCACTTGGCCAGCACGTTCTTGCGCATCGCCTTGACCGTGGTGCGGGCGATGATCTGCGAGCCGACGGCGGCCTGGATGGCCACGTCGAACATCTGCCGGGGGATCAGGTCCTTCATCTTCTCGCACAGCTCGCGGCCACGGCGGTCGGCGTGGCTGCGGTGCACGATCAGCGACAGTGCGTCGACCTTGTCACCGTTGATCAGCACGTCGACGCGCACGAACGGGCCGGCGTCGAAGCGCACGAAGTGGTAGTCCAGCGAGGCATAGCCACGGCTGACCGACTTGAGCTTGTCGAAGAAGTCCAGCACCACCTCGGCCATCGGCAGCTCGTAGCTGATCTGCACCTGGCTGCCCAGGTAGTTGATGCCGATCTGGCTGCCGCGCTTTTCTTCGCACAGCTTGATGATGTTGCCGATGTATTCCTCGGGAGTGAGCACATTGGCGCGGATGATCGGCTCGCGGATCTCCTCGACCTGGTTCACCGGCGGCAGCTTGGCCGGGTTGTCCATGTTGATGACCGAGCCGTCGGTCTTCAGGACCTCATACACCACCGTCGGCGCGGTGCTGATCAGGTCCAGGTTGTATTCGCGTTCCAGGCGCTCCTGCACGATCTCCATGTGCAGCATGCCCAGGAAGCCACAGCGGAAGCCGAAGCCCATCGCTTCGGAGCTTTCCGGCTCGAAACGCAGCGCGGCATCGTTCAGGCGCAGCTTGTCCAGCGCTTCGCGCAGGTCCGGGTAGTCCTCGGCATCGACCGGGAACAGGCCGGCGAACACGCGCGGCTGCATTTCCTGGAAGCCCGGCAGCGGCTTCGGCGCCGGATCGCCGGCCAGGGTGAGCGTGTCGCCGACCGGCGCACCATGCACGTCCTTGATGCTGGCGGTGACCCAGCCCACTTCACCGGCACGCAGCGCCGGCAGCACCTTGCGCTTGGGAGTGAACACGCCGACGTTGTCGACCTGGTGGTTGCGGCCGGTCGACATCACCTGCAGCTTGTCACCGGCCTTGATCTCGCCCTGCATCACGCGCACCAGCGAGACCACGCCCAGGTAGTTGTCGAACCACGAGTCGATGATCAGCGCCTGCAGCTTGTCGGTGTCGCGCGGCACCGGCGGCGGGATGCGATGGACGATCGCCTCCAGCACGTCCTGCACGTTGAGGCCGGTCTTGGCACTGACCGGCACGGCGTCGGAGGCGTCGATGCCGATCACGGCCTCGATCTCGGCCTTGGCGTGCTCGATGTCGGCGGTGGGCAGGTCGATCTTGTTGATCACCGGCACCACTTCCAGGCCCTGCTCCACTGCGGTATAGCAGTTGGCCACCGACTGCGCTTCCACGCCCTGCGCCGCGTCGACCACCAGCAGCGCGCCTTCGCAGGCGGCCAGCGAGCGGCTGACTTCATAGGAGAAGTCGACGTGGCCGGGGGTGTCGATGAAGTTCAGGTGATAGGTCTGCCCGTCCTTGGCCAGGTACGGCAGTGACACCGATTGCGCCTTGATCGTGATGCCACGCTCGCGCTCGATGGGATTGGAGTCGAGCACCTGCGCTTCCATCTCGCGGGCCTGCAGGCCACCACAGAGCTGGATGATGCGGTCGGCCAGCGTGGACTTGCCGTGGTCGACATGGGCGATGATGGAGAAGTTGCGGATGTTCCGCATCGAATCAGAAGACATAGGTGGCGGCGGCGCGCGGCGTCGTCAGGGTAACGGTCGATTATCGCATGCCCGGCGCCCGGCCGCGAAAACTGCCTCATCGGGCCGGGGCCAGAACGGCCGAAGCCCCGCCGGGGCGGGGCTTCGGGGGCCGCGTCGGCGCCGCCGAAGCGGCCCCGGCAGGAGCCTTACTGGCCGGCCTTCACCGCCACGAAGGCGCTGTTGCCGTTGGCCGTGCGGACCAGCAGCATCACCACGTCGTCCTTCTTGAAGCTGGACAATGCCCGGTTCAGGGCATCCACGCTGCCGACCGCAGTGCGGCCGACCTGCAGGATCACCATGCCCGGCGACAGGCCGGCATCGCGTGCCGCCTGGCCCTTGACCCCGGTGATGCGCACGCCTTCATTGCCGTTGAGCCCCAACTGCTTGCGCTGGGCCGCGTTCAGGTCGCTGACGTCCAGCCCCAGCAGGGCGTTGGCACCGGTCTGCGGAGCCGCCTCGCCACCGCCAGCCGACGGCCCGCGGGCATTGGCCTGCCCGTCCTCGCTCAGTGCGGTCAGCGTGGCACTGAGCTCATGCGGCTTGCCGTCGCGGTAAACCACCAGGTTCACCTTGCTGCCCGGCGCCATCGCACCGATCAGCGGCGGCAGGTCGGACCAGCTGTTGACCGCGCTGCCGTTGACCGAGCGGATGACATCGCCCACCTGCACGCCGGCCTTGGCGGCCGCACTGCCGGCCACGATCTGGTTGACCAGCGCGCCGCGGCTGTCCGGCAGGCCCAGTCCCTGCGCCTTCAGCGAATCGATCGGTTCGACCACCGCGCCGAGCTGGCCGCGGGTGACCTTGCCGCTCTTCTTGATCTGCTCGACCGCGCTCATCGCCAGGTCGATCGGGATCGCGAAGCTGATGCCCATGTAGCCGCCGGAGGCCGAGAAGATCTGCGAGTTGATGCCGACCACTTCGCCGCGGGTGTTCAGCAGCGGCCCACCGGAATTGCCCTGGTTGATCGCCACGTCGGTCTGGATGAATGGCACGTAGCGCTGGTCCGGCCCCCCCGTACTGCGACCAACGGCGCTGACCACGCCGGCGGTAACGGAATGGTCGAGGCCGAACGGCGAGCCGATCGCGACAACCCATTGACCGGGCTTCAGGGTGTTGGAATCGCCCACGCGCACGGTGGGCAGGTTCTTGCCATCGATCTTGAGCAGGGCCACGTCGTACTGCTGGTCGCTGCCCACCACCTTGGCGGTGAACTCGCGGCTGTCGCCCAGCTTGACCTTCACCTCGCTGGCGTCGGCCACCACGTGGTAGTTGGTCAGTACATAGCCATCGGGCGAGATGATGAAGCCCGATCCCATGCCACGCCCCTTGATGCTGGGACCGCCATCCTGCCCACCCGGCCCCTGCCCCGGCATCGGGAAGTCAGGGCCGAAGAAGCGGCGGAAGAACTCCGGCATGTCATCGTCGCCCATCGGGCCGCGCGAGGCCTGGCGGTTGTTGCGGACGATGGTGGTGTCGACGTTGACCACGCCCGGGCCGACCTGTTCGACCAGGTTGGTGAAGTCAGGCAAGCCACTGACCAGCGGTTGTGCAGGTGCCCGCGGCGCCGCGGCCGGCGCAGGCTGGGTCTGCGCGGCAGGCGCCGGCGCCTGTGCGCAGGCCACCAGGGGAAGGGTCAGGGCCAGCAGGCCAATGGCCTGCGTGCGGAGTCGGGGAGTCATCGGACGGCAACCTCCGGATCGGGTGGAAAGAGGAATACGGGCCCCGCCGACGGCGGGGCGTGAAGGCGCCCGGCTCAGTCGCGCGGGCGCGGCGGCACCGGCAGGTCGTCCTGCAGGCGCGGCTCGAACGGGTAGAACGCGGCACCACCGGCATGGGCCGGGAAGCTGGCATTGAGCGCACCACCGGCGGCGGGCGCCAGGCTGGAGCGCGGCCATGGCCGGGCCTGCAGCCCACCGACCTCACCAAACGGCAGGTTGTGGTTGGCGTTGGCCGGTACGGTCGGAGCCAGCGGTGCCTGCACGGCGGCGATGGCGCGCTGCGGAGCGTCATCGCGCTGGGCGGCACGCGCGGCCTGCTGGCTGCGGGTTGCACTGGCGCGGCGGGCGTCCTGGCGACGGCTGGTGGCAGCCATCGCCACAGCCGGCGCCGCCGCCACGGCCATCGCGGCGGTATCCACCGATGCTTCGGTCACCGGGGCCGGCGCGGTTGGCGCCGGCGGCAGTTCCGCCTGGCTGGCGATCACCTGCGGCGCCAGCGGTTCACCCGGCGTGGCCTCCTTCAGTTTCTCGCCGCCGATGAACAGCGCGACGGCGGCCACCGACGCGGCCAGGGCGGCGCCGCCGCCCCAGGCCCGCCAGCCACTGCGACGTACCTGGCGACGCGGCTCGGCCTGTGGCGCCGGCTCGGCCGCGATGGCGGCAGCCACGGCGGCACTGAAGCCGGCCGGCGCCAGCGCCGACGCCTGTCCGCGCATCACGTCGCCCAGCAGCTGCCAGCGTTCCTGGCAGCCGGCCAGCTCGGGGTCGTGCTCCATCCGGCGCAGCAGGAAGCGCGCTTCATCGGCGCCCAGCTCGCCATCGACCAGGGCCGACAGCTGCTCGCGATGGCGCTGGTCCAGGCGCTGCCCGGCGGGCGATTGATGGTTCTGCGATTCGTTGAACGGGTTACTGGTCATACGCGGCTCTTCTCACGGGTGGCGCTGCCGATGTCCAGCAGCGGCCGGAGTTCGGTGTCGATCGCCTCGCGCGCCCGGAAGATCCGTGAACGCACCGTGCCGATCGGGCACCCCATCTTCTGCGCGATATCCTCGTAGCTCAGGCCTTCCACCTCGCGCAGGGTGATCGCTGACCGGAGTTCTTCCGGCAGCGCGTTGACGGCCTTCATCACCGTCTGTTCCAGCTCCTGGCGCATCAACTCGCGTTCGGGCGTGTCGGTGTCACGCAGGCGCGTACCACTGTCGAACTGTTCGGCATCGCCGATGTCGATGTCATCGGTCGGCGGCCGTCGATTGTGTGAAGCCAGGTAGTTTTTGGCGGTATTCACGGCGATTCGATGCAACCAGGTTGAGAACTGGGCATCGCCACGGAAACTCCCGATCGCGCGGTAGGCACGGATGAAAGTGTCCTGGGCGACGTCCTGACATTCGCTCCAGTCGGCGATGTAGCGACCGACCAGGGCCACCACCCGATGCTGGTACTTGCGCACCAGGACATCGAAGGCGGCACTCTCGCCGTGCTGCACGCGCCGGACCAGTTCCAGATCCAGCTCCTGTGGTGTATCAACCTCGGCCATGAGGGGCCGCACTCCTGTCAGCCCAACCGACGTCGGGCAATGAGACTGCCAATCCCGGGAAAAGTTCAGTCGCCGATCACCTGGCGCCGCACCAGCTTTTAACCACCGTTCCGTTAGCGTCCCGGTCCACGGCCATGGATCCGGGGGCGCCACTCCCCTGCTATTGGGATTTGACGCGAGGGAAACAACCTCTGGATCATAGCCGCTTCTCCATACACAACCGGATGGAACGTCCATGCTCTCAGGCTTCGATGGTCTCCGCTTCAGCCACTGGCACCCCGAGATCCGCGACGACGGCGTGGTGGTTCTCTCCCTGGATCGTCAGGACAGCAGCGTCAACGCGATGTCGCAGGACGTGCTGCTGGAGCTGGGCGACCTGCTTGAGCGCATCGCGCTGGACCCGCCCAAGGGCGTGGTGGTCCAGTCGCTGAAGAAGGCCGGCTTCATTGCCGGTGCCGACCTGAAGGAGTTCCAGGAATTCGACCGTCGCGGCACTGTCAACGACGCGATCCGTCGTGGCCAGGCGACCTATCAGAAGCTGGCCGAGCTGCCCTGCCCCACCGTTGCGGCGATCCACGGCCACTGCCTGGGCGGCGGCACCGAACTGGCGCTGGCCTGCCGCTACCGCGTGGCGTCCAATGACAGCAGCACCCGCATCGGCCTGCCGGAAACCCAGCTGGGCATCTTCCCGGGCTGGGGCGGCAGCGCCCGCCTGCCGCAGTTGGTGGGCGCGCCGGCGGCGATGGACATGATGCTGACCGGCCGCACCCTGTCGGCCTCGGCCGCGCGTGGCATCGGCCTGGTCGACAAGGTGGTGGCGCCAGCGGTGGTGCTCGACACCGCCGTCGCGCTGGCGCTGTCCGGTACCACCCGCCCGTTCAAGCAGCGCGCGACGGCATGGGCCACCAACACCTGGCTGGCACGCAGGCTGCTGGCGCCGCAGATGGTCAAGCAGGTCGCACGCAAGGCGAAGAAGGACCATTACCCGGCGCCGTACGCGCTGATCAGCACCTGGCAACGCAGTGGCGGCAAGCCGATCCAGGCCCGCCTGGACGCCGAGCGGCGCGCCGTGGTGAGGCTGGCCAGTACACCGACCGCGCGCAACCTGATCCGTATCTTCTTCCTCACCGAGCGACTGAAGGGCCTGGGCAGTGGTGATTCCGGCATCCGTCACGTGCACGTGGTCGGCGCCGGCGTGATGGGCGGCGACATCGCCGCGTGGGCCGCTTACAAGGGCTTCGAGGTGACCCTGCAGGACCGCGAGCAGCGCTTCATCGACCCGGCCATGGAACGCGCGCAGGCGCTGTTTGCCAAGAAGGTGCGCGACGAAAGCAAGCGCCCCGCCGTGGCCGCACGCCTGCGTGCCGACCTGGAAGGCAATGGGGTTGCCGAAGCGGATCTGGTGATCGAGGCGATCATCGAGAACCCGGAAGCCAAGCGTGCGCTGTACCAGACGCTGGAACCGAAGATGAAGCAGGACGCCCTGCTGACCACCAATACCTCGTCGATTCCACTGGTGGAACTGCGCGATCACATCCAGCGCCCGGCGCAGTTCGCCGGCCTGCACTACTTCAACCCGGTAGCACAGATGCCGCTGGTGGAAATCATCCACCACGATGGCATGGCGCCGGAGACCGAGCGCCGCCTGGCCGCGTTCTGCAAGGCGCTGGGCAAGTTCCCGGTGCCGGTGGCCGGCAGTCCGGGCTTCCTGGTCAACCGCGTGCTGTTCCCGTACATGCTGGAAGCCGCCACCGCCTACGCCGAAGGCGTCCCGGGCCCGGTGATCGACAAGGCCGCAGTGAAGTTCGGCATGCCGATGGGCCCGATCGAACTGATCGATACCGTCGGCCTGGACGTGGCCGCCGGTGTCGGCCGCGAACTGGCACCGTTCCTGGGCCTGCAGATTCCGGCCGCGCTGCAGACGGTGGAACCGGACAAGCGTGGCAAGAAGGATGGCCAGGGCATCTACACCTGGGAAAACGGCAAGCCGAAGAAGCCGGACGTGGCCAGCGACTACCAGGCCCCGGCCGACCTGGAAGACCGCCTGATCCTGCCGCTGTTGAACGAGGCAGTGGCGTGCCTGCACGAAGGCGTGGTGGCCGATGCGGACCTGCTGGATGCCGGCGTGATCTTCGGCACCGGTTTCGCCCCGTTCCGCGGCGGTCCGATCCAGCACATCCGTGCGGTCGGTGCCGATGCGATCGTCGAGCGGTTGAAGGCGCTGCAGCAGCGCCACGGCGACCGTTTCGCCCCGCGCCCGGGCTGGGACAACCCCGCCCTGCGCGAACCGGTGGTTTGAGTTGATCTGCCGGGCCTGCGGCCCGGCACCCGCAGAGGCAACCGCCGAAGCAAAAGCCAAACCCGGAGCCAGAGCCAGAGCCAGAGCAACAGCCGGCTCTGGCTTTTCTGTTTGTTGGGCGGGGCGGTGTCGGGTTGCGGGGACGCCGTAAACCCGTCCTTGGGGGCTTGGCCGCGGCATCCATGCCGCGGACTGATCAGACACCCCGCAACCCGACACCGCCCCACCCCTGACAGTTTCCCGGTGACGGTGGGTGAACTGCGATGGCTGTAGGTGTCGACCTTGTTCAGCACGGATCATTACGAACTGGCGGGTGTCGACCTTGGTCGACACCAAGAGCGAAGCGACCGGCGTTTGATTTTGATTTTCTATTTTCTTCTCCGTGGCTGGACGCACACGGAAACTGTCAGAGGTCGGGCGGGTGGGTTGCGCAGGACCGTTGGCGCCATGGATGGCGCCATCGAGCCCCCATGGACGGGTTTACGGCGTGTCCTGCGCCACCCACCCGCCCGGCCAAGCGCGGTTTCTGCTTTTGCTTCTGCCTTCAGCGACCAAGCAACCAGCCACGAGGGGCTGCGCCGTTGGCTGGAACACCCTGTTACCCATACGAGGCATGTCCCCGTCACAGCCGCATGCGATGCTGACCACCTGATCCCTGCCAGCGAGAACGCCCGCATGACCACCATCATCGCCCCGCGCGTGCACGACATCGGCGGCCTCGAAGTCCGCCGCGCCGTCCCCACCCTGCAGGCGCGCAGCATCGGTTCGTTCGTGTTCGTCGACCAGATGGGCCCGGCACTGATGCACCCCGGCACCGCCATCGACGTGCGCCCGCATCCGCATATCGGCCTGGCCACGGTCACCTACCTGTGGTCGGGCGCGATCGGCCACCGCGACACCCTTGGATCGGACCAGGTGATCCGTCCCGGTGACGTCAACTGGATGACCGCCGGCCGTGGCATCGCCCATTCCGAACGCACGCCACAATCGGACCGCGACCATGACAACCCGATCCACGGCATGCAGACCTGGGTCGCGCTGCCGAAATCGCACGAGGAAATCGAGCCGGCGTTCTATCACCATGCCGCGGCCACCCTGCCCGAGCAGCGCCGCGACGGCGCCTGGCTGCGGGTGATCGCTGGCCGCGCCTATGGCGAGGAATCGCCGGTGAAAGTGTTCGCCGATACGCTCAATGTGGCGATCGATCTGGACCCGGACGCGGAAATCGACATCGACGACGGCCACCGCGAGCGCGCGTTGTACATCCTTGAGGGCGACGCGCAGTTGGATGGCGTGGACATCCCCGCACAGCACCTGGTCATCCCCGAAGCCGGCGCACGCGGCCGCCTGCGCGCAAAGACACCGGTAAAGGCGATGCTGTTCGGTGGCGAGCCGCTGGATGGCCCGCGCCACCTGTGGTGGAACTTCGTGTCCAGCTCGAAGGAGCGTATCGAGCAGGCCAAGCACGATTGGGAAGCCGGTCGCTTCGGCACCATCCCCGGCGACGACAAGGAGTTCATCCCGCTGCCGCAGTACTGAGCATCGCGTGTTGCACACAGCCGAGGGTGTATTCCTGCACCCGGCGTTGACGCTACAGTCACCCGCTGATCATTGAAATGTGACATAAATCACACTTTCGACCGTCAAAGGAGTGCAACACATGAGCATGGGTAAACGCTTGTCCGCCGAATTCCTCGGCACGTTCTGGCTGGTTCTGGGTGGCTGCGGCAGTGCGGTGCTGGCCGCCAAGTTCGGTGGTGACGGCAATCCGCTGGGTATTGGCTTCCTCGGCGTGGCGCTCGCCTTCGGCCTGACCGTGGTGACCGGCGCCTATGCGTTCGGCCATATCTCCGGTGCGCACTTCAATCCGGCGGTCAGCGTCGGCCTGTGGGCGGGTGGTCGCTTCCCGACCAAGGACCTGGTGCCGTACATCATCGCCCAGGTTGCGGGCGGCCTGCTGGCCGGCTTCATCCTGCTGCAGATCGCCTCCGGCGCCAGTGGCTTCGCCATCGACGGCAGCCAGGCCGGAGCGTTCGCCAGCAATGGCTATGGCGCGCTGTCGCCCGGTGGTTACAGCGTGGCTGCGGCCTTCCTGTGCGAAGTGGTACTGACGGCGGTGTTCCTGATCGTGATCATGGGTACCACCCACGGCAAGGCACCGGCCGGGTTCGCCCCGCTGGCGATCGGCCTGTCGCTGACCCTGATCCACCTGATCAGCATCCCGGTCACCAACACGTCGGTGAACCCGGCCCGCTCCACGGCCGTGGCCTTCTTCGCCGGCAGCGGTGCGGTCAGCCAGTTGTGGCTATTCTGGGTCGCCCCGTTGCTGGGCGGCGCGATTGGCGGCCTGATCTACAAGTGGATCGGCAACGACCGCTGATCCCCGCAGCAACCATTGCGGCCGACGGTCGGCCGCAATGGTTGCGCTTGCAACCGCGAATTGTGCGATCGCTCACGTTCCGTTAAGGTTGAGTTGACCGTCCGTGCACATGCCGGATGGGGTGGCGTCCGGGGATGGGATGCCATGGTCGCCGGCTCCGCTGGCGAAGCCAACCAATTCATCACCTTGGGGGATGCATGAAGTTCGTGCCTGTCATGTTGTCGAGCCTGCTTTTCGCTGCGGCCCAGGCCGCCGCGCAGGCGCCGTCCGAATGTCCTTCGCTGCCGGCCAGCAGCGGTCTGCAGTGGCAGCAGCAGGTGCAGGCCGATTTCCTGGTCTGCCGCGCCAGCACCCCTGATGGCCGCGAAGTGCTGAGCCTGATGCTCAGCGCGCGTGATCCGTCCATTCCGCTGAACCGCTCACTGCGGCAGGAAAAAGGCAGCTTCGGCGGTGAATCGCTGTACTGGTACCAGCCCGACCTGGGCGGCCAGCAACCGCCGGGGTATGCCGAACGGCGCATCAGCGTGGTCAAGCTCGACAAGGGGCGTTACGCGCAGATTTCGCTGTATCCGGACAGCGCGCAGGAGCTGGGGTCACTGCAACAGCTGGCGCAGGGCATGAGCCTGACCCCGTCGGCCGTGGCCGCCGGGCGCTGAGGATGACGGGGATGACTGCTTGGCAGCATCCCCGCAGCGCGACCCGATCCAACGGTAGTGCCGGGGGGGGGGGGGGGGCCCCCCCCCCCCCCCCCC
>NZ_JAXBQT020000039.1:0-3618 GCF_047520755.2 Stenotrophomonas sp. FR010 | reverse complement strand
GCTGGCCGGCACCCCGATCCGCCTCCAGGCGAGGCAGTTGCCGGCCAGCGGCCGGTACTACGTCAGAACTTGCCTTCCTGGAAATCGACGAAGGCCTGCATCAGTTCCTGCCGCGTGTTCATCACGAACGGCCCGTGGCGCATCACCGGTTCGCGCAGCGGACGGCCGGCCACCAGGATCAGGCGCGCGCCTTCATTGCCGGCCGAGATGTGCAACTGCTCGCCACCGCCCAGCACCGCCAGTTCCTGGCGAGCGACGTCGCGCGCGGCGTCCTGCTCACCCACGGTCACGCCACCTTCGAACACGTACGCAAAGGCGTTGTGCCCTTCCGGCAGCGCATAGGTCCAGGCACGGTCGGGCGCCAACGTGATGTCGAGGTAGAGCGGGTCGGTGGCCGGTTGCACGATCGGGCCGCGGGTGCCATCGACCGTGCCAGCGATCACCTTCACCTCCACGCCCGCTTCCGGGTGCACCACGGGAATCCGCTCAGGCGCGAACTCCTGGTACTTCGGCTCGGTCATCTTCTCCTTCGCCGGCAGGTTCACCCACAGCTGGAAGCCACGCATCTGCCCGCTTTCCTGCTCGGGCATCTCCGAGTGCACCAGGCCGCGGCCAGCGGTCATCCACTGCACGCTGCCCGGGGTCAGCAGGCCTTCGTTGCCATGGTTGTCGCGATGCCGCATGCGCCCGTCGAGCATGTAGGTGACGGTCTCGAATCCGCGGTGCGGATGTTCCGGGAAACCGGCGATGTAGTCCTCGGCGCGGTCGGTGCCGAATTCATCGAGCAGCAGGAACGGATCGAGGTCGGGCAGCGTCGGGCCACCGATGACGCGGGTCAGGCGCACGCCGGCACCGTCGGAGGTGGGCATGCCACGGATGGTCCGCAGCACGCGGACCGGTTCGGGAAAGCTCATGGCGACTCCTGTTCGATGGATGCCACTGAAGATGGACGCCGCACGGCCACACGCCAATGGACGGCGCCGCAACCGATTGTTCCATCCCTGATGTTCGCTGCACGTCAGCACAACAAGCGTACGACCAAAGTACTACCGCCGATTCGTCCTGTGCCAATTGACCCTGTCGAGGGCACGCGGGACTCTTTGACTGTCTTTCCGGGAGAGAGCACCTCATGAAAGGGTTTTCCAAAATAGGCTGGGCGGTCCTCGCCCTGCTCGGCGCCTTCTGTCTGGGCACCGTGGCCCTGCGCCGCGGCGAACACATCAATGCGCTGTGGATCGTCGTCGCCGCGGTTTCGCTGTACCTGGTGGCGTACCGCTTCTACAGCCTGTTCATCGCCAACAAGGTGATGCAGCTGGATCCGACCCGGGCCACGCCGGCGGTGATCAACAACGATGGCCTGGACTACGTGCCGACCAACAAGCACGTATTGTTCGGCCACCACTTCGCCGCCATCGCCGGCGCCGGCCCGCTGGTCGGCCCGGTCCTGGCCGCGCAGATGGGCTACCTGCCTGGACTGCTGTGGCTGGTGGTGGGCGTGGTGCTGGCTGGTGCGGTGCAGGACTTCATGGTGCTGTTCCTGTCCAGCCGTCGCAACGGCCGTTCGCTGGGCGACCTGGTAAGAGAAGAGATGGGCCAGGTACCTGGCACCATCGCGTTGTTCGGTGCGTTCCTGATCATGATCATCATTCTGGCGGTGCTGGCGATGGTGGTGGTCAAGGCGCTGGCCGAAAGCCCGTGGGGCATGTTCACGGTAATCGCGACGATGCCTATCGCCATCCTGATGGGCGTGTACATGCGCTATATCCGCCCCGGCAAGATTGGCGAGATCTCGGTGGTCGGCCTGATCCTGCTGCTGGCCGCGATCTGGTACGGCGGCAAGGTCGCCGCCGACCCGGTGTGGGGCCCGGCGTTCACGTTCACCGGCACCCAGATCACCTGGATGCTGATCGGCTACGGCTTCGTCGCATCGGTGCTGCCGGTGTGGCTGTTGCTGGCCCCGCGCGACTACCTGTCGACCTTCCTCAAGATCGGCACGATCATCGCGCTGGCCGTCGGCATCCTGATCGTGATGCCGGAACTGAAGATGCCGGCGCTGACCCAGTTCGCCGCCAGTGGCGACGGCCCGGTGTGGAAAGGCGGCATGTTCCCGTTCCTGTTCATCACCATCGCCTGCGGTGCGGTCTCTGGTTTCCATGCGCTGATCTCCTCCGGCACCACGCCGAAGCTGCTGGCCAATGAAGCGCACATGCGCTACATCGGCTACGGCGGCATGCTGATGGAATCGTTCGTGGCGGTGATGGCGCTGGTCGCGGCCTCGATCATCGATCCGGGCATCTACTTCGCGATGAACAGCCCGGCGGCGGTGATCGGCGCCGATGCGGCGTCGGCGGCGCACTACATCACCAACACCTGGGGCTTCACCATCACGCCGGAGCAGCTGACCGCGACCGCGGCGGCGATCGGCGAGCCGACCATCCTGCATCGTGCAGGTGGTGCACCGACACTCGCGGTGGGCATCGCGCAGATCCTGCACGAAGCGATCCCCAGTGGCAGCGACGCAATGATGGCGTTCTGGTACCACTTCGCGATCCTGTTCGAAGCATTGTTCATCCTGACCGCGGTGGACGCTGGCACCCGTGCCGGACGCTTCATGCTGCAGGACCTGCTGGGCAACTTCGTCCCGGCGCTGAAGAAGACCGAGTCGTGGACCGCCAACATCATCGGTACCGCCGGCTGCGTGGCGCTGTGGGGCTACCTGCTCTACACCGGTGTGGTCGATCCGTTCGGCGGCATCCAGACCTTGTGGCCGTTGTTCGGCATCTCCAACCAGATGCTGGCCGGTATCGCGCTGATGCTGGGCACGGTAGTGCTGTTCAAGATGAAGCGCGACCGCTATGCGTGGGTCACTGCGGTACCGGCGGTGTGGCTGCTGATCTGCACCACCTATGCCGGCTTCATCAAGATCTTCGACAGCAACCCGGCGCAGGGTTTCCTGGCACAGGCACACAAGTTCCAGGCCGCGCTCGCCAGCGACACGATCACGGCGCCGGCCAAGTCGGTGGCGCAGATGAAGCAGATCGTGGTCAACGCCTACGTCAATACCGGCCTGACCGCGCTGTTCCTGCTGGTGGTGGGCGCAGTCCTGGTGTATTCGATCAAGACCATCCTGGCGGCACGCCGCAATCCGCAGCGCAGCGACCGCGAGACCCCTTACGTGGCGCTGAAGCCGCATGAAATGGTGGATCTGTGATGAGTACGCAACTGGTTCCCGCCGGCCAGTACCAGGCGCACCGCCGCATCTGGCGGCGCCTGGTGCAGACCGCACGACTGTGCTGTGGCATTCCTGATTACGACAACTACGTCCGGCATATGCTGGAAAAGCATCCGGACCAGGAGCCGATGGACTACAAGACGTTCTTCCGCGAGCGCCAGGAAGCGCGCTACGGCGGACGCAATGGTGGCCGCTGCTGTTGAGGGCCGGGACGGTCTTTTCGCAGGCAAAAGAAGGCCGAGCGCGTGCTCGGCCCTGCACGGGCAGAGCGGGGGGGGGGGGGGGGGCCCCCCCCCCCCCCCCCCCCCCCCCCCTCCAAAGTTGGTCGCGTCAGGTTTCTGCGGTGCCGTCCGCGCAAGCTGAATTCAGTCAGCCATCTGAAACCG
>NZ_JAXBQT020000038.1:0-19637 GCF_047520755.2 Stenotrophomonas sp. FR010 | reverse complement strand
CTCATCCGTGTACTGCTTGCTGTTGCCCATAAACACCTCGGTCATTGCCATGAATTATGGCGTCCGGATGTCTACGAAAGGCTGGTCGGTCCAACCCACGCAGGCATTAGGAACCCTCTTTTCCAGTAACGCCTTATGGTTTCGCTCATGCATAACGGTGCATATCTTGTCGCAGCCCGAATTGCAGACACTGACCAGGAACCCTCCATTGCCATCACAAGTCACCATTCCCAGTTGTCCGCCACACGTACTTGTGTCGAACACAGGCTCAAGCCCAAGTGGGTCAACCGCGCGAAGCGGAGAGGCACTCGAGTACCCGTAGGCGGAGATGCCGCCGGACAGGCCTATGGGATCCGCTTGCGTATAGCGTCCGGTCGCAGCGTCGTATTCCCGCTGGTAGTTCCCGCCGAGGTGGTCAGCGCGGCCATTACCGGTGGCGCCGCAGGCATAGGATCAATTCAGCGCGGTCGAAATCCAAGGCTCTGCGGCGATTATTCATGGCGTCCCCAGGAACGCTCGCCTTAAGTAAACCGACGCCCCGCAAAATGCGACCGCCCCCACAAGCCAGCTTCCAAGTAATAGCGACGGCCAAAGGTCTGCTACCAACGCCGTTGCTCCGAATCTCTCAAGGCTCTGTAGAAGCAAGCGCCCCCCCCCATCAATTGCCAGATTGGAAGAAGTGACAGCCACGACCCCGAGTACGAGACCAGCGATCAACCCCACCACTAAACTTCGCGGGATGCGGCGCATACTTTCGCATCGAGAGAGCGCATAGAATGTAACCGAAAGAAGTAGTGAGAGAAGCAGTACGTATGGAACTCGCATCGCTCCTATCTTCATGAAAGCGGATATCCATATCCATCCCGCAGAATTCACAGAAACAGATAGAGTGAAGCATATCAATGATGAGATAAGCCTATCCTTCATTTGACTGGACATTCTGCCACCTTTGCACTCTTGTGAAGAACACCCGGGAAGAGTGTTTGCTTTATCCCACACATTCCATCCAACGCGCCGGACACGTGGCTCGCACACCAGAAGCCACGTGCATCCCCCCACTCCTCCGCGTTCGCAATGAGAGTTAACTCTTGCTCCGGAGTCAAAGGGATTACCGTTAATTCAACTCGGCTACCAGTTCCCACCTGATACTTTTTGTAGCTGGCCAAGCTAGCATCGCGCCCCTCAAATAGCCCACCGGTTCCTCGACGACCACCAGGTGCGTAGGTGCCGGAAGGGTCGTACAGGAAATCAGGCTTGCCAGGTATCGAAACATGAATCGCCGAATGGTTTGCAATACCGAAATCGTATGTCGTTATTAGCGTCGTCGTCAGCCCAAGCGGATCAGTAAATCGGGCGGGGTTCGAGATCACGTAGCCATACGTACTGATGCCGGCGTTCAACCCAACGGGATCGCTCTCCACGTATCTGGCCGACGCCGGATCATAGTCACGGAAGTAGTTGTAGAACAACCCACTCGCATCCGTCGCCTGCTGCCCCGGGAAGCGCAGCGCCAGTTCAAACGCCACACCATCGCCATCCGGATCGGCACTCGGAATCTGGTTGCCGAACACCTCGCTCTTGTTGCTCCACTCCCAGATCGCCACATCGCGCGCCGCGTCGATCACCACACGGGGCGTACCCAGATGATCCGGCTGGATGTAGGCCAACTCCGGCACACCTGCGCTTGGCACGCTGATCAGCGCCACCGGGTAGTTGTCCAGCCAGATGGCCTGCTGTTGCGCCTGGCCCGTGGCCGAGTAGTTGCCCAGCCACTGCCCAGCTTCGTCGTACAACGTGATCTGTGCTGCGCCACCAGCCGGAGTACGCAGCACGCGCTCGCCCCGGTGGTTGTAACCGTAGCTTTCCAGCACCGCATTGCCCTGCTTCACCGCGTTCATGCGGTTGGCATCGTTGTAGATGAACGTCTTGCCGCCGATGCTGCTGGTGTTACCCACCGCGTCATGGTTGCGCGCTTCGCCGTCCACGGCGGTCAGCCGGTGGCTGGTTGCGGGATAGGTGTAGCTGGCAGTGCCCGCCGAGGTGGTCAGCGCGGTGCGATTGCCGGTGGCGTCGTAGGCATAAGTTTCGATCGGGGTGCCTGTCGTCCCGTCCTGGGTCTGCGTCAGGCGACCCAGCGCGTCGTAGGCGTACTTGGCCAGCACCGTCGAGCCTGTGCCGTTCTTCAGATCGGTGATCGAACCAACCGGGTCGTAGCCGTAGCCCAACGACAGGCCGCCCGCAGCCGGGTCATGCACCGCCTGCGGGCGGTAATCCAGATCCAACGGACGCTGCAGCTGGCGGCCGTTGCCGTAGGTCCAGCCGGTCGCCGGGCCGAAGGCCGCATAGGTCACGTTGTTCACCACGATCTGGCGCGCCTGACCAAGCCGGGTCAGGCCGATCTGACTGATGCGGCCCTGGGCATCACGCACGTAGTCGGCCACGCTGCCGTCGGGGTAGGTCAACGCGGTCAGGCGACCCGACTTGCTGTAGGCATAGCGCAGGGTGGTGGCCACACCATTGACGGTCTGCACCTTGCGGGTGACCTGGCCGAAACGGTCATGGCAGTACTGGGTGCTGCCATTGGCGTGCAGCACCTGCCCCAGGCGCCCCTTGGCAAAGCGCTCGTCGGCGGCACAGGCGGCCGGCGCCACGTCATAGCTGTAGCCCACGTCCAGATTGGGGTCCGGATAGGCGATGCCGATCAGGCGGTTGAGTGCATCGTAGTGATAGGTGGCGGTGACGCCGCGTGCATCGGTGGCCGTCTTGCGATTGCCAGCCGCGTCCACGGTGTAGCTGCTGGCGCCGCTGTCTGGGCTGACTTGCCCGGTCAGGTCACCGAACCCGTTGTAGGCATAAGTGGTATGCAGACCTTTCGGGTCGGTGACCTGGGTGACCTGGTCCAGTGCGTTGTACTGGCTGCGGATCTCCGCCGCCACGCCACCCACGTCCTGCAGGGTCTGGGCCAGGCGGTTCAGCGGGTCGTACTGCTGGCTGGTCACGCGCTGCAGGGCGTCGGTGACCGTCTGCGGGTTGCCGTTGGCATCGTAGGCAAAGCCGGTGGCGTGATTGCCTGCGTCCTTCAGTGCGGTCAGCTGGCCGAGTGTGTTGAACGTCCGCGCCAGGGTACGGCGCAGGGTACCGCCTGCATCGAGCGTGTCTTCCTTGAGGCGATTGCCGGCATTGTCCAGCGTGTAGTGAATCGTGTTGCCCGCGTTGTCCTCGATATCGGTCAAGCGCAGCGCCGCATCGTAGACATAGGAAACGCTGCTGCCGTCGGGCTCGGTGATCTGTTGCACCTGGCCGGTCGGCCAGTAGCTGATCTGGGTGACCCGATTCTCGGCAGTGGTCGCGCCACGCGCGGTGACCGAGGTTGGCCAACCGCGAGCATGGTAGGTGTAGTCGGTGACCACGCCGTTGGCATCCTTGACCGACAACGGCCGCCCGAACGCGTCGTAGGCCAGAGTCTCGACCGTCTGGCCCAGCGCATTGGTCACGCTGCGCAGGTCGCCCTTGCGATAGGTGCAGGCACCTCCGATCGCGCACCCTGCATCATCCGCCGAGTAATAGGCATAGGTAACGACATCGGCCACATCCGTGCGCGGGCCATCCACACTCTTCAGCAGCCCCTCCACCGGGCAGCTGCCTGCCGCTGCCACATCAGCGGCTTCGCAGTACGTGTAGCTGGTGATGCGCGTCTGACCGGAAGCGGTGTCGGTCACCGTGTTGGCCGTCGGCTGGCGTCGGGAATTGAAGGCCGTGCGGGTTTCGCGGCTACCGATCCGGGTGGTCAGTACCGCATTGGTTTCGACGTCGCGCGCCGTGGTCACAACACGCTGCTCGGGCAAGCCGACCGCTTCGGTCACAGTATGGATGCTGACGGCACGACCGCTTACCGGATCGGTGCCCTGCGCATAGGTGTGCTTGGTCTGGATGCCGCGGCGATCGGTGTAGGTATCCAGGCGCCGGCGGAAGTCGACACTCTGGTCGTAGCAGGTTCGGCTGACCGTTCCCTGCGAATCCGTCAGGCCGGTCACCTTGCGCGACGGAGCGCTATCGCCGCCGGGTGTCAGGGTGTAGTCGGTCTGCCGCCCCAGCGCGTCGGTTACCACCGCACCGCCATTGGGGCTGTAGGCCAGTGTCACGCCATCGGCACCGCCGGCATGCTGACTGGAGATCACACGACCGATGGAATCGTAGGTAAAGGTGCTGTAGCGGCGACCGTCCTCGGCGGTGATGCCGGTCAGGTGCTGGGGGAAGTCCTGGTTCTCGTAGTGATACGTCCGCACACCACCACCCGCATAGGTCACCGTTTCGACCTGGTTCTGCGGCGTGTAGGTATAGGTGGCGAGCGCAATGCCTTCGACCAGCACCGAACTGATCAGCGCCTCATAATCGTTGGACTGGTAAACGAACTCCAGTGTGCGGCCACTGCTGTGCGTGACCGCCGCAAGGCGGTCGCTGTCGTCGTAGATGTAGGTCAGCGACGTGCCATCCGGGAAGCGCTTGGCGGCAAGACGCCCGTCCGCGCCGAAGGTAGAGATGGAATCCGCCGAGTACAGTGTCCAGTTGCCGTTCTGGACCAGACGGTCACCACTGTCGTCGTCCGCCTCATAGGCTTGGCCGATCTTCTTGAATGCACGCTGGAAACCGGTGCTTTCAATGATGCCCACGCTGTCAACGCCGTCCAGTGCCAGGTGGGCGCCCAGCGAATGGGTCCAGCCATAGCCGAAGCCACCGGATGAGGTGGAGATGCCGGAGTGATAGAAGCGCGTCAGCGCGATCCAGCCCAGATCGAAGTCCGGCGCGATCTCGTACTTCTCGCCCGTTTTGACATCACATGGGTTGCCGACGTTGCCGTCGCAGGTACCGCCGTTGGAGGCCGGGTCCTTGTCGGGAATCGGACTCATGTTCGCCGCTGTATCGTTGCGGGACATGGGGCAGCTACCGTTGCCGCCGTCCTTGTCGCACTTCTGCGACTTCGAGGTGATGGTTGCAACGAATTCTTCGCTGACGCAGGCGTTGTGTGTGTTGGACCACTGCGTGAAGGGGATCGGGCAGTTCAAGCGTCGCATGCGAGCAAGCCCTGTCGTTCCTGCGTCGAAGGGCACGCACGGAGACTCCGCCGAATTGCTGCCCAGCATGCCGGTGACCCGGTACTCCCTGACCTCCGAAATTCCGTCCATCCCTGGAGCAGTTGGGCCCCATTCTCCTTCCGGCACAGCAGTTTCCCCAGGACACTGGGGATTGATGTCCTGCAAGTCTGCAATGAGCGCTTCCAGCACTTCCTCTTCGGACAGGAAGCCACCATCACCCGCGCCGTAGTAAGTCCAGTCAGGATCGGAGGGCTGAGTCTTTCCCATCCAGTAGGTAATCGCCGTGTTTCCGTTCAAGTCCACGACTTTCGACTTGATCTTGTCGACGTACTGCCAGCCGAACTGGAACTCCGGCGGGAAGGGGCTGGGCGCCGGCAGATTCTTGATGCCGGCCACCGCCGCCTGCTGGGTCTTGTACTGGGTCGCATCGCCACCGGGCTGCGAAATACGCCAGGTGATCTTGCTTTCCTGCGCCTGTACAAAAGCCGGCGCAATGCAGCCAGCGGCAACAATCGCCAGCGCGGCACGCGAGAGGGTCTTCAGTCGTTCCAACATCCCTGTTCTCCTTCCTGGACGAACACAGCGCCGGCGGGAACGAGAACGCGGAGCTGAGCCCACGCGTCGTGCATCGGATCGTCCCTGGTCCGGAATGCGGCAGTGCCACATGCCGCCTTTATCGGCGAGGACGCTTGCACATTCAAGTGTGGAGTCGCATAACCGGTCACAGATTCAAGCATCCGTGGCCATTCAGCGGCCTACGCCGGGCTCCCATGACTTCCTCTACAGGGAGTCCGTGTTCATAGCTCACAAAACTACCAGCACAATCTCCCACACACGCCCTGCTCTTCCCGGGCTTCACGCGCGGCTCGCACCGCTACCTGGCAACCGGCCTCACCCTCCAGCGCGAGGAACCTGCTGCGGTGGTGGCCGCGATTCAATCGGTCTCCGACACCTCGAAGTAGCCGTTCCGGGCAACGGCTTCCCCCGTTGTTCCCCGCTACTGCCCGCGCAGGCGCACCGCGAAGTACCGCGCCGGGGAAAGGCCAAGCGCTTTCTTGAACATCGTGATGAAGGCCGTCACCGACTCATAGCCCAGCGTCTCGGAAACGCGTTGTACCGGTGCACCGGCGGCGAGTTCCCGAATGGCGATGAGCAGGTGCAGTTGCTGCCGCCAGCGCCCGAAGGACAGTCCCGTTTCCCGTTCGATGAGGCGGGTCAACGTGCGCTCGCCCAGGGCCAGGCGCACGGCCCACTGGGCGATGGTGCTGCGGTCTGCCGGATCCGCCGACAGCGCCGCCGCCAACGCCCGCACCTTCGGGTGATGGCTGACCGGCAACGACAGGTGCTCGGCCGGCATCTGTACCAGCTCGTCCAGCAACACCCGCGCCAGCCGGTCGGTGTGGCTGCCATGCGGATAGTCCAGCGGCGCGTCGGCCAGGTGCAGGATCATCTCGCGCAGCATCGGGGAGATCGCCAGCGTCACGCACTGCGCCGGCAGGTCGACGACGCCGGGCTCGACGAACAGGTAGCACAGGCGCGCGTTGGCGGTGGCGCGATTGCTGTGCGGCATGCCGCCCGGGATCCAGACGCCACACTGGGGCGGCACGATCCACAACGCATTGGCCACTTCGCAGGTCACCGCGCCATGCAGAGCAAGAATGAGCTGGCCCTTGCGGTGCTCATGCACGGGAATCTCTGCGTCGTGCTCAGCCACCTGCAGGCGGCTGGCGACCGCCGGGCGATCGGTCTCGTCCGGGTCCAGGTCAAAGCCGGGGAGCGAAATGCGAGCCATTCTCACATTGACCGGTTTTAGCGATTGGTTGTCATTGTAGGGAAATTCGCCAGTGCGGTCGCTCACTAGCATGAGCCGCATGCACTCTCCCACCCCTGCCCGTCCCCGCGTGTTCCAGGCATTCGCCAGGTTGAAAAGCCCTACCCTCAGGACCGATCAGGAGGCGGTGCTGTTCTCGCTCAAATGCCTGCTCGCAGCGTCGCTCGGGCTGTATGTCTCTCTAAGGATCGGTCTGAATCGCCCGTTCTGGGTGATCGGCACGGTCTATCTGGTATCGCAGCCCCTGTCCGGGGCGACCCTCAGCCGCGGCCTGTTCCGCCTGCTGGGTACCGTGGGCGGGGCCGTCGCCACCGTCGTGCTGGTGCCACGTTTCGCCAATGCTCCCCTGGTGCTGAGCGCCGCGCTCGCCACGTGGATGGCGCTGTGCCTGTATCTGGCGATGCTCGACCGCACGCCACGTGCCTATGCGTTCCTGCTGGCCGGCTATACCACCAGCCTGATCGGGTTTCCGGCGGTGATGGTGCCGGCAGACGTGTTCACCATTGCCATCACACGGGTGCAGGAAATCGCCATCGGCATCCTGGCCGCCACGCTGGTCCATGGGCTGGTGCTACCGCGCCGGGTTTCGTCGCGCGTGCACGCACGGGTTGCTGCCGTGCTGGATGATGCGGAACGATGGACACGCGACATGCGCGCCGGTGCATCGGACACGGTGCTGGCGACGGACCGCTCGAAAGTGGCCGCCGACCTGCTCGAGCTGCATGTGCTGTCGATCCACCTGCCCTTCGACAGCGCCCACGGCGTGGCCCAGGTGCAGATCCTGCGCGCCCTGCACGACCGGATGCTGGACGTGCTGATGCTGTCCAGCGCGGTGGAAGATTCCCTTGCCCGGGTGCGCTCACCCCAGGCCCGCGTGATGGATTCGCCTGGCTGGCGCGAGCTGATGCAGACCGGCCTTGCCGTGCAACAGGCCGAGCTCGACCTGGCCCACGCCGACTGCCGCGTGCTGCAGGCACAACTGCACATTGCCCGCCCCGACTGGCGTCGGCATGTACCTGCCCGCCTTGCGCGACATGTGCAGGGTGCGGTACTTCACCGGGATCATCGGCTTGCCCTGCGCAGCGCGCTGGGCGCGTTCGTCGGCATCCTGCTGAGCTGCGTTCTGTGGATCGTTACCGGCTGGTCGGACGGCGCCACGGCGGTGTCCATCATCGGCACGGCGTGCGTGCTGTTCGGCACGATCGAAGCGCCTGCGCCGCATGTCATGCGCTATCTGGTGGGGTCGTTGATCGGCGTTGCCGTCGGCCTGCTCTACGGTCTGCTGATCTTCCCCGCGCTGTCCGATTTCGTCGGCCTGATTGCCGCGCTGGCGCCTGCGCTGCTGCTGTGCGGATCGTTCCTGGCCCGGCCTCCCTTCATTATGGCTGCGCTGGGCGTGGTGCTGACGTTCCCGCTCATCGCGGGACTGGGCGCGACCAATACGGTCAACATCGTCGGCGCACTCAACAACAGCGTTGCGTTGTTCGTGGGTACGACGGTGGCACTGTGCAACATGCAGCTGTTCCAGACCGCCGATGCGGGCCGCAACCGCGCACGGCTGGAGCGTTCGATCCGTCGGGATATCGCACGACACGCCGCCGGACAACGTGGCGTGACCCGCGCCTGGCTCAGCCGCATGCTGGATCGAATCGGGCTGCTCGCTCCCAGGCTGCAGGGCCGTTCCAGCGCAGGACACGACCTGCGGGCATTGTTTGCGGATGTTCGTGCGGCACGTGCATCCAGCCAACTCCGCGCACTGGAAAGGTGCCTGGACAATCCGCAGGTCTGGGCGCTTCATGCACTGCTGATCGAACGCATCGCCGAGCATTTCAGGGTTCGTGCGCACCCGCCGCGCCGTATCGACACCCATCTTCTGGACCTGCTGGACCGAATGCGCGAAGCAGTGGTTACCAGCAGTGGGGCTGATCGGGAGCATCTGTCGCACCTGCTCTGCGGGTTGCGCCGCGACCTTCTCGTACCTTTGTTCACCCACCGGCGCTGACCTCATGCTTCCTGATCTTTCGATTGACGGCGTGCTGATTCCCGGCCTGCTTGCGGTGGCCGTCGCCGCGCTGGCGCTGTCGGTACTGACCTCACGTTTCCTCGCCAGCCTCGGTCTGTACCGGTTGTTCGCCGCGTGGCCACTGGTGGGCCTGTCCCTGTTCGTGATCCTGGCGGAGCTGATGATCCGGCTCGCGCCCCTGTTCGAGAAATGAGATGAAACACACGCTTGCTGTCATCGGGCGCTGGAGCGCAACCCTGGTGGTGTTCGCAATTGCCGTCGTCGCTGCACTGGCCATCTGGCATCGCTACGAAACACGCCCGTGGACGCGCGATGGACGGGTGCGTGCCGACGTGGTGCGCGTTGCATCGGACATAGGGGGGCTGGTCACCCAGGTGCTGGTGCACGATAACCAGCGGGTGAGCGCCGGACAGCTGCTGCTGGTGCTGGACCAGCCGCGCTTCGCTGCCGCACTTGAGAAGGCCGACGCAGCGGCCAGCAGCGCACGCGCCACGCTGGCGCTGGCCCGCCGCGAATCGACGCGGGACAACGCACTGGGCAACCTGGTCGCTTCGGAAACCCGCGAACGCAATGCCGCCAAGGTCGATACCGAGCTGGCCACCCTGGCGCAGGCGCGGGCCGAACAGCACGTTGCCCGGCTCAATGTGCAACGCACCGAGGTGCGCGCGACCACCGATGGCATCGTCACCAACCTGGACCTGCACGCGGGCGACTACCTGCAGCCGGGGGCACAGGCGCTGGCGTTGATCGACACCCGTAGCCTGCGCATCGAGGGCTACTTCGAGGAAACCAAGCTGGGCTGCATCACCGAGGGCGATGCCGCCGTGGCCCGGCTGATGGGCGACGACCACGACGTGCGCGGGCACGTGGATACCATCGCCGCCGGCATTGCCGACGATCAGCGCTCAAGCACGCATAACCTGCTGCCGGCGGTGGCGCCGACCTACACCTGGGTGAGGCTGGCACAGCGGATCCCGGTACGCATCCGCATTGATGATGCGCGGCCGGATACCCGCCTGATCGTCGGTCGCACTGCGAGTGTGACCATCACGCCCTCGGCACAGGGAACCTGCAAGTGAGCCTGCGAACACTACGCGGTGGGCTGCTTGCCCTGCTGCTGCCGATGACGGCCTGCGTCTCCGGCCCCGACTATCACCTGCCTGCGAATGCCGTCGCTGCCTCCACACGCGCGGCGCAGGCGTTCGTCTCGGGCAAAGAGGCATCGTTCAGCCACGACCCACCACCGGATCGGTGGTGGGAACTGTATGGCGACCCCCAGCTTGACGCCTACGTACGCGATGCACTGGCGGCCAATACCGACCTGCGCGCCGCCGACGCCAACCTTCGGCGCGCCAGCGCTGCCGTGCTGGAGTCTCGCGCGCGCGGTGCCGTGCAGGCCGACGTGGATGCATCGGGCACGCTCACCCATGCCGGTGGTTACACCCTGGCGTCGGCCGCGCCGCAGTCCTATGCGCTGGGCCTTCACCTCTCCTATCCACTGGATCTTGCAGGCGGCATCCGCCGCGGCATCGAAGCCGCCAACGCCGACGCGGAGGCCATCGCTGCGGCACGGGACCAGGTCCGCGTGGTCGTCGCTGCAGCTGTCACCCGTGCCTATCTCCAGATCTGCACAAGCAATCACACGCTCGCTGCGACCCGGCAGGTGCTGGCGATACAGCGCGCCACGCTGGAGGCAACCCGTCGCCTGGCCGCGGGCGGGCGCGGAACGGACTTCGATGTCAGCCGTGCCGCCGCAGCGGTCAACCGCAGCGCGGCGGGGATACCGCACCTGCTGGCGAAGCGCCAGGCCGCACTGTTCGAACTGGCCGCACTGATGGGCAGGGTGCCGGCAGACTATCCGAGGGAGGCGGAAGCGTGCCCGCGCCCCCCGGAGCTGGGGCAGGCGCTGCCGGTCGGTGACGGCTGGCAGCTGCTCCAGCGGCGCCCCGACATACGTGCCGCCGAGCGTAGCCTTGCCGCGGCCACAGCGATGATCGGCGTAGAGACTGCGGAACTTTATCCGCGGGTCACCCTGGGCGCGTCCCTGGGCACGGCGGGCATGCGACGGCAGCTGCTTTCCGCCGACAGTTTCGGGGCGAGCGTCGGGCCGCTGCTGTCATGGCACTGGCCCAACCGCCGCGCCACCAAGGCCCGCCTCGCAGCGGCCGGTGCCAATGCAGATACCGCTCTTGCTTCCTTTGACGGCGCGGTGCTGCAGGCACTGCGCCAGACCGAGACTGCGCTTTCTGCCTGCACGCAGGAGCTTGAACGCGAGCGCAGCCTGGCACAGGCGCGTGGGGACGCAGCGCGGGCCGCGGGGCAGGCGCAGCAGCTCTACCGTTTCGGCAGGATCGATTTTCTCGATGTGCTTTCGGCCCAGGCCGCACTGGCAGATGCGGAGTCCGCATTGGCCGCATCGCGCGCGGACCGGGTCGATCGCCAGATGGATCTGTTCCTGTCACTGGGCGGCGGCTGGATTGCGACGGATTCGGCGCAGGGCGGGGCCCATTAACCCCGTGCCTTGACAGTAACTGCAGGCCGCACAGTCTGTTCAGAAAAGTGCCGCCCAAACCCGTATTCATTCACACTGACTGCCCTATATTCCCGCCACAGCGCCGCATGCTGCGGCCATGACGGAGGCACTTCCATGAAGACCACACGTTTGCTTGCCATCGCTTTGACTACCGCCACCGCGTTGGCTGCGGCCCCCGCCTTCGCCGATCCGCCGCACCACGCCCGCGGCAACGGCCCGCCGCCGCATGCAGGCGGCCCGCACAACCGCGATGCGCCGCCGCCGGGCTGGCAGAAGAAGGCCTGGCGTCGTGGCGACCGCCTGCCCTGGGCCGAAGTGGACCGCCGCTACTGGGTAGACGACTACGCGCGCTACGACCTGCGCAATCCGGGTCGCGGCCAGCGCTGGGTGCGCCAGTCCGACACCGAGTATCTGTTGGTGGAGATCGCGACCGGCTTGTTCATCGACGCGCTGCATCGCTGAGACCTCCTGCGGTGTCCCTCCGCGCGGCAGCACGCCACGTGGAGGGATACTCACGACCGGGGCTGTGACGGTCGGCGGCGCTTGCGCCCCCGACGCTGCACCTGCCTCCGCGGCCGCCCGGCATGCATGCCCTCCCGCAGTGCGATATACGCGCACATCAGCGCTGTGGCAAACAGTCCCATCGCCACCAGCAGTTCGAATCCCCGATCACCGAAGAGCAGGCGGAGGGAGACCTCCAGTGAGCACATCCTGCCACAGCGCAGGCCCTGCTCGTTGAAGCCATGGACGAGCACCAGCACGCCCATCAGCCCGCACAACGCCATCAGGGCCAGGCTTGCGATGAAGATGAAAGGTCGATGGATGCGCATGCGTTCGTCGCGGTCTTCTAGGGTGACGTCAAGCGCGACGTTGTGAGCACGCGATCGGAAGCATCCAGCTCCACCGACCAGGCTTCGGTACCCAGGCCCAGCCGGTTCTCATACCACCATCGCTGCGCACAGAGACCACTGCATCCACGGCTGGCATAGCGGGTAAAGGGAACACCGGCATGCTCCACCACATCAGGTTGCCCCATTGACAGATCCCCTCCTGCGCCGCGCGCCCGCGCATCATCCGCGCAGACCTTCCTCAACGTCAAACCGGCCTGTTGCGGCGCCCGTCATCCGTGCTGGCGTGCGCCGACCGATGATTCAGGATGAACACAGGGACGCCCGTCGATGGCAGGCAAGAGCCGGAAGGACAGGATCGCGCAGGAGATCGGCCTGTTCATGCAGCAGTACGCGCGCAAGGCGCAGCGCCATGCAGAACCCTGCGACCGGCCGTACGACCGGGGCTGGAAGCGCGGCTCAAGCGCTTGCCGCCCTAAGAAGTGGGTAGGCTGCTTTCCGCAGAGCATGACGAGGATGACCAGCCCCGTTGCATGGGCCAGGCGCGCCATTGTCGTGACGTTCTGTATCGCGCTATGCGCCTGCGGTATGGTGATGGACAGTTCGTTCGACACCCTGCAGGAGGCGCTTGACTCCGACAGGGTGAACAAGGGGTGGATTCCCGGCTGGGTGCCGCAAGCGGCGACCGATCTGCGAGAAGTACATGACCTCGACTCGAACACCAGCGCGCTGGCCTTCACCAAACCCCCTGCGGTATCACTGCAGCTGCCGGCGGATTGCCAGGCAACGACATTCAGTAGCAGCGATCCTGTTGCGTTCGATCGATACTGGTGGCCGGGCGACGGGACGCTCAAGTCGTCGTACCGCGTCTTTCGCTGCGCGCCCGAATCCGGAAAATCTGTCTTCGTCGCCGTCAACACGGCCGAAGACCACGTGCTTTTCTGGCGAACCTACGCGCGCTGATGCGCGAGCGGCACCTCACTCCTCCCCAGGACTTCTCGGTGATCTATTCGATCCGCGATTCACGCAGCCCGGCCGATTGAGCGATCTGTCAGACTGGCGCACACCTTTCGTCCATGCCCGCCAGACCCGATGACCCGCATTGCCGACCTCAGCGCCGACCAGCTCGCGCACCATGCCCTCAACATCTTCATCGCCCAGGGCCGTCACGTCGAAGGTGCGCGGGTGATCTACCGGGCGCTGCAGCTGGACCCGCATCATCCCGGTGCCCTGCGCTGCCTGAGCGATTTCCTGGCCCACGAGGGCACCGAGCCCTTCGCGGCGGCCACGCTGGAGCACGCCCTGTCCGGCGCCGTTCCACTGAATGACGATGCGCGCCGGATGCTGGATGACCTGCGTTTCCTCGACATCTGGTCCTGGGGATTCTCGCGGCACGTCTCTGGCGAAGCCAACCTCAACGGTGATGCCTTCCAGCGGCGCGAGGACTTCGTCTTCGATGGGCCGGCCTATGCGGCCTTCCTCAACACGGTCACCGAGCCGGCCGGTTCATTGCAGGGCGCCTTCCAGGCCGCAGTCCGCATCTGCGGGCTGATGTCCGGCCTGCTGCGCCATGCGGAGAAGGACAATCCGGCGTTCGATGACGTGCTGCGATCCTCCGCCTTCGTCGAGACCGAGGCGTACCCGGCATGGTTGGCCTCGCCGACGGATGAGCTGGACGCCCTCGACCAGGCCATCCAGGCGCAGCGCCACGGCGGCTGAAGGAAAATCCAACGGGCGTCCGACGCCTTCCCGACGCCTGCCTGCACATCCTGTCGTGAGGTCAATTCATGGCAGGACCGGCATGCAGCCACTTCACCCCAGGGACAGCGGCAAGTACCCGCACGGCAAGACCGGGCTTCGCCGTATCTTCCATACGCTGATCCATTCGCGCGATGGCTTCATTGCCACCTTCCGTGGCGAAGCAGCCTTCCGGCAGCTGTTGCTGCTGCATGCACTGCTGATCGCCACCGCGTTCCTGCTGGACATCAGCAGGGTCGAACGCGCCGTGGTGCTGGCGGTCTGCTTCATCAGCCTGCTGGTGGAACTGCTCAACTCGGCCATCGAAGCGGTGGTCGACCGCATCTCGCTTGACCACCACCCACTATCCAAGAACGCCAAGGACATGGGCAGCGCCGCACAGACCACCGCGCTGCTGATGGTCGGTACGGTGTGGGGCGTGATCCTGCTGGGCTAGCGCACGCCCGACCCGCCGGGCAGGGCCCGGCGCTACCTCGTGTTGATGCGCTACTGCGCCGCCAGGGCGAAATCCAGGCCGGCGCACACCGCCGCCACCTGGGCGTCGTTGCATTCCTGCGGGTTGGTGCGCGGGCTGTCCGGGTAGACCTCGGTGGTGGTGGCAAAGCGTGCGTCGGTGAAGCCGGCGCAGGCGCCGATCGAACGCGACTCGCCCCAGACCACGCCCGGCGACTGCAGCGGCAGGCCGACCAGGTTGCCGTCGGCATCGGCCGGGGCGATGTGGGTGATGGGCGCCACTGCGGCGATCAGGGCCTTCTGGAACTCGGCCTGCGGGTCTTCGCTGTTGCCGATCACATAGAAGCCATCGGGAATCGTGTCGCGCTCGAACGGCTTGCCGTCGCGGGCGCAACGCGCCGGATCGAACTCGTGCAGGTCGCTGTCGGTGGTTTCGTGCAGGTCCAGGTGCACCAGCAGGTTCGGCTTGCGCTCGGCCACCCAGCGCATCAGGGCGGCCGCTTCCTCGATCTGGCCACCGTCACGGAAGCTGCGGTTCGGATCGATCGCATCCGGGTTCCAGCGCTGGATGCGCTCGTAGCCCCACGGGCTGACGCACGGCGCCACGATCAGGTTCAGCCGACCCAGGTAACGCTCGGCCTGCTGTTCCAGGAACTGCAGGGCGCCGTGCACGCCGCTGGTCTCGTAGCCATGTACGCCGCCGGTGATCAGCGCGGTCGGCAGCGCCGGGTTCCAGTCGTGGTTGACCACCGCGAACAGCGGATAATGGTCCGGCGCATAGTCCAGCTGGCCGTACTGGATCACGTCGAAAACGCTGTCGTCCAGGCGTTCGAGGGCGGCCACCACGTCATCGTGGTAGCTGCGCTGGCGCTGCTGGCGGGCCCGCCACTGTGCGCGTTCCACGTCGCCCCAGGGCTGTCCGGGGGTGCCGATCGGGTAGAACTGCGCAACAGTCATGGGGGTACTCCAGGGGTCGAACGGGTGGATGCAGCCGGACATTCTAAGCCTTGTCGCGCCTGCGGGTACCGCCACCCAAGCCCCGCCTTCATCCAGCCGGGGTCATCTGGCTGTAAAATCAGCGGTTTTTGGCCCCTCACCCCTTGATGGCGAACGCAGCGCAGCCGGTCCTGGGTGGACCGGAGTTCCTCCGCCTGCTCGCCCGTCTCAGCGACGGCGCGATGCCGGCCAGCAGTCCCGCTCTGACCGATCGCCTCGGCCAGTGGGTGGACTGGAGCCGTGCCGTGGCCCTGTCCGGCGCGTTGGGCGGACGCCTGCCCGAGCCCGGCGAAGCTGCCGAGGGGGCCGAGGATGTACTGGCCGACTGCGCCCAGGCCCATGCCAGCCTGCTGGCCTCGATCCGCGAGGACGCCGAGGCCGAGCGCCTGCTGGACCTGGCCGAGGCCGCTGCCGCACCCAACTTCGCTTCGCTGCGCCAGCGCTACCGGGTGCTGCAGCAGGCCATCCAGACCGCCACCGGGCGCCTGCGCGGCCGCCTGCGCGACCAGCTGGTACAGGTCTCGCCGGAGCTGGCGCGACTGGCCGAGGTTGATGCGGTGATGGAACAGACCCTCACCCCGCGCGAGCACAGCCTGCTGGCCACCGCGCCGGCGGTGCTCGGCGCCCGTTTTGAACGCGTGCATGGCCAGCCCGGCTGGCGCGCGGCCTTCCGCCATGACATGCGCACGCTGCTGCTCGCCGAGCTGCAGCTGCGCTTCCACCCGATCGAAGGGCTGCAAGACGCCCTGCGCTCCCACTGACCGGAACACCATGTCCAGAACTGCTCTCCATGTCGTTGTTTTCCTTGTCGGCCTGCTGGCCGTGTGCTGGATCGGCATTGGCTACGTTTCGGTGCATCCGCTGGGTGCAGCGGTGGCGGCAATCATCGCGGCCTGCTACATCGCCGGCGGCGTGGAGCTGTACCGCTACCGCCAGGCCAGCAACGGCCTGCGCGCCGCACTGAACGACCTGTCCAGCGCAAAGGAAAGCCTCGCTCCCTGGCTGGAGCGCGTGCCGGTGGGCCTGCGCAACGCCGTGCGCCTGCGCGTGGAAGGCGAGCGCACTGCCCTGCCCGCGCCGGTGCTGACCCCGTACCTGGTCGGCCTGCTGGTGCTGCTGGGCATGCTCGGCACCCTGCTGGGCATGATGGATACCCTGCGCGGCACTGGCCTGGCTCTGCAGAGCGCCACCGACATGGCCGCCATCCGCGGCTCGCTGGCCTCGCCGGTGCAGGGCCTGGCGGTGGCCTTCGGTACCTCGATCGCCGGCGTGGCCAGCTCGGCGATGCTCGGTCTGTTGGCCGCGCTGCTGCGCCGCGACCGCCTGCAGGCCGTGCAGCAGCTGGACCGCGCCATTGCCGGCGACCTGCACCCGTATTCGCAGGCCTGGCAGCGCGCCGAATCCCTGCGCCTGCTGCAGGCACAGTCCGCCGCGCTGCCGGCGCTGGTCGACCGCCTGCAGGCGATGACCAGCACCTTTGAACAGCACAGTGCGGCCGCCAATGAGCGCCTGCTGGCAGGCCAGGCCGAGTTCCTGACGCAGAGCCAGGCGCTGCAGGAACGCCTGGCCCTGTCGCTGCAGCAGTCGCTGCGCGAAGGTGCCGAAGCCAGTGCCGCGGCCATCGGTGGCGCGCTGCAGCCGATGGCCGAGACCACCCTGGCCGGTCTGGCTCACCATGGCGAAGCGTTGCATGCCCGTGTCGAGCGGGCCGTGCAACAGCAGCTGGCGGGCCTGAGCGACGGTTTCGAACGCAGCCGGGTCGCCACCGAAGCCAGCTGGGCCAAGGTGGTGAGTGAACAGTCCCAGGCGCAGCAGGCGCTGGTGAGTGATCTGCGCCAGCACCTGCAGGCCTTCAGCGATGGCCAGGGCACGCATGCCGAAGCGTTGATCGCGCGCATCGGCGAGCGCCTGCAGGCCGATGCCAACGGCAACGCCGAGGCCTGGCGCGCCGCCATCGAGCAGCAGCAGGCACTGAACAGCGCGCTGATCGAGCGCCAGCAGCAGGCGCTGCTGGCGGCCGGCCAGCAGCTGGACGAGCACGCGCAGGCACTGCTGCAGGCACTGGAACAGCAGCACAGCGCCAGCCAGTCGCTGCTGCAGGACCACGAACAGCAGCGCTCGCAACAGTGGCAAGCCGCCCAGGCCGCCGCCGCGACTGCGCATGCCCAACTGCAGGCCAGCCTGGACAGCCGCGAGCAGCAGCGCCAGGCACGCTGGGACGCGGTCAGCGCCGAGTTGCAGCAGGCCCACGCCGCCCTGCAGGCGCAACTGCAGGCCGGTGACGAACAGCGCCTGCAGCGCTGGAGCGATGCCCTGCAGCACGTTTCCACCGAGCTGGCCGAGCGCCTGCAGGCCAATGGCGAACGCCTGGCTGCACAGCAGCAACGGGTCTGCGACGCGCTGGCGGCCACCGCACAGCAGATCGGCGAGAACGGTCGCACGCAGGCCAGTGCCACGCTGGCCGAAGTGTCCACCCTGCTGCAGACCGCCGCGGCCGCGCCGAAGGCTGCCGCCGATGTCATCAACGAGCTGCGCAGCACGCTGTCCGAGAGCCTGGTACGCGACAACGCAATGCTGGAAGAGCGCGGCCGCCTGCTGGCCACCGTGCAGACCCTGCTCGATGCGATCAACCACGCATCGCACGAACAGCGCACCGCGGTGGACGCACTGGTTGGCGGTTCGGCCGAGCTGCTGGAGCGTGTCGGCAACCGCTTTACCGATCATATCGCCGCCGAGACCGGCAAGCTGGATGGCATTGCGGCAGCACTTACCGGCAGCGCGGGTGACGTCGGCCAGCTGGCCGGCGCCTTCGGTGAAGCGGTCGCGCAGTTCGGCAGTGCCGCCACCGAGCTTTCCGGCCGCCTGGAACAGATCGGTGGTGCACTGGATGCCTCGCTGGCCCGAAGCGATGAGCAGCTGGCTTACTACGTAGCGCAGGCGCGCGAGGTGGTCGACCTCAGCCTGCTGTCGCAGAAGCAGGTGATGGAAGAACTGCAGCAGCTGGCCACACGCCGCGGCAAGGCCGGCAGCGCATGAGCGACGAGCTGGAGGTCGATGGCGGCTCGCACGCGCCGATCTGGGCCGCCTTCGGCGACCTGATGTCGGTGCTGCTGGGTGCGTTCGTGCTGATCCTGGTGGGTGTGGTCGCGGTGCAGCTGGAGCTGTCGCAGCGGCTGGAGCAGGAAGTGAAGCAGCGCCAGGCCGAGGCCAAGCGCCTGCAGACGCTGGAGCAAGCGTTGGCCGGACCGCTGGCGGCCGGCCGCGTGACGCTGGTCGACGGCCGCATCGGCATCAGCGGCAGCGTGCTGTTCGCGCTGAACTCCGACCAGCTGCAGCCGAAAGGCCAAGAGCTGCTGCGCAGCCTGGCCGCGCCGCTGGCCGCCTATCTGGGCAGCCGCGAAGAAATCCTCATGGTCAGCGGCTTCACCGATGATGCGCCGGTGCGCGAAGGCAACCGCCGCTTCGCCGACAACTGGGAGCTGTCCGCGCAGCGCTCGCTGACCGTGACCCGCACCCTGATCGCCGATGGCGTACCGGCCGACGCCGTGTTCGCCGCCGCGTTCGGCAGCGAGCAGCCGGTCAGTTCCAACGCCAATGAGGAAGGCCGCGCGCGCAATCGCCGTGTGGAAATCGCGCCGATTCCCAAGCCCAAGGCGGCGGATGGCAAGTAAACCGCCCGCCCTGGAAGGCCTGCGCGCATTGGTGCGTGACCTCGACGCGGGGTCGCGCTCGCTGCCGCATTACCCGCAGGTGCCGATGCTGCAACAGGTGCAGCGCGAATGGTCGGAGCTGCGCAGCGAACTGCAGGTGCGTCGCTCGCTGCGCGCCGAGGCTCCGGCTGACGGCGGCCCGCTGAACTCGGCGGTGCTGGTGCAACGCATGCTCGACACGATGCAGGCCACCAGCCCCGGCTACCTGCGCCACTTCATCGACTATGTGGACACCTTGTCCTGGCTGCAGGCGCTGCAGGATGGCGCCGCCAGCGGCGGCGAGACCGCAAAGCCGAAACGGACACGCAAGCCGCGCTGACCGTTGAATGGTAGTGCCGGCCGCTGGCCGGTAACCACATGAACCCACGCAGAGATGCGTAGTGCCGGCCAGC
>NZ_JAXBQT020000037.1:0-19782 GCF_047520755.2 Stenotrophomonas sp. FR010 | reverse complement strand
GGCCGGCAACCCCATGAATCTTCGCAGACATGAACCTATTGCCGGCCAGCGGCCGGCACTACCGGAATGCGAGCCGAGTGGGCACGGTCGACAAACAGAAAGGCCGCGGTCTGCACCGCGGCCCCTGAAACCCGGTGGGTGCCGACCGTTGGTCGGCACGCCGGTTACTTGGTGATATCCACGTTCTTGGTCTCGCGCAGGAACAGGCCGCCGATCACCACCGACATCAGTGCGATCGCAATCGGGTACCACAGGCCGTAGTACAGGTTGCCGGTACCGGCCACCAGCGCGAACGAGATCGCCGGCAGGAAGCCACCGAACCAGCCGTTGCCGATGTGGTACGGCAGCGACATCGAGGTGTAGCGGATGCGGGTCGGGAACAGTTCGACCAGGTAGGCGGCGATCGGGCCGTAGACCATGGTCACGTACAGCACCAGCAGCCACAGCATGAAGATGGTGCCGGCGATGTTGATGCGCGCACCATCGGCCTTGGCCGGGTAGCCGGCGGTGGTCAGCGCGGTCTTCAGCTCCGCGCCGAACGCATCGGCCTTGGCCTTGCCTTCTTCCTTGGTCAGGCCAGCGGCCTCATACGAGGTGACGCTGGCACTGCCCACGTTCACCATCGCCAGCGAACCGGCGGCGGCGGGCTGCACGTCGTACGGCACACCGGCCTTGGTCAGCGCGGCGGTGGCCACGTCGCAGGAGCTGGTGAACTTGCGCAGGCCCACCGGATCGAACTGGAAGGAGCAGGTGGCCGGGTCGGCGACGACCAGTGCCGGGGAGCTGCTGCGCGCTTCTTCGATGGCCGGGTTGGCGAAGTGGGTCAGGCCCTTGAAGATCGGGATGTAGGTGATGGCCGCCAGCAGGCAGCCGGCCAGGATGATCTTCTTGCGGCCGATGCGGTCGGACAGCCAGCCGAAGAAGATGAAGAACGGCGTGCCCAGTGCCAGCGCTGCGGCGATCAGCAGGTAGGAGGTGGTGGCATCGACCTTCAGCATGCTGCTGAGGAAGAACAGCGCGTAGAACTGTCCGCCGTACCAGACCACGGCCTGGCCAGCCGCCGCACCGAGCAGGACGAGCAGCATCAGCTTCAGGTTGCCGCCCTTCAGGCTGTCGCGGAACGGGGTCTTGGAGCCCTTGCCTTCAGCCTTCATCTGCTGGAACAGCGGCGATTCGCTCAGCTGCAGGCGGATCCATACCGAAATGCCCAGCAGCAGGATCGACACCAGGAACGGGATGCGCCAGCCCCAGGCCTCGAACGCCTCGTTGCCCAGGGTCATGCGGCAGGCCAGGATGATCAGCAGCGACAGGAACAGGCCCAGCGTGGCGGTGCACTGGATGAAGCTGGTGTACAGGCCGCGCTTGTCGTCCGGCGCGTGCTCGGCCACATAGGTGGCGGCACCGCCGTACTCGCCGCCCATCGCCAGGCCCTGGGCCAGGCGCAGGATGATCAGGATCACCGGTGCGGCAAACCCGATCGAGGCGTAGTTGGGCAGCACGCCGACCAGGAAGGTCGAGATGCCCATGATCAGGATGGTGACCAGGAAGGTGTACTTGCGGCCGATGCGGTCGCCGAGGCTGCCGAAGAAGGCCGCGCCGAACGGGCGCACGAAGAAGCCGGCGGCGAACGCCAGCAGGGCGAAGATCATGCCCGTGGTTTCATTGACGCCACTGAAGAACTGCTTGGCGATGATGGCCGCGAGCGAGCCGTACAGGAAGAAGTCATACCACTCGAAGACCGTGCCGAGGCTCGAGGCGAAGATGACCTTCTTGTGGCCCTTGGTCAGGGTGCCCGCTTTATGTGCGGTGCTGGGTGTACTGGACATGGGACGCTTCCCCTCCGAAGCAATCGTTGTTGGTGGGTGCCGACCGTTGGTCGGCACTCAATTCGGTAGATGCCGACCTTGGCCGGCACCCCATCTCGGTAGGTGCCGGCCGCTGGCCGGCACGCTCTTAGAAGCTGTACTTCGTAGTGAACTGCAACCGGGTGATGTCACCCTTGTTGCCGTTCTCCACTTCGCGACGGCCATACATCAGCTCGGCGCCGATATCGACCTTGGGCAGCGGCGAATAGAAGATGTTGCCGCGGATGCTCTGCACGCTCTTGGTCACCAGCGGGCCGAGGATGCTGTCGTTGTCGTAGTCGCTGCGCGCGTAGATCAGGTTGGTGCGCAGCTTCGGCGAGAACGCATGCCGCCAGCCGACATAGCCGGCCAGCACGCCGGTCGGGTTGAGTTCGTCGCGGGCCACGTCATAGGCACTGTCGGCAGTGATGCCCAGGCCGATGTAGCGGGCGATGCCTTCGCCACCGGTCAGCTGGTAATGCAGCGAATCGCTGTCACCCATCACCCACTTGCCGCCCAGGGTCAGGCCGCCGGCCACCTTGTCGGCCTTCGCGCCGGTCGCCTGGTTGTCGACCTTCAACTGGCGGACGATGCCGCCGACACCGAAGGTGCCCCAGTCGCCCTTCCAACCATAGCGCAGGGTCAGGTCGGGCAGGCTGCCACGGTCGGAGTTGGCGCTGGCGTTGGTCCAGGCGCCGGTGACCGGGTTGCGGGTGCCGGTGAGGGTGGTGGTTTCCGGGTTTTCCAGCGCGACGCTGAAGCCACCCTGGGTGTAGCGCACCTGCGCCTGGCGCACGAAGATTACGCCGTCGGTGGGGCCGACGAAGTCGACCGCTTCGGGTAGTGCGGCCGCGTCCATGAAGTTGGACCAGGTCTGGCCGGCCAGCCAGTTGTTCCAGTACATGTAGGCGTGGCGCAGGGTCACGCCGTAGGTATTGGTGGCGGTCTGGTTGCCCAGCGAGTTGCCGAAGAAGTCCATCTCGAAGAACGCACCGGCCTTGTTGCCCGATTCGCTGACGTTGTCGATGCCCAGGTTGAAGCGCGAGAACTTGGCATGGGCGTTGAAATCGGTGCCCGACCGCTTGCCGCTGCCGCCGGCGCCTTCCACCGGGGTCTGGCCCGGCAGGTACAGCGAGCGGCCGGTGGCGTCGTCGGCCAGCTGGCCATCGCTGGTCTGGGTGGCCAGGAAGTCGGCCTTGATGAAGCCGCCGATCTTGACCGTGGTGCCCGGTGCCGCGCCCGGGGTGATGGTGGTGACCTGGATCGGCTGCTTGCCGGCCGGCACCTGTGCGACCGGCTTCTGCCCGGCCTGCACCGTGCGGACTTCGGTCACCGCCTGCTGGGTCTGGCTGATCTGGGTCTGTTGTTGTTGCTGCGAAGACAGCAGCAGCTGGACCTGGCGTTCCAGTTCGGCAACGCGTGCTTCCAGTGCCTTCTCTTTGGCGGTCTCTGCGAACGCCATGCCCGGTGCGACCAGGGCGACCAGCAGGCAGGCCGCCAAAGGTGTGCGCACGGCTTTCAACGTACGGTGGCTCATGTTGCCCTCTCTCCCAAGTGGCAAGGTGATGCCGCGCGTGGGGCACGGTCGAGCCGAGACTGCGGGGCGATTATGTATAGCGGCTATTCGCCATTGGTCGAACCCGGCCCTGCAGGGCGCTCACTTTCGACCATGGTCTAACCAGGGTGGTGACGCGGCCGGGGGTGGATGGGGCAAACTGAGGGGGATTGGTCGTTGCGATGCTGCGACCGCACATACAAAGTCAACGTGCAAGTGAGGGTGCCATGGCTGATATCTACCCCGTCGATCCGCAGTTCGCCGCCAAGGCACGCATCGACAAGAAGACCTATGAACAGCAGTACCAGGCGTCGGTAACCGACCCGGATGGATTCTGGGGCAAGGCCGCCGAGCGCCTGCAATGGATGCGCAAGCCGACGAAGATCAAGAACGTCAGCTACGACCTGTCCGACTTCCACATCAAGTGGTTCGAGGATGGTGAGCTCAATGCCAGCGTGAACTGCCTGGATCGCCAGCTCGAGACGCGCGGCGACAAGACCGCCCTGCTGTTCGAGCCGGACGGCCCGGATGCACCGGCCCAGCACGTGACCTATCGCGAGCTGTATGAGCGCACCTGCCGCCTCGGCAATGCGCTGCGCAACCTCGGGGTCAAAAAGGGCGACCGCGTCACCATCTACCTGCCGATGATCATCGATGCTGCGGTGGCCATGCTGGCCTGCGCGCGCATCGGTGCGATCCACTCGGTGGTGTTTGGTGGCTTCGCGCCGAACTCGATCGCCGACCGCGTCAGCGACTGCCAGAGCAAGCTGATCATCACCGCCGACGAAGGCTTGCGCGGTGGCCGCAGGATTCCGCTGAAGGCCAACGTTGATGCCGCGCTGAAGCTGCCGGGCACGAACACGGTTGAAACCGTGCTGGTGGTGCGCCACACCGGCGGCGCGGTGGACATGCAGGCCCCGCGCGACCGCTGGTTCCACGATGTGGTGGACAGCCAGCCGGCCACCTGCGAACCGGAACGCATGAACGCGGAAGATCCGCTGTTCATCCTCTACACCTCCGGTTCCACCGGCAAGCCGAAGGGCGTGCTGCACACCACCGGCGGCTATCTGCTGTACGCGGCCTGCACCCATGAAGCGGTGTTCGACCTGCGCGAGGACGACATCTACTGGTGCACCGCCGACGTCGGCTGGGTCACCGGCCACAGCTACATCGTGTACGGGCCACTGGCCAACGGTGCGACCTCGCTGATGTTCGAAGGCGTGCCGAACTATCCGGACACCTCGCGCTTCTGGAACGTCATCGACAAGCACAAGGTGACCATCTTCTACACCGCCCCGACCGCCATCCGTGCGCTGATGCGCGAGGGCGAGGAGCCGGTGAAGAAGACCTCGCGCGCGTCGCTGCGCCTGCTCGGCAGCGTCGGCGAGCCGATCAACCCGGAAGCCTGGCGCTGGTACTACGAGGTGGTCGGCGACAGCCGCTGCCCGATCGTCGATACCTGGTGGCAGACCGAGACCGGCGGCATCCTGATCTCGCCGCTGGCCGGTGCGATGGACCTCAAGCCGGGGTCGGCCACCCTGCCTTTCTTCGGCGTGCAGCCGGCGCTGGTCAATGCCGATGGCGAGATCCAGGACGGCCCGACCGAGGGCAACCTGATCATCCGTGACTCCTGGCCGGGCCAGATGCGCACGGTGTACGGCGACCACCAGCGTTTCATCGATACGTATTTCCGCACCTACCCCGGCAGCTACTTCACCGGCGACGGTTGCCGCCGCGACGAGGACGGCTATTACTGGATCACCGGCCGCGTCGACGATGTGATCAATGTGTCCGGCCACCGCATCGGCACCGCCGAAGTGGAAAGCGCGCTGGTCTCGCATCCGAAGGTGGCCGAAGCGGCGGTCGTGGGCTTCCCGCACGACGTCAAGGGCCAGGGTATCTACGCCTACGTCACCCTGGTGGCCGAAGAGGCGCCGAGCGATGAGCTGCACAAGGAACTGATCGCCTGGGTGCGCAAGGAGATCGGCCCGATCGCCACACCGGACCACCTGCAGTGGGCGCCGGGCCTGCCGAAGACCCGCTCGGGCAAGATCATGCGCCGCATCCTGCGCAAGATCGCCGAGAACGCACCGGACCAGCTCGGCGACACCTCGACCCTGGCCGATCCATCGGTGGTGGCGTCGCTGGTGGACGAGCGCAAGGTGCGATGACGTACGACCCGGGGTCGGATCCCTTTGCTCAAGGAAAGGGCTCTGACCCCATCTGCTTTCCCCCACGGTTCCCCCCGACCATGACCACCCTCCTGATTGCCGATGACCACCCGCTGTTCCGCGAAGCCCTGCGCGGCGCCGTGCAGCGGGTCATCCCGGGCGTGCAGCTGTTCGAGGCCGACAGCGTGGAAGCGCTGTACGCGCTGGCCGACCAGCACAACGACGCCGACCTGGTCCTGATGGATCTCAACATGCCCGGTGCGCAGGGCTTCAACGCACTGGTGCACATGCGCTCACTGCACCCCCAGCTGCCAGTGGTGGTGGTGTCCGCGCGCGAAGAAGCCACGGTGATGCGCCGCGCGCTCGACCACGGTGCGCTGGGCTTCATCCCGAAGTCTGCGGATTCGGACACCATCGGCCATGCGTTGGGCACCATCCTCGATGGCGAGACCTGGGCACCGCCGGAAGCGCACAACGTGCCGCCCACCGGCAGCGAAGAACGCGAAGTCGGCCAGCGCCTGCGCGAGCTGACCCCGCAGCAGTTTCGCGTCCTGCAGATGCTCGGCGCCGGCCGCTTGAACAAGCAGATCGCCTACGACCTCAACGTCTCCGAAGCGACGATCAAGGCCCACGTCACCGCCATCCTGCGCAAGCTCGGCGTGACCAACCGCACCCAGGCCGTGCTGATGGCCGGCAAGCTGGCGATCGACGACGACACCATCGTGCTGCCGCCGGAAGAAGACTGAAGGTGACGGACTGCGGAGCCGAGCATGGGCTCGGCTCTACAGGGGCATCATGACGTCTGTAGAGCCGAGCCCATGCTCGGCTGCTCTTTGCCTCAATACCAATCACTCCTCAAGCAACCATCGACTCCACACATAGGGGTATTCCTCGATGCGCGTGGCCAGCCCAGCACGCACGGGATTGGCCGCGATGTACATCGCCTGCGTGCGCAGGCACTCATCGCCGCGCAGCGCATGATCGTAGTATCCCGGCTGCCAGATCGGCGCGTTCGCCTCAGCGCGCCTGCCGATGGAACGCCCGCTCCGTGATTTGAGGATCTGCATGCAGCCGGCAAGCGTGCCGGTACGGAGTTCGAACAGCCAGTGCAGATGATCCGGCATCACCACCCAGGCGAGGGAGGAGGTCCGCCCCGTCCGCTCTACGGTGCGCAGGGCTTCGATCAGCAGATCGACGTTGGCCTTGTCACTGAACCAGGGACGACGCGCATGCGTCACCGTGGTAAGTGCATAGACATTGCCGGTATGCGACCAACGACCATAACGGAGTGCGGGACTGGCCATGCGAAGAGGCTATGGCACGCATGCCAGTCTCTCCATCAGTGCAACACCGCAATGCTTGTCAGCCAACACCCTGATGTAGAGCCGAGCCCATGCTCGGCTGCCATGCAAAGCAGCCGAGCGTGGGCTCGGCTCTACAGGTTTCCCTGCTCACCCCACGCCGTGCAGGTGTTCGTACAGGATCGTCGCGCCGATGATCACCAGGATCACGCCGCCGATGATCTCGGCACGCTTGCCGACCATGCTGCCCAGCACGCGGCCGAGCATGATGCCGACGGTGACCATGGTCAGCGTGCACAGACCGATGACGGCGGCCATCACGCCGATATGCACGTCCATGAAGGCCAGGCCGATGCCCACGGCCATCGCGTCGATGCTGGTGGCGAAACCGGTCAGCGCCAGCTTCCAGAAGCCGTGGTGCTGCGAAGGGTCTTCATCATCTTCGCCACTGTCCGGGCGCAGGCCGTTGTAGATCATGTGGATGCCCAGCGCGCCGAGCAGGCCGAAGGCGATCCAGTGGTCGAAAGCTTCCACGTACTGCAGGGCGGCACGGCCGAGCAGCCAGCCGATGATGGGCGTGATCGCCTCGATGACACCGAAGATGATGCCGGCGCGCAGCGCGTCACGGAACACCGGTTTGCGCATGGCGGCACCCTTGCCGATCGCGGCTGCGAAGGCATCGGTGGACATGGCAAAGCCGATCAGGAGGATCGAAATGGGGGACATTGGCGACTGCTGAAGGTCGGGCTAGGACGGACGCACGGCCGGCGCTCGCGCCCAACCTGACGTTGCGCGCGCGGGCCGCTGGTCTCGCCAACCATCATGGTTGTCCACGCCACGGCGCACTGGCCGAGTATGTTGACGTGGACGATTCCTGCGAAGGAATCCGGCTACTCCCCAAGGGGACGCGAAGCTTAGCATCGCGATCCACGCGTGGCGCATTTCCATCGAAACGCGCAGGCAGGGCTGGTTTGTATAGCGATGGCTATATCAGCACGTCGCTGCGCGCGGGCTCGGCTCTACAGAGGGCCCCCGCAACTGGATTTTTGTAGAGCCGAGCCAATGCTCGGCTGCTGTTCGGCCGGCCCACGGAACACCATGTCCCGCGCAGCAGCCGAGTGCGGACTCGGCTCTACATTGCCATCAGGCATCGCTGTTGCCGGCGTCGCGCAGCGCGCCCAGGAAGGCGCGCAGCGAGGCCGGCTTGATCGGCTTGGTCAGCACGCGGTAGCCGCGTTCGCGCGCCATCCGCTTCAACTCGTCGCGACCATCGGCGGTCAGCAGCGCGCCGGGCAACGGGTAGCCCGCAGCCTCGCGAAGTGCCACCAGCGCATCCAGGCCATCCATGCGGTCGTGCAGGTGGTAGTCCACCAGCATCACCTGCGGTCGCTCGGCGATCTTCTCCAGCGCCTGGTCGACAGTGGCGGCAGTGATCACCTGCACCTGCCAGCGGCCGAGCAGTGCGCGCATGCCGTCGAGGATTTCCTCGTCGTTGTCCACGCACAGCACCCGCAGGCCCGCCAGCGAATCGCTGCGCACCGGTGTGGCCACGGCCTGGGTCGCCTTGGCAGGCTCGGTGTAGCCGGGCAAGGGCGCAACCCGCGGCAGGATGATCGAGAACATCGAGCCACTGCCAACGCGGCTGCGTGCATTGAGGCGATGGTCGAGCAGGCGCGAGATGCGCTGGCAGATCGACAGGCCCAGGCCCAACCCCTGCTCGCCCCAGTCGAACGGCTGCTGGTAGCGGTGGAACTCGTCGAAGATCTGCCGCATGTGGTGTTCGGGAATGCCCGGGCCGGTATCCCACACCTGCAGTTCCACCTCGTCGCCGCGCTGGCGCACGGCCAGCACGATGCGCCCCTGGCGTGTGTAGCGCAGCGCATTGGCCAGGAAGTTCTGCAGTACGCGGCGCAGCAGGCGGCGGTCACTGCGCACCCAGGCCGGACGCGTGAACAGGTCCAGGCGCAGGCCACGGCCTGCGGCCACCGGCGTGTACTGCGCGGCCAGCTCGCGCATCAACGCACTCACATCGAACTCGCCGATCACCGGGTGCAGGCCACCGGCATCCAGCCGCGACACGTCCAGCAGGCCATCAAGCAGTTCTTCGGCCGCACGCAGCGACGCATCCACGCGCTCGGCAAGATGCTTCTGCTCGTCGCTCACGTGATCACTGTCGCGCAGTGCCGAAGCGAACAGGCGTGCTGCGTTCAGCGGCTGCAGCACGTCGTGGCTGATCGCCGCCAGGAAGCGCGTCTTCGACTGCTGCGCGACCTCGGCCTCATGCGAGCGCTCGGCCACGCGCTGTTCCAGCGTCTCGTTGGCTTCAAGCAGCGCCCTTTCAGCGTGCTTGTAGTCGGTGATGTCGTTGTAGCTGGTCACGTAACCGCCGCCGGGCAGCGCCTGGCCGCGCATCTCGATCACCTTGCCGTCGCTGCGGGTGCGCTCGAACACGTGCGGCGAACCGGCGCGCATGTAGCCGATGCGGCGGTTGATCTGCACTTCGATATCGCCCTCGCCCAGCTCACCGCGCTCGGCGTTGTAGCGGATCAGGTCGGCCACCGGGCGGCCCACGTAGAGCATGCCGTCGGGGTAGCCGAACATGTCCTGGTAGCGGCGGTTCCACGCGGTGAGGCGCATGTCCGGATCGACCACGCTGACCCCGGCGCTGATGTTCTCCAGCGTGGTCGACAGGATCTCGCGGTTGAAGCGCAGTTCCTGCCCGGCTTCGTCCAGCACTGCCACCACTTCGCCCAGGTCCATGCCCGAGCCACGCAGCAGGCTGGTCAGCAGCAGGCGTGCGGACGCCGCGCCGATCGACGCGGCCAGCAGGCGCTCGGTGAACTGCACCCACGGGCGGTCTGCAGGCGCGGAGGATTGCAGTTCACGGCCCAGTGACTGCGCCTGCTCGAAGAACGAACGCCGCGCATGACGTTCGCCGACCACGCGCGAGGCCAGTGCCAGCAGGTCGCCCACATGCACATGACCGGGCCAGCCACCGGCCACCGACGGGCGCTCGGCATACGGGTCGAGGAACGGTGCCGCACGCAGGCGCTCGTCGACGCCGGGCCGCCAGCGTGCGGACACCAGCATCATCGTGGCCGCATTGACCAGCAGCGACCAGAACGTGCCGTGGGTCAGCGGATCCCAGCCGGACATGCCGAACAGCTGCTGCGGACGCAGCCATTCGATGCCGAACGGACCGTGCTGCACCCAGCCGGCATCAACCCAGCCGGCCATGGTCATCGCTGGCAGCAGCAGTGTGTACAGCCAGGTCGCGAAGCCGAGCAGCATGCCCACCTCGACACCACGCCGGCTGGCACCGCGCCAGTACAGGCCGCCGATCAGGCCGGGCGCGAACTGCGCCACCGCCGCGAACGCCATCAGGCCGTACGAGGCCAACGTGCTGTCGTTGCTGCTGGTGCGGTAGTAGCTGTAGGCCATCAGCGCCAGCAGCAGGATCGCCAGGCGGCGGATCCACAACACGCGCGAGGCGACGTCAGCGGCTTCCTGGTGGTCACCGCTCCGACGCAGCAGTACCGGCATCACCAGATCATTGCTGACCATGGTCGCCAGCGCGATGGACGAGACGATGACCATGCCGGTGGCCGCCGAGAAGCCGCCCACGTAGGCGATCAGCGCCAGCGCATTGCGGCCTTCGGCCAACGGCAGGGCCAGCACCATCGAGTCGTCGGCGACGCCGCCGCCGGTGCCGAACAGGGTCACGCCGGCGGTGGCGATCGGCAGCACCATGCCCGAGATCAGCACCAGGTAACCGCCGAACATCCAGCGCGCGCGGCGCACGTCGCGCACGTCACCGCACTCGACCACGGCCACGTGGAACTGGCGCGGCAGGCAGATGATGGCGAGGAAACTGAGCAGGGTCTGCGAGATGAAGCCGACCGGCGGCAGGCCGGTGAACAGCGTATGCACCGACTCGACCACCGCGTCGGTGCGGTTGCTCAGCCACAGGTAGGCGAACACGCCCACCGCCAGCATCGCCAGCAGCTTGATCACCGATTCAAAGGCGATCGCCAGCATCATGCCGTGGTGGTGCTCGGTGGCATCGACCTGGCGGGTACCGAACAGGGTGGCGAACAGCGCCATCAGCAATGCCACGTATAGCGCCGGGTCGGTGAAGAACCCGGTCGGGCCGGTGTTGCCGGTCAGCACCTGCAGGCTCATCGCCACCGCTTTGTACTGCAACGCCAGGTACGGAATGATGCCGATCAGCGCGATGATCGCCACCAGCGCCGCCAGCCGCCGCGAGCGACCGAAGCGCGAGGAGATGAAATCGGCGATGGAGACCACGTTCTGGCTGCGTGCGATCAGCGCCAGGCGCTCGATGATGCGCCAGCCGAACAACAGCAGCAGCAGCGGGCCGATGTAGATCGGCAGGTAGCCCACGCCATTGCGCACGGCAGTGCCGACCGCGCCGTAGAACGTCCACGACGAGCAGTACACCGCCAGCGCCAGGCTGTAGACGACCGGCCGCAGCCACGGCCGGTCGGGGTACATCGGCCGACGGTCGCCCCACCACGCCACGCCGAACAGCAGCGCGGCATAGGCAACCGAGACCAGCAGCAGGACCCAACTGGAGACCACGCGTGTGTTTCCGTCGGAGGAACCCGCAGTGTAGGCCAGGCGCGGCCGGGTGTACGGGCTCGTTGGGGGCAACCGCCCCCACCAGTGTGGGGGCTTACGCGGTGCGGGCCACGACCGTGGGTCGTGGCCGGCTTCTTACTGGGCCGGCACGCCCATTTCCTTCAGCAGTTCCGGCGCCGGGTAGACCTTGGCCAGCAGCCAGCGCAGGTAGCGCATGTCCACGTGCACGGCACGCTTGTAGCGCGGGTCGAACCACCAGCTGGCGCTGACCGACTCCCAGTTGCTGTCAAAGTTCAGGCCGATCAGTTCGCCCTTGGCATTGAGCACCGGCGAGCCGGAGTTGCCGCCGGTGGTGTCCAGGTTGGTCAGGAAGTTGACCGTCTGGGTCTTCAGTGCCGGATCGGCGGTGCTGCCGAAGTCACCCTTGGCGATCGCGGCCAGCAGCGGCTTGGGTGCGTCGAACGGATAGGCGTTGGTGTTCTTCTCGACGATGCCGGCCACGGTGGTCACCGGCGAGTAGGTCACGCCATCGCGCGGGTGCAGTGCCTCGACCTTGCCGTAGCTGATGCGCAGGGTGCGGTTGGCATCCGGGTACACGGCGCGGCCCTGCTTGGCACGCCAGGCGAACAGCGCCTGCATGTAGGCCGGGCGCAGGCGCAGCTGCTCGCCCTCGCGGGTCTTGCTTTCGTTCTCGATGCGCAGCTGCGCGGCCACCAGCGGGCCGGCCACGGCGATCAGCGGATCGGCGGCCAGGGCCTTGCCTTCGCGCGCAGCCGCGAAGCGCGACAGGCGCTGCGCCTCGTCACCCAGCTGGGTGCCGGCGTACAGGGTATCCAGTGCCTTGGCCAGCTGCTGCGGGGTACGGCCGAAGGCGGCGTCGAACTCGGCCACGCGCTGCGCGTCCGGCAGCTGCTGGTAACGGGTCAGCAGGGTGGTCAGCAGGGCCTTCTCGACCTCCGGTGTGTAGCGGCGCTGGACCTGCTTGAGCACGCCTTCGATCATCGCCTGGTCGCGCTGCTGGTAACCGCTCTCGCGCTGCGCGTCCGGTTTGGCCGATTCGATGCGCAGGCGCTCCAGCAGCAGCGCCGAGCGCAGCAACTGGCTCTGTGCGGCCATCTGGTCCAGCAGCAGGTCACGCTCGCCCACCGCCGCGCCCTGTGACAGGTTGGCCAGCAGCGCCTTGATGTCGCTCTGGTACCTGCGGTCGGTGGCGGCCAGCATCGCGGTCTCGTCGGCGGCACGCTGGGCCTTGGCGTCGCTGCGCAGCAGACCTTCCAGCTCACCGGCGGCGCGCTTGCGGTTGTTCTTCAGCGACTGCAGCTGCGAAGCGTAACGGGTACGTGCCTGCGCGTCCTTGGCAGTTGCCGCCTCGATAGTGTCGATCATCTGCTGGAACACCGAAACGCGGCGCGGCAGCACGGTGTCGATCTGGCCGGCGAATTCTGCCGCGGTACGGTGGCGGTAGGTGATGCCCGGATAACCGGCCAGCATCGCGTAGTCGCCCTCCTTCGGGCCCTCCACCGACATCTGCAGGTGTGCCGGCGCCTGGTAGGGCACGTTGTCCTTGCTGTAGGCGGCCGGCTTGCCGTCCTTGCCCACATAGGCGCGCAGCAGGGTGAAGTCGCCGGTGTGGCGCGGCCACATGAAATTATCGATCTCATCGCCATAGTTGCCGATCGCACGCGGCGGCGCGTACACCAGGCGCACGTCGCTGAGTTCCAGCTGGGCGATGCGGTAGAAGTCGGTGCCGTAGTACATGTTGGCCACCGAGCAGCGCACACTGCCATTCTTCTCGCACTCGGCCACGATCTGCTTGCTGGCGGCATCGACGGCATCGAAGTAGGCACGGCCGGTCTTGCCGCGGGCCTGCGCCAGCACCTGGTCGGTCACCTTGTCGAAGCCGACGGTGACCAGCACGCGGAAGTCCGGGTTGGCCGGGCGCTCGTCGGCACGGCCGTTGGCGATGAAGCCACCAGTGATCAGGTCGTGCTCGGGCGAGCTGTTGTACTGGATCACGCCCATCGCCACGTGGTGATTGGTCAGCAGCAGGCCGTCGCTGGACACGAACGAGCCGGTGCCGCCGCCCGCGCGCACCACCGCGCTCAGCGGCGGCGCGGTGACATTGGCCAGGTCGGCCGGATTGCCCTTGAAACCTGCGGCCTGCAGCGGCTTGGCCAGCTCCGGCAGCTGCGTCGGCATCCACATGCCTTCATCGGCGTGGGCACCGGCGGCGAGAGTCAGGCCCAGGGCCAGGGCGGTGGGAAGGGCTTTGCGTGGTGACATGAGGCAATCCGGTACGACAGAACAGCCCGGGACCATAGCCGCTGGGGCCGGATGGGGCAACGGCCGATGGTTGGGGGCACGTACCTGTAGAGCCGAGCCCACGCTCGGCTGCTCTTCCTTCAACCCGCGCTGCGCGCAGAAGCCGAGCATGGCTCGGCTCTAAAGGGATGCCACGGCGGGTTACTTCTCCCGCCGCCAGTTGATCGAACCACGGTTTTCCACCGTGCTCGACTCCACTTCCACATCAAACCCGCGGCGCAGCAGGTACTTCAGCGTGATCACCGAACCGGCGCCCACCAGCGACACGCCGTAACCCACGTAAAGCTTGGGCGAGATGTACTTGCCGACGCCGATCACCGAACCACCCAGCGCGCGCGACTGGCTCACGCCGGCATCATCCAGGCCCAGCTTGGCACCCAGCTGCGAGGCGAGCAGGCCACTGCCAGCCGAGAGCGCCGCCGAGGCCGCGTTGACCTGCTGCGCCTGGTCGCTGCTGGCGCCGGTCAGGCTGCGTCCCAGCACCAGATAGGCCAGTGCCTCGGACTGCGACATCGCCGGATCGGACCACACGTCGGCACGCGGTTGCTGGGCACGCCCGGTCACGTCGATTCCGGCGGTGACATCACCGATCCGGCGCTCGGCGCGGATGTTGATGCGCGGGTCGGACACCGCGTTGTAGTTCCAGTTGAGGTTGCCACGGGTGATGGTCAGGTCCTGACCATACGCCTTGTAGCGTCCACTCACTTCCAGCCCGCCATTGGCGGTCATTTCGCGGCCGGGCTTGGCCCAGACCTGCATCTTGCCGGTCAGCGCGCCCTTCAGGCCGAACCCGGTCATCTTCACCTTGTCGCCGAGGCTGACGGTCAGGTCCATGTCCAGCGGCGAGGTGCGCGACTCTTCCGGATCGGCCGGGTCGAGCACCACCACGTCTTCGGATACCGAGGTGCCGCGGTCCAGGCGTTCCAGATCGATGTCGGCCTCGGGCACATGCACGGTGCCACGCAGCTCCATCGCTGCCTTGGCCAACGTGAAGTCGAGGTTGGGGTTGGCGACGATGCGCAGTTCGCTGGTGTTGGACAGCAGCACGTTCTCGCCATGGATCTTCAGCTGCAGCGGCTGCGCATCGCCGAACCACGACAGGCCACCGTCCACGTACAGCGTGCCCTGGCCGGAGTTGGCCTGCGCGGTGATCTTGGCCGAACCATCGGGCTGGGCCACGAAGCTGCCCTTGCCCTGGTCGAAGGTCAGGCCGAGCGCCGGGAATTCACCCTTGAAGTTGCTCAACTGTGCGTCGCCACCCAGCGACGGCTGGCCTCGCGTCCCGCGCAGGCTGACGTGGCCTTCGATCAGGCCGGTCGGTCGCACGATGTCCGGCGAGAACAGCTCCAGCCAGTACAGCCGCGACATGTTGAGGTAGAGCTCACCATTCAGCGGCGCACTGGCTTCCCAGCCGGTCTGCATCCTGGCGTCGACGAAGCCATTGCCCTGGAAGCCCATGCCCAGGTAGCCCTTGATGCTGGCCGGGGTCATGTCGAGCTTCAGCGAGAACTGGTCATAGCGCACCAGCTCGCCGCGGGTGGTATCGCCCACAGTGTTGCGGTTCTCGCCCAGGCGCACGCCGCCTTCCTTCGAGCGCACTTCCACATGGCCTTCCCAGGCGTTGCCGCGCGGGCGGATCTGCGCGTCCAGGCTGACATCGCCGCGAAGGTAGATGCGCCGGCCGGACTGCGGCGGCAACCACGGCTGCACCAGCGCCAGTGGCAGCGCGTCGCTGCGCACCACCAGGCCTTCGCGCGGCCAGTTGACCTGTGCGCACAGCGCGCCGCTGCTGGCCGCGGCCAGGCAGGCTTCGGACAGCGTGTAGGTGCTGCCGTTGATCGCGAACGCCGCCGGTGCACGCAGCGCCCAGGCATCACCCTTCACCGGTGCGATGCGCAGCGACGCCAGCTCGCCACGCCACTGCGTGCCCTGCTGGCGCACGCTGCCCTGCAGCTCGACCGCACCCATCTCGTTGCGGGTCTGCGCAGCCAGGCGCAGGTTGGACACACTGCCCTGCGCGTCGATGTTCAGCCGCTCCAGCAGCATGCCCGCGTTGACCTGCTGGCCCTGCACCGCCAGCGTGCCGCTGTCGCCGCGCCACGGCAGGCGGCCCTTGATGCTCACGCTCTCGGCGCCGTAGCCATCCCAGTTGAGGTTGTTGCCGACCAGGTCGGCGGTGATGTCCGGCGCATCGCGCGGGCCCTTCACCTGTACCTGTCCACGCAGGCCGCCATCGGCGCCGGGCAGCAGATCGCTCAGCTGCAGCGGTTCGAAACGCGCGTCGATGTCGAGGCGGTCGCCGACCTTGCCCGACGCGGTCACCCGGCTGCTGCCCAGCGCCAGCTTCAGGTCGCCCTGGCCCTGCGCGCCCTGCAGCGCGAACTTGCCCTGTGCGTCGAGATTGCGCTGGCGCAGGATGCCCTTCAGCGACGGCAGGTCGACGGTGGCTTCCAGCGTGCCGGCCGTGCCCGGCGGCGCGTTTGCTGGCGGCGGCAGCTGGCGGCCCTTGGAGGCCAGGTTGCCGGACAGGCGGCCATTCCAGCCTGGCACGAAATAGCCGGGGTCGAAGTCCTTCAGCGTGGCCTTGGCGTCCCAGTCCAGCTGCGGCGCCCAGGCCACCTGGCCTTCCACCTGCAGCTGGCCACCCGGCGTCTGCGCCTGCAGCTGGTGGATCGACGCGGCCTGGTCGTTGCCGCGCACATCGAAGTGCAGCTGCGCCTTCTGCTTTTCGCGTTCGACCTCGGCACGGCCGATCGCCGCCCAGGCCTTCAGGGTACCGGCCAGGCCGAAGCGTGCTTCCTTCAGAGTGACCGGCACCGGTGCGCTGCCGGCGGTGTTCGGATCGGGCGCCGGTACATAGCTCAGGTCACGCGCGACCACCGAGAAGTTGAGTTTCTGCTGGTCTTCCTGGCTGAAATCGGCGGTACCCTCCAGGCGGGCTTCGCCACCGAGACCCTTCAGCAGCAGCGGCGAAACCTTCAGCACCTGGTCCTGCAATGACACCACGGACGGTGCCAGTTCCAGTTCCTGCTCGCCCTGCTTCACCTTGCCACGCAGGCTGGCATTGCCGCCCTTGCCAGCAGCAGTGAATTCCAGCGACAACGGCGTGATCGCCGAGCTCGCCAATGCCGGCGACAGCAGCGCCAGATCGAGCTCGTCGCTGCGCACGCTGGCATTCCACGTCGGGTCGGTGCGGCCATCGAACACCAGCATCGCGTGCAGCGGCTTCGGTGCACGCCCGGCCACCGCCACTTCCATGTGCGACAGGTCACCGCGGGCGACCAGGCCGACGGTAGCGGCCGTGCGCCCACGCGGTGCCGGCAACACCGCCGTCACCGTCACGTCGGTGTCGTAGTCCTTGGCCGGGATGTAATGGCCTTGGGCAGTGAAGTTGCCCATGTCACTGTCCACCACCAGCTTGTGCGCCTGGAACTCGCCGTTGGCGATCTCGATGCCGCCGCGCACGCGGCTGATGTCGATCACCGGTTCGTTGGCCTGGCTGATGCGGAAGCCATCGATGGCGATGGCATCGGCCTGGATCGCCAGCGGCATCTCGATCTGCGGCAGGGAATCGGGCCAGGACGGCAGCTTGAACGGCTCATCGCTCTTGGCCAGGTTCAGCGTCGCGTTGGTCAGCTCCAGCTTGTCCAGCAGCAGCTTGCGGCCCAGCAGCGGGCGCAGGTCCGGCTCCAGGTGCGCACGCTCGGCGTGGAAATGGATGTCGTCATAGCGGAAGTCGACGTTGTACAGGGTCAGCGGTCCGGCCACCGGACCCTCCACCTTGTCCCAGGTGAAGCTGGCACCCACCGGCAGCCGCGCCACCACCTGGGCCAGCAGTACGTCACGGCCGGCCACGGTCTGCAGCAGCCAGTACACCGCCAGCAGGGCCAGCAGCACCAGGCCGATCACGCCGGCGCCGGACCATGCCCAGAAGCGGCGACGGCGATAGAAACGCACGCGTGGCGGCGGGGTGTTCGGGGTCGGTGCGGGCGTGCTCACAGGTCCGCTCCGATGTTCAGGTACAGCTGGAACTGCGAATCCGGGTTGTTCAGGCCGTGCGCCACGTCGATGCGCACCGGGCCCACCGGCGATTTCCAGCGTACGCCGAAGCCGACGCCGGTATGCAGGTCGATGGTGTTGTCGAAGGCACTGCCGGTATCGACGAACACCGCCGCACCCCAGGGGCCACCGTTGAAGTAGTGCTCGTACTCGGCCGAGCCGATCACCAGGTTCTTGGCACCCAGCGCGTACTTGTCCGGCTTCGGCGTACGCGGGCCGACCTCACGGTAGGCGTAGCCGCGGATGCTGCGGTCACCACCGGCGAAATAGCGCAGGCTCGGCGGCATCGCCACCAGATCGCTGGTCCAGGTGGTGCCGCCCTCGCCGCGCAGGATCAGGCGATTGCTTTCACCCACCGGGATGTACCAGCGCAACACGGCGTTGGCCTGCACGAAGCTGGTATCCGAGCCGGCGCCTTCCACGCCGGCACGCACCGTCGCCGCGCCGCTGATGCCCTTGCGCGGGAACATCTCGTCGTCGACGTTGACGTAGTCGGCAACCATCTGCGGGTACACCAGCGTCGAGGTGTTGTAGACGGCGTCGGTGAATTCGGTGCCGGAGGCATAGCGCCAGCGCTCGCGCAGCGCGTTGATCGAGGCGATCGCGGTCCAGTGCTCGTTGATCTCGCCGCTGCGGCTGGCGATCAGCTTGAAGTTGCGCAGATCGATGTAGTCGGTCTGCTCGTCGTACGCGCTGGCGGCGAAGGTGTACCAGCCATCAAGCCAGTTGAAGGCCGGAATGCGGTAACTGGTGACCAGGCTCTTGCGCTTCTGCGCATAGTCCAGCTGCGTGTTCATCTTGTGGCCGCGGTTGTTCAGGAACCGCCGCTCGATGCCACCGCGCACACCCGGGCCGCTCTCGCTGCCGTAGCTCAGGCCTGCGGTGTAGATGGTGCGCTTGGCCCGGGTCAGCTTCACGTCTACCGGCACTTCGCCGTTTTCATCGGCCTGGTCCGGGCGCGGCTGGATGTCGATCACGCTGAAGTAGTCCAGCTTGGTCAGCGACTCGCGCAGCCGGTCCAGCTTGCCCTCGTGGTAGTAGCTGCCCTGGTCCCAGTACACCAGTGGATCGAACAGCTTGTCGACGAAGTAATCCTGCTCGAAGCGCACCGGGCCCATGTTGTAGCGGCGGCCGCTGTCCCAGGTCAGGTCGATGTCGGCGGCGTTGTCGGCGCGGGTGATCTGCACCTGGCGCTGGGTGTAGTCGGCATCGAAGTAGCCACGCTCGGCCAGGCGCCGGGTGATGGTGATCTTGCTGGCTTCGTACTGGGTGTGCTCGAAGCGCTGGCCCTTGCGCGGCTTGAAGGCGGCCAGGTCGTCCTGCAGGTACTGGTCGTACATCGCCGGGCCGGTGATGTCGATGTGCTCGCGGCGCACGGTCACCGGGGCGCCCTTGTCGACATGGATCAGCACGCGCACGTGCTCATCCTCGCGCGGCGCCTCGACCTTGATCACCGGGTTGTAGTAGCCGAATGGCTCCAGCGCCTGGCGGGTCTGCCGCTCGGCCTGCGACAGCAGGTACTCCAGGCGCGATTCGCCCTGCTCCTTGCCGATCGTGTCGTACAGCGACAGCGATTCCTGGATGTTCTCGATGATTGCGGCGTCGTCGCCCTTGTCCAATCCCTTGATGTCCACCTTGTCGATGGTGCCGCGCGCATGGACCACGGAAGTGGCGGCCAGCGACAGGACCATCAGCGGCAGGGCGTATTTCTTTGGCTGCATGCGGCACAGCATACCGACCGGAGGTGACGATGCGAAATGCATCACGTCATTGCGGATCGGTTGTTAAGTGGCGGTCAAAATACACCGCAAGGTGTCGATTGTCGCAATCGACCAATCAGGATGCCGGCATCGTCCACGATGTCGGCAATGACCCCGATAGACAACGCCGGCGATGTTCCGGTAGTGCCGGCCGCTGGCCGGCAACCC
>NZ_JAXBQT020000036.1:0-22803 GCF_047520755.2 Stenotrophomonas sp. FR010 | reverse complement strand
GTGCAGCAGGCGGTGACCGAGTTCTTCGGCAAGGAACCGCGCAAGGACGTCAACCCGGACGAAGCCGTGGCACTGGGTGCGGCGATCCAGGGCGGCGTGCTGGGCGGCGACGTCAAGGACGTGCTGCTGCTGGACGTGACCCCGCTGTCGCTGGGTATCGAAACCATGGGTGGCGTGTTCACCAAGATCATCGAGAAGAACACCACCATCCCGACCAAGGCCTCGCAGGTGTTCTCCACCGCCGAGGACAACCAGTCGGCCGTGACCGTGCACGTGCTGCAGGGTGAGCGCGAACAGGCCCGCTTCAACAAGTCGCTGGCCAAGTTCGACCTGTCCGGCATCGAGCCGGCCCCGCGTGGCCTGCCGCAGGTGGAAGTGTCCTTCGACATCGACGCCAACGGCATCCTGCACGTGTCGGCCAAGGACAAGAAGACCAACAAGGAACAGAAGGTCGAGATCAAGGCCGGTTCGGGCCTGTCCGAGGAAGAGATCGCGCGCATGGTTGCCGACGCGGAAGCCAACCGCGAGGAAGACAAGAAGTTCCAGGAACTGGTGCAGGCCCGCAACCAGGCCGACGCCCTGATCCACGGCACCCGCAGCGCCATCACCGAGCACGGCAGCAAGGTCGGCGGGGATGTCATCGGCAAGGTCGAGGCGGCGCTGGCCGACCTGGAAACCGCGATGAAGGGCGACGACAAGGCACAGATCGAAGCCAAGTCGAAGGCACTGGAAGAAGCTGGCCAGTCGCTGTTCGCCGCTGCTTCGGCCGACCAGGGCGGTGCCCCGGGTGCCGACGCCGGCAATGCCGGCAAGGCGCAGGATGACGTGGTCGACGCTGAGTTCACCGAAGTCAAGGACGACAAGAAGTCCTGATCCGGACCGACGCGGGACGCTGGCCACCAGCGTCCCGTTGTCGCATCAGGGTCCTGACCGCCCACCGGCGTGTCGGGGCGCCCGACGCAAGAGCGGACCTGGTTCCGCTCTTCCGCTTTGACGAATCCCGACTTTCCGGAACCCGATTCTCGATATGAGCAAGCGCGATTACTACGAAGTGCTGGGCGTTGCCCGCACCGCCACCGACGACGAGCTGAAGAAGGCCTACCGTCGCTGCGCGATGAAGTTCCACCCGGACCGCAACCCGGGTGATGCGGCGGCCGAGGCCTCCTTCAAGGAGTGCAAGGAAGCCTACGAAGTGCTGTCCGACGGCAACAAGCGCCGCATGTACGACAGCCACGGCCACGCCGCGTTCGAGCACGGCATGGGCGGCGGCGGCCCGGGCGGCCCGGACATGAACGATATCTTCGGCGATATCTTCGGCAACATCTTTGGCGGGGGCGGCGGTGGCCCGCGCCAGGCCCGTCGCGGCGCCGATATCGGCTACGTGATGGAGCTGGACCTGGAAGAAGCCGTGCGCGGCGTCGAGCGCCGGATCGAGATTCCGACCCTGGCCGAGTGCGGCGACTGCGATGGCAGTGGCTCCGAGGACGGCAAGGTCGAGACCTGCAATGTGTGCCATGGCCGCGGCCAGGTGCGCATCCAGCGCGGCATCTTCGCCATGCAGCAGGCCTGCCACAACTGCGGCGGCCGAGGCCAGATCATCGCCAAGCCCTGCAAGACCTGCCACGGCAACGGCCGCGTCGAGGAAGACAAGGTGCTGTCGGTGAAGGTGCCGGCGGGCGTCGATACCGGTGACCGCATCCGCCTGCAGGGCGAGGGTGAAGCCGGGCCGGCCGGTACGCCGCCGGGCGACCTGTACGTGGAAGTGCGCGTGCGCGAGCATGCGATCTTCCAGCGCGATGGCGACGACCTGCACTGCGAAGTGCCAATCCGCATCTCGCAGGCGGCACTGGGTGACACCGTGCGCGTGGCTACCCTCGGCGGCGAAGCAGAGATCCGCATTCCGGCCGAGACCCAGACTGGCAAGCTGTTCCGCCTGCGCGGCAAGGGTGTGCGTTCGGTGCGCAGCCGCAGCGAAGGCGACCTGTATTGCCGCGTGGTGGTGGAGACTCCGGTCAACCTCACCACTGAACAGCGCAAGCTGCTGGAGCAGTTCGAAGCCACCTTCGTCGGCGAGGAAGCGCGCAAGCATTCGCCGAAGTCGGCCACCTTCATCGACGGCGTGAAAGGCTTCTGGGACCGGATGACGTCCTGAGTTTTTCAACCGAAGCGTTGAGCGGAAGCGCCGGGCCATGCCCGGCGTTCTCGTTTGCGATCCGCGATGGTTTCCGCCGGGCATGCGCCGCGATGGTGGATCCACGCCATGCGTGGATGCCGTTACCGGAAAAACGCCGCAGGTGTCTGCCCCAGCTGGCGCTTGAACATGCTGGTGAACGCGCTGGGGCTGTCGTAGCCCGTCGCCAGCGCGACATCGATGACCTTGTCGCCGACCGCCAGCCGTTCCATCGCGGCCAGCAGCCGTGCCTGCTGCCGCCACTGCCCGAAGGTCATGCCCAGCTCGTTGGCGAAATGCCGCTGGATGGTTTTCACGTCCACCTCCAGCGCCTGCGCCCAGTCCTGCAGCGTGGCGTCATCGCCCGGGTGCTTCTGCAGGTGCAGGCAGATCCGCTGCAGGCGCGGGTCGGTTGGCGCGGGCAGGTGCAACGGCAGCACGTCCATGCGGTGCAGCTCATCCAGCAGCAGGCGGACCACGCGGCCATCGCGGCTGTCCTCGATGTGCTCGCCCTTGACCAGCGTGGCGGCCTGCAGCAGCTCGCGCAGCAGGGGCGAGACCTGCACCGCGAACGGTTCGGCCGGCAGGTGCGGGGCGAACGACGGGTCGATGTACAGGCTGCGCATGTGCACGGCGGCGATGCAGTCCACCGCGTGCACCATGCCGGCCGGCATCCAGATCGCGCGGTTCGAGGGCACCACCCAGCGGCCGACTTCCGAGCGCACAACCATCAGGCCGGAGATGGCGTAGACCAGCTGGTGGCGCTGGTGCTTGTGCCCGGGAATGTGGGTGCCCACCGGGTACTGGGTGACCCGATAGGTGACCGGACGGTGCACTGGAACCTCCCGCCAGGGCGCGGCCGGATCGACGTCGCCGGCGATGTCCTTTTTGCGATAGGGCATGACCTGAACGCGGCAGAAGGGAGGGAAGGGCAACCGTAGCATGCGGGGCTCGCCCCCAACCTGACTGCGTCCATGTCGACCCTGGCTTCTCCCGCAACGACCTCACGCCCGGCGGCCCCCGGCGTGCTGGCCGCCATTTCCACCTCGCACGTCGTCAACGACATGATGCAGTCGCTGATCCTGGCCATCTATCCGGTGATCAAGGGTGGCTTCAGTCTCAGCTTCACCCAGATCGGCCTGATCACGTTGACCTATCAGCTCACTGCGTCGATCTTCCAGCCGTTGATCGGTGTAGCCACCGACCGCCGCCCGGCACCGTATTCGCTACCGATCGGCATGGCCTCGACCTTGTGCGGCATGCTGCTGCTCGGCTTCGCACCGAACTACGCGATGGTGCTGCTGGCAGCGGCAATGGTCGGCATCGGCTCGGCGATCTTCCATCCGGAGGCCTCGCGCATCGCGCGGCTCGCCTCGGGCGGCCGTCATGGCTTCGCGCAGTCGGTGTTCCAGGTGGGGGGCAATTTCGGTACCGCGTTGGGCCCCCTGATTGCGGCGGCAGTGATCGTGCCGTACGGCCAGCATGCCGCGTCGTGGTTCGCAGGCGCGGCCCTGATCGGCATCGCATTGCTGACCTATGTTGGCCGCTGGTACGCGTTGCATCTGGGCACGCCGCGCCCGGCCAGTACCGCCTCGATGGCGCCGCGCCATCCACCACGCACGGTGGCCAAGGTGCTGGCGATCCTGCTGGTGCTGATCTTCAGCAAGTACTTCTACATGGCCAGCATCGGCAGCTACTTCACCTTCTACCTGATCCACCATTTCGGCATTCCGGTGGCTCAGGCGCAGCTGCACCTGTTCGCGTTCCTGGTGGCGTCCGCCGCTGGCGGCTTCCTCGGTGGCCCGTTGGGTGACCGGATCGGCCGCAAGCCGATCATCTGGACCTCGATCCTGGGCGTGGCCCCGTTCGCGCTGATGCTGCCGCATGCGGATCTGTTCTGGACCACGGTACTGGCCGTGCTGATCGGTTTCGTGTTGTCGTCGGCGTTCTCGGCGATCGTGGTGTATGCGCAGGAGATGATGCCGCACCGCATCGGCATGGTGTCCGGCCTGTTCTTCGGTTTCGCGTTCGGTATGGGCGGGCTGGGTGCCGCCGTGCTCGGCCTGCTGGCGGACAGGACCAGCATTGAGTACGTCTACCAGCTGACCGCGTTCCTGCCGCTACTCGGCATCGTGGCGGCGTGGCTGCCGCCGTCGCGGCCTGCTGCTCACTGAGGGGTTTGGGTTTGCAGGGCTTGCAGCCCTGCACCTGCAGAGGCAACGGCAACAGCCGAAGCGCGCTATCCGTGGGGTGGCGGGGTGGGTCCGGTGGCGGGGGCCGCTGCAAGTACGTCCATGTAAGCTCGGTCGCCGCATCCATGCGGCTCACGCCCCCGCCACCGGACCCACCCCGCCTTCGACGGTTTTCCGCGATCTGTTGGAACAGCGTCCGGCACTGGTAGGTGTCGACCTTGGTCGACACGGTAGATCCATGCCATGCGTGGATGAATTCATTCGATATCTGACAGATGTGTCGACCAAGGTCGACACCCACCAACAGCCGCATGAATCTGTCGAAGGCGGGGCACTGTGGGTTTGCGGGGTGTGAGCCGCATGGATGCGGCGACCAAGCCCCCATGGACGGGTTTACGGCGTCCCCGCAAACCCACAGTGCCCCGCCATCCCACGGAATGCCGCTCTGGCTTTGGCTCTTGCCGTTGCCGTTGCATTGAGCAGGTGCAGGGCTGCAAGCCCTGCCGAACACTCCACCGGGCGTAGAATGCGGCCATGAGCGAATCCCTTGATAACCACATGGTCCACGGCCGCCGCCAGCGGCCGGATGGCCCGTCGCCGATCGATGTCATCTCGGTCCAGTCGCAACTTGTCTACGGCCACGCCGGCAACAGCGCCGCCGTACCGCCGATGCGCGCGCTGGGCGTGCGCGTGGCGGAAATCCCGACCGTGCTGCTGAGCAATGCGCCTTTCTACGACACCACGCGTGGCCGCGTGCTGCCCGCTGACTGGTTCGCCGACCTGCTGCTGGGCAGCCACGAGCGTGGCCTGCCACAACGGGCGAAGATGCTGGTCTCCGGCTACTTCGGCAGCACCGCCAACGGCGCCGCCTTCGCCGACTGGCTGGACGGGATCCTGCCGGCCTGCCCGCAGCTGCGCTATTGCCTGGACCCGGTGATTGGCGATACGCACACCGGCCCCTACGTGGAACCCGGGCTGGAAGCGATCTTCGCCGAGCGCCTGTTGCCGCATGCCTGGCTGGTGACGCCGAACGCTTTCGAACTGAATCGCCTGACCGGCATGCCGGCGTTGGCCGAGGCCGATGCCATCGCCGCCGCGCGCACGCTGCTGGATCGCGGCCCGCATTGGGTGATCGCGCACAGCGTGGGCGGCACCCCGGGTGAACTGGTGACCTTGGCCGTCGGCCGCGAGGAAACCTGGCGCTGGACCTCGCCGCTGCTGCCGGTGGACGTGGCGGGTACCGGCGATGTGCTGATGTCGCTGGTGGTGTCGTTCCTGCTGCGCGGCGAATCGATGCAGCAGGCGATTTCGCGTGCGATTGCCGGCACCCATGCGGCGCTGGAGGCGACCCTGGACAACGGCTTCGAGGAATTCGACGTGGTCGCCGCCGCGCCGGCGGCGCTGGCCGAAGGCACGCGCTTCCGCGCCGAACGCGTGGCATGAGCGGCCTGGACCCACGCACGCCGCGCACGGTCGGCATCATCGGCAGCGCTGGCGCCTACGGGCGCTGGCTGACCCACTTCTTCCAGCAGCAGCTGCAGTTGCAGGTGATCGGCCACGATCCGGCCGACACAGGTTCGCACACGCCGGAACACCTGCTGGCGCAGGCCGATGTGCTGGTGTTCTCGGCACCGATCCGGCACACCCCGGCGTTGATCGCCGAGTACGTGCGGCAATCGGCGGGCCGCGAGCAGGGCAGGCTGTGGCTGGATGTGACCTCGGTAAAGGAGGCGCCGGTGCAGGCGATGCTGGCGTCGCGGGCCGAAGTGGTCGGCCTGCACCCGATGACCGCGCCGCCGAAGGCGCCGACCCTGAAGGGCAGGGTGATGGTGGTCTGCGAAGCGCGGCTGCAGCTTTGGCAGGCGTGGGTCGATACGCTGTGCGCCGCGCTGCAGGCCGAGTGCGTGCGGGCCACGCCGCAGCACCACGACCAGATGATGGCGCTGGTGCAGGCGATGGTGCATGCCACCCATCTGGCCCAGGCCGGCGTGTTGCGCCAGTATCAGCCGCAGCTGGGCGATCTGGCTGCGATGATGCCGTACCGTTCGGCATCGTTCGAGCTGGATACGGCGATCATTTCGCGCATCCTGTCGCTCAACCCGGCGATCTACGAAGACATCCAGTTCGGCAACCCGTACGTGGCGCCGATGCTGGAGCGGCTGGTGGGCCAGCTGCAGGCATTGCAGGCGCAGGTCGTGCAGGGTGACGACGGTGCACGTGGTGCATTCCGCGAGCAGCTGCTGTCGGCCAATCGCACTGCCTTCGGCGAGCAGGCGCTGGCGGACGGCAACTACACGTTCGAACGCGTGGGCTATCTGCTGGCTGACCTGACCGAGCGCAACGCGCTGTCGGTGCACCTGCCGGAAGATCGGCCCGGCTCGCTGCGCGAGCTGCTGAACGTGTTCGAGCAGCATCGTATCAGCCTGGCTTCGATCCATTCCTCGCGCACGCCAGGCGGCGAAGTCCATTTCCGAATCGGATTCATCGCCGGCAGTGATCCGGCCGCGATCACCCGGGCGGCCGCGGAAGTGGACGCCAGCGGCATCGGGCGGGTGCTCGGCTGACCACATTCATCCACAGGCGGTGTGGATGGATCCTGAGCAAACGTGTGGATAACCTAGCTCAGGCCTTGGCAGAAAAGGCTGTCAAGATGGTTGGTCAAAAATTGATCACGCATTTTGTAGCGTCGAGCCATGCCCGACCGCCCTTGGCAAAAAGCGTGTCGACCAAGGTCGACACCTACCAGAGCGGGGCGATACGAAATCCGGTAGCGCCGGGCCATGCCCGGCGAACCTCAGATCGTCAACCGCAGTTCACCACCACTGGTGGTGAACTCACGCCCATTGCGCACCAGCTGGCGCCCGTCATCCAGCTCATAGCGCGGCGTGGCTTCGGAGTGGTGCCCGCTGCCATTTGCCTCGGGCTTGAATTCGATGATGATGTGGCTTTCGCCATTACTGTCCACGGCGGGGAACTGACGGAACGACATCGCGTACCTCCTTCAGCGGATACTGCGGGTGCGCGGCCAGCTTGGTCTTGCCGATGTTAGCCGGCCGTCATCAATCGATGAACTGCAGTCGGGCCAGTTCAGCGTACAGTCCGCCTTCGGCCAGCAGCTGCGCATGGGTACCTTCGGCGACGATGCGGCCCTGGTCCATCACCACGATGCGGTCGGCCTTGAGCACGGTGGCCAGGCGGTGGGCGATGACCAGCGTGGTGCGACCGGCCATCAGCCGCTCAAGTGCCTGCTGCACGCCATGCTCGCTCTGCGCATCCAGTGCGCTGGTGGCCTCATCGAGCAGCAGGATCGGCGCATCCTTCAGCAACGCGCGGGCGATCGCCACGCGCTGCTGCTGGCCACCGGACAGGCGTGCGCCGCGCTCGCCCAATTCACTGTCGTAGCCTTGCGGCAATGCCCGCAGGAAGCCATCGGCCTCTGCTGCACGTGCGGCGTCCTCGACCTCGGCGTCGCTGGCCTGCAGCCTGCCGTAGCGGATGTTGTCGCGTGCACTGGCTGCGAACAGCGTCGGCTGCTGGGGTACCAGTGCCAGCTGCGCGCGCAGCTCGGCCGGATCGACCTGGCGCACGTCGATGCCATCCACGCAGATGCGGCCGCTGGCCGGATCGTGGAAGCGCAGCAGCATCGACAGCACCGTGCTCTTGCCTGCGCCCGACGGGCCGACCAGGGCCACGGTCTCACCCGGGCGGACATGCAGGTTGAAGTGGTCCAGCGCGGCCTGGTCCGGGCGCTGCGGGTAGTGGAACACCACGTCGTCGAACTGGATTTCGCCGCGTAGCGGTTGCGGCAGTGCGTGCGGCTGCGCCGGCGCACGGATCTCGATGTCTTCCTGCAGCAGCTCGCCGATACGGCCCATGCCACCGGCCGCACGCTGCAGCTCGTTCCACACTTCGGCCAGGGCGCCCACCGAGCCGCCGCCGATCAGCGCGTACAACACGAACTGGCCCAGCGTGCCGGCACTGAGGCGGCCGTCGATGACATCGTGCGCGCCCAGCCACAGCACGCCAACGATGGCGCCAAACACCAACAGGATGGCACTGGCGGTAACCAGCGATTGCGCACCGATGCGCCGGCGTGCGGCACCGATGGCATCGCCCAGCGCCTTGTCAAAGCGCCCGCGCTCATAGGGCTCGCGCGCATGCGCCTGCACCGTGCGCACGGCGCCCAGCGTCTCGCTGGCCAGGCTGTTGGCATCGGCGATGCGGTCCTGGCTGCTGCGCGCAACCGTGCGCAGCTTGCGCGCGCCGACGATGATCGGCAGCACCGCCAGCGGGATGCCGAGCAGTGACCACGCGGCCAGCCGCGGGCTGGTGACGAACAGCATCGCCAGGCTGCCGACCACGGTTACGCTGCTGCGCAGGGCGACCGACATGGTCGAGCCGACCACGCTGCGCAGCAGTTCGCTGTCGGCGGTCAGGCGCGAGACCAGTTCGCCGCTGCGGCTGCGGTCGTGGAAACCGGCGCCGAGCTGGATCAGGTGTGCATACAGGCGGCTGCGCAGGTCGGCGACGACCTTCTCGCCCAGCAGCGACACGAAGAAGAACCGTGCGGCCGTCGCCAGTGCCAGCACCACCGCCACCAGCATCAGCAGGGCGAAGGCACGGTTGATCTGGCCACCGCTGGTGAAGCCGTGGTCGATCATCTGCTTCACGGCGGGGGGCAGGCTCAGCGTGGCGGCCGAAGAGACCGCCAGGGCCAGCAGCCAGGCGGTGAACAACCCGCTGTGGCGGCGCACGAACGGCCACAACGTCCGCAGGCTGCCAAGGCGGCGCAGCGGCGGGGTCGAGGCAGGGGCGTCGTCCTTGTCAGTCATCCTGGTTGTCGTCTTGTATGCGGATACGGTCACGGGTGGCGTCGCGCAGGCGGATTTTCAATGCATCGACCTGATCGGCCGGCAATTCGGCCCGCAGGCACACGCCGTTGGCATCGAACTGTTCATCGAGTTTCCCGGCGCCGAAGGCGGGCAGGGTGGCGTGCAGGATGCCCAGGTCCTCGAAGCCGGCCAGCAGCTGCAGCCGGGCCATCGCCACCAGGGGCAGGCGGGGGGCGGTGCGCAGGCACTCGGCGGCAGCGCCACCGTAGGCGCGCACCAGTCCACCGGCGCCCAGCTTGATGCCGCCGAACCAGCGCGTCACCACCACCATCACACGGTCGAAACCCTGGCCATCGATTGCCGCCAGGATCGGTCGTCCGGCCGTTCCAGCGGGCTCGCCATCATCGCTGGAGCGGTAGTCCTGGCCGTACCGGTAGGCCCAGCAGTTGTGGGTCGCGTCGGCTGCTGCAACCTGCTGCAGGATCGCCATGGCCGCTGCGGCGCTGTCGATCGGCGCAGCATGGGCGATGAAACGACTGTGTTTGACTTCCAGCGTGTGGCTGACAGGCTGGGCGAGGGTATCGAGCATTCCCGTCATTCTACGGGGTCGCCGGAGGTCACGTTCTGCTTCAGTCGTCCAGTAACGGGCGCAGGTCGCGCGGCAGGCGGGCTTCCGGATACTGCTGCACGTAGCGCTCCAGGCTGGCGCGGGCCAGATCGCGCTGGCCGTCGTCGCGTCGCGCGCGGATCTTCTGCAGCCACTGCCGGCGCGGCAGTCGCGCGTCGGCGTCCACCTCGGCCTGCACGGCATCCGCGCTCAGGCCCGCGTCGCTGCCGCGGCGCATGATGCCCGGTGCGGAACGGCTGGGCGCCTCACGCTTCATCGAGGTGATCTCCACCCGATCCAGCGCCTGCGTCCGCTCGGCCTCGGCGGCATTGGCTGCCGGTGCCGCGGCCGTGCGTGCTTTCATTGCCCCGGACGCTGCTGGCGCGAATGCCGGTGCGGGTGCCGAGTAGGCGGCCGGTGCAGGTGGCGCTGGCGGTGCTGCAGCCGGAGCGGGCGGGAGCGCCGCAAAGGAGGTGTCGGCGGCCGCATCCGCGGCCATGGACCGTGCAGTCTGGGCCGGCGCTTCAGCGGTCTTGGCCGGCGCAGGCTTGTGCGCACGCGCGATGGCCGGTGCCGGGGCAGCGGAAACAGGGGCGGACTCGGGTGCTGCCGGAGCAGCGGCTGGTTCCGCAACCGCCACTGCGCTGTCGGCTGAACCACTTCCAGCGGCCTGATCGGCAGCTGCGACGTCTTCTGCCGCAGCCGGTGCTGCGGCAACAGCAGTCTCGCCCGCCGGAACCGGTGGCGGTTCAGGACGCAGCTGCCAGGCGATGCCGATGGCGAACACCATCGAAGCGGCGATGCCGAACACCGCTGGCCAACGCGGGCCTGTGCGCTGCTTGCGCGGCGCCTCGGGAGAGGCAGCATCATCGGTACCCGGAGCGTCAACCGCGGCACGCGCCGCGGCCAGGATGGCGGCGTCCAGTGCGGCCGGTGGTGCCTGCTCGGCGCGACGGCCGAGCAGCCGGGCCAGCTCGCGTTCTTCCGGCGTCAGCGGTTCGTCTCGGTTCATGCGTTCAATCCCGCACGCAGCTTGTCCATCGCATAGCGCAGCCGCGATTTCACGGTTTCCCGGCCTACGCCGGTGATCTGGCCGATCTCCTCCAGGCTCAGTTCCTGATCCAGCCGCAGTTGCAGCACTTCGCGCTGCTCGGGCGGCAATTGCTCCATCGCCAGCTGGATGCGGCGACGTTGTTCGAATTCGGAAAGCTCGGCTTCCGGGGTCTGCCCGTCCTCGATCGCGGCCAGGCGCAGGTCGGCGTCGGCCGGCGCGGCAGGGCGATGGCGGGCGGCGCGCCAATGGTCGTTCAGGCGGTTGTGGGCGATGCGGAACAGCCAGGTGCTGAACGCTGCTTCGGGCTGCCACCCGGCACGGGCGCTGATCACCCGCTGCCAAACGTCCTGGAAGATCTCCTCGGCCAGCGCGTTGTCGCGCAGTTGGCGCAGCAGGAAACCGAACAGTCGCTTGCGATGGCGCGCATACAGGCTTTCGAACGCGTGCAGGTCGCCGCCGGCCCAGGCCAGCATCAAGGCTTCATCGGTTGGCAGTGCGCTGGCTTCCACGGCGTACAGGGTAAGGCCTGCAGGCGATGGCGCATAGCCGGTGGCAGGGGCGGGCAGGGCGAGGGTCATGGCTCGGAAGGGGCTGCGGACGGCAGGAAAAACGTACGGGCGCACGATTCGGGGTTTACGGGCTTCCATTGCCCCCCGGGTGGCGCGCTATGCTCGTCGGCTCAGGGGAGGCGACGCATCGACGGCGCCAAGAGATTGTCATTTGTCCACGCATGCTGAACCGGCGGAAGAGCCACCACACGAGGCCGTGCTGAGCACGGCGCTGGTGCGCGCGTTGCATGCGCTTTTGCCGGAAACGGCCTTGGTCCGCGTCGGCTGGGACGACCCGCAGCTCGGGCGTGGTCAGGGCGGGTGGCCGGCCGACGGGGCGGCAGGCGCGTTCACTGCGCCGGGCATCGGCGAGGGCTGCCATGGCTGGGAACATGACGGTGCACGCCTGCAGCTGTCGGTGGAAGGCGCCGTGCCTTCCGCGGCGTGGTGGGGGCTGGCCCGTCAGGCCATGGAACTGGCACTGCAGCGTGGCCGCCAGGCCGGGCAGATCAAGGCGCTGGAAGAAGCTGAACGGTTGCAGCAGGCGCTGTTCCAGATCGCCGATCTGGCCGGCGCCGATCTGGAAATGTCGGAGATGCTGCGTCACGTGCACGGCGTGCTCGGCACGCTGATGTATGCCGAGAACTGCTACATCGTTGAATACGATGATGTGCGTGACCAGATCCGCTTCCTGTACTTCGCCGACCAGGTCGACGATTTCGTCGCCGACCCGACGCAGAGCCATGACGCCGCCGAGATGCCGCGCAGCTTGACCGTCGCGCTGCTGCGCCATGGCAAGCCGCTCAGCGGACCCTCGCGCGAACTGCTGGCGCGCGTGGTCGAGCAGGAGCACGACCCGCAGCGTGGCCCCGAAAGCCTGGACTGGCTGGGTGTGCCGATGCTGCGCGATGGCCGGGTATGCGGCGCGATCGTGGTGCAGAGCTATGAGCTGGCGGCCCGTTATGGCGAGGCCGAGCGGGCGTTGCTGGGCTTTGTCGCGCAGCACGTGCAGACTGCGATGGATCGGCGCCAGGCGCAGGTCCGGCTGGAGCAACAGGTGGAGCGGCGTACGCTGGAACTGCAGCGCGCCAACCACAGCCTGCAGGATGAAGTGGCGGAGCGCCGGCGCGCCGAGCAACTGCAGACCGCGCTGTACAACATTGCCGAAATGGCGATGTCGGCCGACAGCCTGGCCCAGTTCTACGGGCAGGTGCATGGCGTGGTCGGGCGCCTGCTCGATGCGCGCAACTTCTATATCGCGCTGGTGAACGGAAGCGGCAACGGCCTGGACTTCGTCTACTCGGTGGACGAGCACAATGCCAGCCGTGCACCTCGTCCGTTCAGTCGCGGCCTGACCGAATACGTGGTGCGCAACCGGCGGCCCCTGCTGGCCTCACGCGCCCAGATCGATGCGCTGCTGGCCAGTGGCGAGGTGCGTGAATCCGGCGCGCGCTCGCATTGCTGGCTGGGCGTGCCGCTGCTGCGCGATGACGAGGTGGTCGGTGCGATCGTGGTGCAGAGTTACAGCGAGAACAGTACGTTCAGCGTGCACGATCAGCGGCTGTTGACGTTCGTTGCGCAGAACATCGGAACCGGGTTGGCGCGCCAGCGCGACCAGCAACGGCTGCGTTTGGCGCATGCCGAACTGGAAAAGCGCGTGGAGGAACGCACGCGTGAGCTGGCCGAGGTCAACGAGAAGCTGCTCGGCCAGATCGGCGAGCGCCTGCGGGCCGAGCAACGCCTGACCCATCAGGCCATGCACGATGCGCTGACCGGCCTGCCCAACCGGCTGCACCTGCTCGATCGCCTGCAGGATGCGCTGGCGCTGGCCAAGCGCGAGGGTGGGCCGGTGTTCGCCGTGCTGTTCCTCGACCTGGATCGCTTCAAGCTGGTCAACGACAGCATCGGCCACGCCGCGGGTGACCGCATGCTGGTGGAGGTGGCCAAGCGCATCGTATCGATGGCCGGCGCCGATGACGTGGTGGCACGGCTGGGCGGTGATGAATTCGCGGTGCTGCTGCAATGCCCGCAGGGCCTGGCACAGGCGCTGGATTTCGGCCAGCGCTTGTTGCTGGCATTGCAGGAATCGATATGGATCGCCGGCCGCGAGTTGTTCCCGTCCGGCAGCCTGGGCATCGCGTTGTGGAATCCGCGCTACCGTACCGGCGAGGAACTGCTGCGTGATGCGGATGCGGCGATGTACCGGGCCAAGGCACAGGGCCATGACCGCTGTGCGATCTTCGACGAGGACATGCGTGAACAGGCCATGCGCAGCCTCGACCTGGAAGCCGATCTGCGCCGCGCGATCAACAACCGTGATTTCGTTCCGTTCTTCCAACCGATCGTGCGCTTGTCCGATGGCGAAGTGGTGGGACATGAGGCATTGCTCCGCTGGCAGCACGAGCGTCGTGGCCTGCTGTTGCCCGGCGCGTTCCTGGAGCTGGGAGAGGAAAGTGGCCTGATCGAACAGGTCGACTGGCTGATCTACGAGCAGGTCATCGCGCGCCTGGCCGAAGGTGGGCAGAGCTATGTCTCGGTGAACGTTTCGCCGCGCCATTTCCGCTCGGCCGAGTTCAGCGACCGCCTGTTCGGCCTGCTCGACGCGTGTGGCGCCGATCCGCGCCGGCTGCGGCTGGAGATTACCGAGGTCGCGCTGCTGGACGATGCGCCGCACACGCTGCGCATCCTGCAGGGCCTGCGCGAGCGTGGCATCCAGGTGCAGCTGGACGACTTTGGTACCGGCTTCTCTGCGCTGTCCTACCTGCACCGATTCCCGATCAGTACATTGAAGATCGACCAGAGTTTCATCGCCGGCCTGCACGGGCCGGAAGTGCAGAGCACGCGCGCGCTGGTCGAAGGCGTGCTGTCACTGGCCCGCACCCTGGGCATCGAAACCATTGGCGAAGGCATCGAGACCGAGGCGCAGCGGCAGACACTGCGCGAACTCGGTTGCGACTATGGCCAAGGCTACCTGCTGGGCCGTCCCGCACCGTGGGCGCGGACGCTGGCGTGAGCCACCGCGACGGTTCACTTCAGCGCAGAGCCGAGCGACGTTTCTCGTCGATCCACTTCGAGGCCTGGGCCGGCTGGTAGTTCTGCATCCACACCAGCATTTCCTCGATGTCCGAGCCGTACCAGAGGTCCTGGCGCTGGTCCGGATGCAGGAAACGCTCTTCCACCATGCGGTCGATCATGCCGATCAGCGGCGCGTAGAAACCTTCCACATCGAGGAACGCGCACGGCTTGTTGCCGATGCCCAGCTGGCGCCAGGTCAGCATCTCGAAGATCTCTTCCATGGTGCCGAAGCCACCGGGCAGGGCAACGAAGCCATCGGCGAGGTCGAACATGCGCGACTTGCGCTCATGCATCGAGCCGACGATCTCCAGTTCTGTCAGGCCGCGGTGGGCCACTTCCCAGTCGGCCAGCTGGCGCGGGATCACGCCGGTCACCTCGCCGCCAGCGGCGAGCACGGCGTTGGCCACGGTGCCCATCAGGCCAACGTTGCCGCCGCCATACACCAGGCGCAGGCCATCGCGGGCGATGCGATCACCCAGGGCAATGGCGCGTTCGGTGTAGGCCGGCTTGCTGCCAGCGTTGGAACCACAGTACACACAGATCGATTTCATGGATCTTCTGTCTCTTGACCGGAAACGAAAACGCCCCGTCACCGACCGCAAGGCGGTCAGAGACGGGGTGTCCTTGGATTATGAGCCCTTCTGTAGAGCCGAGCCATGCTCGGCTGCTCTTCGTTCAGATCGCGGCAAAGGCCAGCCGAGCATGGGCTATGCCGGTCGTCCTGGCCGGCACCCTTCGGGCCGTCGCCAGCGACGTTGGCAGCGGCTCCTGCCGCTGCCTTCGGCTCTACGCAAGCGGCGGCTTACGCCGCCGCAGCCTGCTCGCGGCGCGGGCCTTCACGCAGGGCGCGGCCGACCATGCCCACCAGCAGGTCCAGCTCCTGGCTGTCCATGCCGAAGTGCGGGGTGAAGCGCAGCGAGTTCTCACCACCGTGAATCACGTTGATGCCGTGCTGGCGCAGCCATTCCTCGGTGGAGTTGGCGCCGTAACACTTGAACTGCGGGGCCAGCTCGCACGAGAACAGCAGCCCGGTGCCCTGCACCTTGGTGATCAGGCCACCCAGCTCGCTCTTGAGCTGTTCCAGCTTGCGCACGGCCTCGGCACCGCGCTCGGCGATGTTGGCGCGCACCTGCGGGGTCAGCTGCGCCAGGGTGGCGCAGGCCACGTCCAGCGCACGCGGGTTGCTGGTCATGGTGTTGCCGTAGATGCCCTTGCGGTACAGCTGCGCGGCATGCTCGGTCACCGCCAGCACCGACAGCGGGTACTGCGCGGCATTGAGCGCCTTGGAATAGGTCTCCATGTCCGGCGGGTCAAGGCCTTCAAAGCCCGGGTAATCGACCACCGACAGCACGCCATGCGCGCGCAGGCCGGCCTGGATCGAGTCGAGCAGCAGCAGGCTGCCGTGTGCACGGGTCAGCTCACGGGCAACGGCATAGAACGACGGCGGCACCGAACGGCCCGGGTCACCTTCGCCCATCACCGGTTCGAGGAACACCGCTTCGATGAACCACTGGTTGCGTGCGGCATCCTCGAACACCTTGCGCAGGCCGGCCTCGTCGTAAGGCGCCACGGTGATCACCGAGTCCTCGCCGCGGTAGCTGGCCAGGTGCTGCATGTAGCTCTTGCGACTGGAATCCGAATAGAGGGCAGGGCGGTCGGTACGGCCATGGAAGCTGCCCTTGACCACCACGCGCTTGATCGCAGCGCCGGCGTGACGTGCGCCAGGATCGGTCTGCAGCTTGGCGTTGACGTCGGCGATGCGCGCGGCCAGGCCAACGGCTTCGGAGCCGGAATTCAGGCACATGAAACGGGCGAACGGGCAGCCGCCACGGCGGTGGCCGATCTCGGCACGCAGGCCGGTGATGAAGCGCTGCTGCGACAGGCTGGGGGTCATGATGTTGGCCATCACCTGTGGGCGCGCCATGGCTTCCAGCACGGCGTCCGGGGTGTGCCCGAAGCCGAGCATGCCGTAGCCGCCGGCGTCGTACAGCACGGCGCCCTTCAGGGTGACCACCCACGGGCCGCGCGCGACCAGCGCCACGTAGGGGGTCACCGCGTCATCGGCATAGAAATTGACGAATCCGTCCTGCATCGCGTCGATCTGTGCCTGTTCGTCCTGCGCCAGCAGCGGCCCCAGGTCGGCCTGCACGCGCGCGAACTCCTCGGCGGCGGCGTCCACTGCGGCGATCAGCTGCGGGTGGTTGGCGGACAGGGCGGTCAGGGTGGCATCGTCCAGGCCGGTGGTGAGGCGGGTGCCGGGCTGGTTGCGCAGGGGGGCGAGGCGTTCGATGAAGCTCATTGCAGATCTCCTGAAACAATGGGTCGCACGGGCCATCAAAAGCAAAACGCGCGTCATCACGCGCGCTTGGGGCAGGCTCGTGCAGCGGACTTCCGGTTCGATGCTAGCACTTGTTTTTTTGCGCGATAACCCCGCAGAAACCTGCTGCATAGCAGCATTTTGCGCGACGTTCGCCGCGAAGTGCGCCGGCTCGCAGACGCTGGACGTACAATGCGCGCCATTGTCGACCTGTTGCCGCCCACCGCCTTGAAGAAGTCCGATTTCCATTACGACCTGCCGGCTGAACTGATCGCGCAGGCTCCCCTGGCCGAACGTTCCGCCAGCCGCCTGCTGCTGGTACCGCCGGCGCCCGGTGCCTTCACCGACCTGCAGGTGCGCGACCTGCCGTCACTGCTGCAGCCGGGCGACCTGCTGGTGTTCAATGACACCCGGGTGATTCCGGCGCGCCTGTTCGGGCAGAAGGCCAGCGGCGGCCGCGTGGAGATCCTGATCGAGCGCCTGCTCGGCGCTCAGCAGGCGCGTGCGCAGGTCGGCGCCAGCAAGTCGCCGAAGGCCGGCAGCCGCATCGCGCTGGATGCCGGTGGCGAAGCCGAGGTGCTGGGCCGCGATGGCGAGTTCTACGTGCTGCAGTTCCATGTGCCGGAATCGCTGGAACAGTGGCTGCTGCATGCCGGCCGCCTGCCGTTGCCGCCCTACATCCAGCGCGAGCCGGGCGTGGACGACCGCGAGCGCTACCAGACCGTGTTCGCGCGCGAGGTAGGCGCGGTGGCGGCACCGACCGCCGGCCTGCATTTCGACGAACCGCTGCTGGCGGCGCTGAAGGACAAGGGCGTGGAGTTCGGCCACGTCACCCTGCACGTGGGCGCGGGCACCTTCCAGCCGGTACGCGCCGATGACCTGAAGGACCACGTGATGCACCGCGAGTGGCTGAACGTCGGCGCCGAACTGGTGCAGCAGGTGCGGCGCACGCGCGCCGCCGGCGGCCGGGTGATCGGCGTCGGCACCACCGTGGTGCGCGCGCTGGAAAGCGCGATGCGCGATGGCGAACTGCTGCCGTTCGCCGGCGAGACCCAGATCTTCATCACCCCGGGCTACCGCATCCGCAGCGTCGACGCGATGGTGACCAATTTCCACCTGCCCGAAAGCACGCTGCTGATGATGATTTCGGCGTTTGCAGGCAAGGACCGCGTGTTCGAGGCCTACCAGCACGCGATCGAGCAGCGCTACCGCTTCTTCAGCTACGGCGACGCGATGCTGCTGTTCCCGCAGGCGGGCTGAGCGGGCAGGGCGCCTTGGGAGGTCAGAGCGCCTGGGAAGCCGGGGTACTTATGGGTGCGTGGGTGCGCACCTTGGTGCGTACGTCTTCTTGGGAGACAATAGACAACTATTTGCCCGAATGACCGCTCCATGTCCCGACTGCAGTTCCAGCTCCAGACCCGCGACGGCCGTGCCCGCCGTGGCCGCCTGACCTTCCCGCGTGGCACGGTGGAAACGCCGGCCTTCATGCCGGTGGGGACCTATGGCTCGGTCAAGGGCATCCTGCCGGACCAGGTGCGGGCGCTGGGCGCCGAGATCATCCTCGGCAACACCTTCCACCTGTACCTGCGCCCGGGCCTGGACATCATCGCCGACCACGGCGGGCTGCACGGCTTCTGCCGCTGGGATGGCCCGATCCTGACCGACTCCGGTGGTTTCCAGGTGTTCTCGCTGGCCCATCGACGCAAGATCACCGAGCAGGGCGTGACCTTTGCCTCGCCCACCGACGGCGCCCGCGTGTTCCTCGGTCCGGAGGAGAGCATGAAGATCCAGAAGGTGCTCGATTCGGACATCGTGATGATCTTTGACGAGTGCACCCCGTACCCGGCCACCGAAGACGTTGCCCGCCGTTCCATGGAGCTGAGCCTGCGCTGGGCCCACCGCAGCCGCAACGCGCATGACGAGCTGGGCAACGACGCGGCCTTGTTCGGCATCGTCCAGGGGGGCGTGCACACCGACCTGCGCAGCCGCTCGGCCGACGCCCTGCAGGCGATCGGCTTCGACGGCTACGCCATCGGCGGCCTGGCCGTGGGCGAGCCGGAGCAGGAGCGCAATGCCATGCTCGACCACCTGGATCCGGAGCTGCCGGGCGACCGGCCGCGTTACCTGATGGGCGTGGGCCGGCCGGAGGACCTGGTCGAAGGCGTGGCGCGCGGCGTGGACATGTTCGACTGCGTGATGCCGACCCGTAATGCGCGCAACGGCCACTATTTCACCTCGTTCGGCACCGTTCGCATCCGCAATTCCCAGTACGCGCGGGACATGGACCCGATCGAGCCGGGCTGCGGCTGCGTGGCCTGCACCGGCGGTTACACCAGGTCCTACCTGCGCCACCTGGACCGCTGCAACGAGATGCTGGCGCCGATGCTGGGCACCCTGCACAACCTGTTCTATTACGAAAAGCTCATGGCCGACATCCGTGCCGCGATCGAGGCGGGAACCTTCCTGGCCTTCCGCGAGTCCTTCTACGCGGCACGCGGAGCGGTGGCCCCGCCGCTGTAACCCCGACGCCCCCCTGCCGAACGGCCCAAGGACGAACGCCCGGGGCCGTGGCATACTTCAAGGCTGACCCAGATCCGCGGTCGACACCCCCGCCCCTCAAGGGACGGGAGCGCCGCCCAACCAAAGGACCAACGATGAACCTGCTTGCTTTCCTGATTCCCGCCGCCCACGCCCAGGCCGCCGGCGGCCAACCGCAGGGCATGGGCCTGACCACGCTGCTGTTCCCGATCATCCTGATCGCCATCATGTACTTCCTGATGATCCGCCCGCAGATGAAGCGGCAGAAGGAGCACAAGGCCATGCTGGAGAAGATCAAGCGCGGCGATGAAGTGCTGACCAACGGCGGCATCGCCGGCAAGGTCACCGACATTGGCGACCACTTCATCACCGTCGAAGTGGCCGACAACGTGCGCATCCGCGTGCAGAAGGGCGCTGTCGGCAGCGTGCTGCCGACCGGCACCCTGGATTCGGCCAAGTAAGCCACTCCCTTTCCGAAGCACAACCGCGGCGCCGGGGATGGCGCCGCGCGGGACCCAAGCAATGCTCGAATTTCCACGCTGGAAGTACGTCGTCATCCTGATCGTACTGGCGCTCAGCGCGCTGTACGCGCTGCCCAACATCTACCAGAAGGACCCGGCCATCCAGATCACCGCCAACCGTGGCGGGCAGATCGACGATGCGCTGCGCGACCGTGTGCTGGCCGACCTGAAAAAGGCCGGCATCGCCACCATCGGTGCCGAAAAGGAAGGGGAAAGCCTGATCGTCCGCCTGTCGGACCTGAAGTCGCAGTCCGCTGCCAGCGACGTCCTGCGTGACACCGTCGGCGAGAAGTACACCGTGGCGCTGAACCTGGCTTCGACCGTGCCGGACTGGCTGGCCAACCTCGGCGGTCGCCCGATGGTGCTGGGCCTGGACCTGCAGGGCGGCGTGCATTTCGTGCTGCAGGTCGACCAGAAGGCTGCCCTCGACAAGCGCCTGGATGCCTATACCGAAGACGTGCGCAGCACCCTGCGTGACGCGCGCATCGCCTACCAGTCGGTGGAACGCCGCGCCGATAACAGCATCGTGGCCAACCTGAGCCCATCCGCCGGCGATGACGCCGCGCAGCGCGCCCGCGCCGCGCTGGTCAAGGCGCAGCCGACCCTCGGCTATGACGTCAGCGGCAACCGCATCACGGTCACCGTGCCGGAGACCGAGATCACGCAGATCGCCAACGGCGCCATCGAGCAGAACATCAACACCCTGCGCAACCGCGTGAACCAGCTCGGCGTGGCCGAGCCGATCATCCAGCGCCAGGGTGCCGACCGTGTGGTCGTGCAGCTGCCGGGCGTGCAGGACACCGCCGAAGCCAAGCGCATGATCGGTGCCACCGCCACCCTGGAGTACCGTGCGGTGGTTGAAGGCAATGCGCAGGACGCCATCAACTCCGGCCGCATTCCGCCGGAAGCGAAGGTCTACCAGCAGCGTGACGGCCGCGGCCCGATCCTGCTGAACAAGCGCGTGATCGTCACCGGCGACCAGATGGTCGGTGCGCAGGCGGTGACCGATTCGAACAGCGGCTCGCCGGCCGTCAGCGTGACGCTGAACAACGTCGGTGGCCAGCGCATGTTCGACTTCACCAGCGCCAACGTGAACAAGCCGATGGCGGTGGTCTACACCGAGCGCGTGCCGACCGTAACCGTCGTCGACGGCCAGGAAGTGCGTGGCTTCAAGGTCAACGAGGAAGTGATCTCGGTGGCCAACATCAACGGCGTGTTCGGCAAGAACTTCCAGACCACCGGCCTGCAGAAGAAGGAAGCCGAAGACCTGGCCAAGCTGCTGAAGTCGGGTTCGCTGGCTGCGCCGATGGACTTCGTCGAGGAGCGCGTGGTCGGCCCGAGCCTCGGCGCCGAGAACGTCAAGAACGGCATGCGCGCGGTGGTGTTCGCGTTCCTGTTCACCCTGGTGTTCTTCAGCGTGTACTACCGCATGTTCGGTGTGATCACCTCGGCAGCGATGCTTTTCAACCTGCTGATCGTAGTGGCGGTGATGTCGCTGTTCGGTGCCACCATGACCCTGCCGGGCTTTGCCGGCCTGGCATTGTCGGTCGGCCTGTCGGTGGACGCCAACGTGCTGATCAACGAGCGTATCCGTGAAGAGCTGCGAGCCGGCGTGCCGGGCAAGACGGCGATCGTGACCGGTTACGAGCGTGCCTCGGGCACCATCCTCGACGCCAACCTGACCGGCCTGATCGTCGGCGTGGCGCTGTTTGCATTCGGTACCGGTCCGCTGAAGGGCTTCGCGCTGACCATGATCATCGGTATTTTCGCCTCCATGTTCACCGCGATCACCGTGTCGCGTGCGCTGGCGACGCTGATCTACGGCCGCCGCAAGAAGCTCCAGAACGTGGCCATCTGACGGGACGACACGCACAATGAAACTGTTTCCGCTGCACATCCTCCCGAACGACACCAAGATCGACTTCATGCGCTGGCGCCATGTCGCCATGGCAGTCACCATCGTGGTGTTCCTGGCCTCGGTCGCCATCATCGGCATCAAAGGCTTCAACTACGCACTGGACTTCACCGGCGGCACCCTGATCGAAGCCCGCTTCGACAAGGCGGTGGATGTTGAGCAGGTCCGCACCAAGCTCGAGCAGAGTGGCTTCGAAGGCGCCCAGGTGCAGAGCGTCGGCGGCAACACCGACCTGCTGATCCGCCTGGCCCCGCACGGCGAGCATGCTCCGGGTACCGGCGATGCCGCCCACGAGGACAAGGCCACGGCCGCTGCCGTGGTGAAGGCGTTGTCCACTGCCGACAATCAGGCCACCGTGCTCCGCAACGAGTTCGTGGGCCCGCAGATCGGCAAGGACCTGGCGATGAATGGCCTGTATGCCACCATCTTCATGCTGGCCGGCTTCCTGATCTACATCGCGGTGCGCTTCGAGTGGAAGTTCGCGGTCACCGCCAGCATCGTGGCGATGTTCGACCTGATCGTGACGGTCGCTTACGTGTCCCTGCTGGGCCGTGAGTTCGACCTGACCGTGCTGGCCGGCCTGCTGTCGGTGATGGGCTTTGCGATCAACGACATCATCGTGGTTTTCGACCGCGTCCGTGAGAACTTCCGCAGCCTGCGCGTGGATTCGATGGAAGTGCTGAACCGTTCGATCAACCAGACGCTGTCGCGTACGGTGATCACTGCGGTGATGTTCTTCCTGTCCGCGCTTGCCCTGTACCTGTACGGCGGCAGCTCGATGGAAGGCCTGGCCGAGACGCATATGATCGGTGCGGTGATCGTGGTGCTGTCCTCGATCCTGGTGGCGGTGCCGATGCTGACGATTGGTGTCCTGCGCGTGAGCAAGCAGGACCTGCTGCCGAAGGCGAAGGACGTCGAGGCCTTGGCCCGTCGCCCATAAGCGTTCGCGCTGCACGCAACCCACAGAGAACCCCGCGCAAGCGGGGTTTTTTGTTTGCAGGGCTTGCAGCCCTGCACCCGCGGTAGTGGGGGGC
>NZ_JAXBQT020000035.1:0-26318 GCF_047520755.2 Stenotrophomonas sp. FR010 | reverse complement strand
CGCTTCAGACCCTCGATCAGTACCGGTACTACGTCGCGATCGGCGATCGCACCCACGATTCCACACATGTCACGCGTTTCCTTGAAGACGATTGCCGCATTCTAGCCTGCGTGTCCGGCTTCCCCCTCCTGTCCGCTTAATGAAAGTGTCCGGAAAGGTGTCCGCGGACACCCGGACACTTCCCCGAAACTCCCAACCCCTTGACCTGAAAGGAAATAAAGTTGGCACGCTACGTGCTTGGTATTGGCTACCACCGTCAGGCACGCACCCGATGATCCGCGACACTTCCGCACAGGACCAGATCGTTTCCTCCGCCCCGGCCGGCACCACCCGCGCAAGCTGGCACCGCTACCGCTGGCCGGCGCTGGGTGCCATCGCGCTGCTCGCCGGCATCGGCTGGGCGGTACATGCCTGGTCCAATGCCAGCCGCTCCTTCGACAGCAGCCGCGTGCGCATCGCCGAGGTGAAGCGGGGCGACCTGGTCCGTGACATCGCTGCCGACGGCCGCGTGATCGCCGCCAACAGCCCGATCCTGTACGCGATCTCGGCCGGTACCGTGGACCTGAAGGTCGTCGCCGGTGACGTGGTCAAGAAGGGCCAGGAGCTGGCGATCATCGACAGCCCGGAACTGCGCAGCAAGCTGGCCCAGGAACAGGCAACGCTGGCCGGCCTGGAAGCCGAGGCCAGCCGCGCCGCGCTGGACGCGACCCTGGCCCGTGCCAGGTCACGCAAGGAAACCGACCAGGCCACCATCGAGCGGCAGGCCGCTGACCGCGACCTGCAGCGCTACCAGCGCGGCTACGACGGCGGCGCGGTACCGCAGATCGACCTGGCCAAGGCCAAGGATTCGCTGAAGAAAGCCGACATCGCCCTGGCCAATGCCACCACCGATGCGCGCCTGCAGAGCCAGGGCGCCGACCTGGATGCCCGCAACAAGCGCCTGCTGGCCGACCGCCAGAAAGCGGTGGTGGCCGAAGTGCAGCGCCAGGTCGATGCGCTGACCCTGCGCGCGCCCTTCGATGGCCAGGTCGGCCAGGTGCAGGCCGTGCAGTCCACCAACCTGGCCGCCAACGCGCCGGTGCTGGGCGTGGTCGACCTGTCCAAGTTCGAGGTCGAGATCAAGGTGCCGGAGAGCTTCGCCCGCGACCTGGCGATCGGCATGCCGGCCCAGCTGACCGGTGGCAACGGCCAGCCGTTCCCGGGCGAGATCAGCGCGGTATCGCCGGAAGTGGTCAACGGCGAGGTCAACGCCCGCGTGCGCTTCGCCAGCGCGCAGCCGGAAGGCCTGCGCCAGAGCCAGCGGATGTCGGTGCGCGTGCTGCTCGATACCCGCAAGAACGTGCTGAAGGTCGAGCGCGGCCCGTTCGTCGAACAGGGCAACGGCATGGCCTACGTGATGGATGGCCGCACCGCCGTGCGCCGCCCGGTGGAACTGGGCGTCAGCAGCCTGGGCGAAGTGGAAATCAAGTCGGGTGTGCAGCCGGGCGACCGCATCGTGGTCTCCGGCAGCGACCTGTTCAAGGACGCCGAACGCGTCTCCGTCAACTGATACCTGAATCCTGGAGAGAGGACACCCCATGTACATGCTCGAAATGCGTTCGGTCGCCAAGGTCTTCCGCACCGAACAGGTGGAAACCCACGCGTTGCGCTCACTGGAACTGCAGGTCAAGGAAGGCGAGTTCGTCGCCGTCACCGGTCCGTCCGGCTCCGGCAAGACCACCTTCCTCAACATCGCCGGCCTGCTGGAAACCTTCACCAGCGGTACCTACATGCTGGACGGGCAGGATGTGAGCACGCTGGGCGATGACGCCCGCAGCCGCCTGCGCAACCAGAAGATCGGCTTCATCTTCCAGGGCTTCAACCTGATCCCCGACCTGAACCTGTTCGACAATGTCGACGTGCCGCTGCGCTACCGCAAGATGAGCGCCAATGAGCGCCGGGAGCGCATTGAAAGGGCGCTGACCCAGGTCGGCCTGGGCTCGCGCATGAAGCACTACCCGAATGAGCTGTCCGGCGGCCAGCAGCAGCGCGCGGCCATCGCACGCGCCCTGGCCGGCAGTCCGCGCCTGCTGCTGGCCGACGAACCGACCGGCAACCTGGACACGCAGATGGCGCGCGGCGTGATGGAACTGCTGGAGGAGATCAATGCCGCCGGCACCACCATCGTAATGGTCACCCACGACCCGGAACTGGCCGCGCGTGCGCAGCGCAACGTGCATATCGTCGACGGCCAGGTCACCGACCTGGTGCGCGAGCCGGTACTGGCCACGCCACGCCACATCGTCGCCGTCAACGAGTGAGGGCATTCCCATGTTCGCCTACTACGCCCGATTGGCGGTACGCAGTTTCCGCCGCAACAAGGTCCTGACTGCGCTGATGGTGGTGGCCATCGCCCTCGGCATCGGTGCCTCGATGACCACCCTGACCGTGTTCCACGTGCTGTCCGGCGACCCGATCCCCGGCAAGAGTGACCGGCTGTTCTATGTGCAGCTCGATGCCGCGACCGGCGCCTATGTCGCGGGCGAGGAGCCGGAAACCCAGTTGACCCGCTTCGACGGGGAAGCCCTGCTGCGCGAAGCCAGGGGCGAGCGCCAGGCGCTGATGAGCGGCGGTGGCGGCACCATCGAACCGGACAACAGCACCCTCAAGCCCTTCAGCATCGACACCCGCTGGACCTCGGCCGATTTCTTCCCGATGTTCGAGGTGCCCATGCAGTACGGCCGCCCGTGGACGCGCGAGGACGACGAAGGCCGCGCACGCGTGGTGGTCATCTCCAAGGCGCTCAACGACAAGCTTTACCAGGGCGCCAACAGCGTAGGCCGCGACCTGCGCATGGAAGGCCAGAGCTACCGCATCGTCGGCGTGATGAAGGAGTGGAGCCCGGAGCCGCACTTCTACGACCTGACCACCGGCAGCTACGGCAAGAACGAGGACCTGCTGCTGCCGATTTCCACGTCCTTCGACCTGAAACTGGGCAGCAACGGCAACATGAACTGCTTCGGCGAGAATCCCGACGGCAACAGCTACTCGCTCAATGCGCCGTGCGCGTGGCTGCAGTACTGGGTGGAGATGGACCCGGCCAAGGCCGCCGACTACCGCCGCTACCTGGAGAACTATTCGAGCCAGCAGCGCCAGGCCGGCCGCTTCAAGCACCCGCCGAACGTGCGCCTGCGCACCGTGATGGAATGGCTGGACTTCAACGGCGCGGTGCCCAGCGACGTGCGCCTGCAGCTGTGGCTGGCACTGGGTTTCCTGGGTGTCTGCCTGGTCAACACGGTGGGCCTGCTGCTGGCCAAGTTCCTGCGCCGCAGTGGTGAGATCGGCGTGCGCCGCGCACTCGGTGCCAGCCGTGGCCAGATCTTCCTGCAGTGCCTGGTGGAAGCCGGCGCGGTCGGCGTGGTCGGGGGCGTGCTGGGCATCGGCCTGGCCCTGCTCGGCCTGTTCGCGGTGCGCCAGCAACCGGTGGAGTACGCAAAGCTGGCCCACCTGGACGGCAACATGCTGCTGCTCGCGCTGGGCCTGACCCTGTTCGCCAGCCTTGCCGCCGGTTTCCTGCCTGCCTGGCGCGCCATGCAGGTCACTCCGGCCATCCAGCTCAAGTCGCAGTAAGCAATCGAACGAGGACTCCCATGGACATCCGCCCCATCCTCAGCACGCTGCGCCGGCACAAGACTGCCGCTGCCCTGATCGTGCTGGAAGTCGCACTGACCTGCGCCATCGTCTGCAACGCGCTGTTCCTGGTCAGCCAGCGCGTGGAGAAGATCAGCATGCCCAGCGGCATCGCCGAGAACGAACTGGTGATGCTCCGCGTCAGCGGCATCGGCAAGCAGACCGATGCCATGGCCCGCACCCGTGAGGACCTGGCGTCATTGCGTGCGCTTCCCGGCGTCAGCAACGTCACCATCATCAACCAGGTGCCTTTCCGCAACGGCTCGTCCAGCAGCAGCATCTCGCGGGAGATCGACCAGGAACGGCCGACCACCAACGCTTCGATGTACACCCTGTCCGAGAACGGGCTGGCGACGATGGGCATCAACCTGATCGCCGGCCGCGATTTCCTGCCCGGCGAGTACCAGAACTTCGAAGACGCCAGCAAGGGGGGCGCCAAGGAAAACGCCATCCCGGTCATCCTCACCCAGGCCACCGCCGCCAAGATGGAACCCAACGGCAGCGCGCTGGGCAAGACCTACTACATGGGCAAGCAGCCGCTGCACGTGGTCGGCATCGTCGACACGCTCAGCACGCCCAACGGCTGGAATGACAACTGGACGAACTCCATGCTGCTGCCCATGCGGCGCACCTTCGACGAGGGTGGCACCTATGTGCTGCGCACTTCGCCGGAACGCCGCCAGGAGGTGCTTGATGCGGGGGCTGCTGTACTGGAGCGCAACGACCCCAACCGGCTGATGCGCGACAAGCTGACCTATGAAGACCAGCGCAAGGACTTCTTCAAGAACGACCGCGCGATGGTTGGCCTGCTGATCACCGTCAGCGTCTCGCTGCTGGTGGTCACCGCACTGGGCATCATCGGCCTGGCCAGCTTCTGGGTGCAGCAGCGCAGCAAGCAGATCGGCATCCGCCGCGCACTCGGTGCCACCCGCGGGCAGATCCTGCGCTACTTCCAGACCGAGAACTTCCTGCTGGCCTCGCTGGGCATCGTGCTGGGCATGCTGGCGGCCTACGCGATCAATCTGGCACTGATGAACCTGTACGAGCTGCCACGCATGCCCCTGTACTACCTGCCGCTGGGCGCGCTGCTGCTGTGGGTGCTGGGCCAGGTCGCGGTGTTCGGGCCGGCCCGGCGCGCGGCAGCGGTCCCGCCCGCAGTTGCCACGCGGGGCGCGTGAGATGCGTGCCTGCCGGATGCTGTTGATGGCACTGCTGCCACTGCCGGCGCTGGCCGGCGGTGGCAGCTCGCAGACGCTGGAATGGCGCCAGGATGATGCCCGCCTGGCGCTGCGCTCGACCGAGGGCCAGGTACGGGTGGACGCCGCGCGTCCGGAAGCCCGCTTCGGCGTGCGCAGCGGCGACCGCATCCTGCGCCTGGACGATACGGCTGTGCGGCGCATCGAGCATCTTGCCGATGCGCTGCGGCATTCCACTGCCCCGACTGCGTACCTGTTGCTGCGCCGCGACAAACGCGAGCTCACCGTCCCGGTGGACGCCACCTCGTGGCGGCTGGCGCTGGTCGCTCCGCCACCGCCGCCACCGCCGCCACCAGCGCGGCGCTGAAACCAGCCCGCCCTCGTCGCCACGGCTTTGGCTATGCTTGATGGGTGGCGCCGGGCTCTCCCGGCGTATGGATACGAACACGGCTCCATCGGCGCCGCCCATCCCTTTCTGCAGAACTGCTTGATGCCTTCGATCCTGATCATCGACGACAACGCCAGCGTGGGCACCGCGCTGGACGTGCTGTTCTCCCTGCATGACATCGACACCCTGCAGGCGCAGAGCCCGGCCGAAGGGCTGGCCCTGCTCGAGTCGCAGCCGGTCGACCTGGTGATCCAGGACATGAATTTCAGCGAGGACACCACCTCCGGCGAAGAAGGCGAAGACCTGTTCGCACAGATCCGCGCGCGCCACCCGGACCTGCCGGTGATCCTGCTCACCGCCTGGACCCACCTGAGCAGTGCGGTGGACCTGGTCAAGGCCGGCGCCGCCGACTACCTGGCCAAGCCCTGGGACGACCGCAAGCTGCTGACCACGGTCAACAACCTGCTCGAGCTGTCCGAGGCGCGGCGCGAGCTGGACCGCCGCCGCAGCCGTGAGCTGCGCCAGCGCAATGCGCTGGAAGAAAAGTACGAGCTGTGTGGTGCGGTCTTCGCCGATCCGGCCAGCGAGCGCATCATCGCGCTGGCTTGCCAGGTCGCGCGCTCCGAACTGCCGGTGCTGATCACCGGCCCCAACGGCGCTGGCAAGGAGAAGATCGCGCAGATCATCCAGGCCAACTCGCTGGTGGCCAAGGGCCCGTTCATCACAGTCAACTGCGGCGCCCTGCCCTCGGAACTGATCGAGGCCGAACTGTTCGGTGCCGAGGCCGGCGCATATACCGGCGCCAACAAGGCACGCGAGGGCAAGTTCGAAGCCGCCGACGGCGGAACGCTGTTCCTGGACGAGATCGGCAACCTGTCGCTGGGCGGCCAGATGAAGCTCCTGCGTGTGCTGGAAACAGGGCGCTTCGAGCGTCTTGGCTCCAATCGCGAGCGCCAGGTCAAAGTCCGCGTGGTCAGCGCGACCAATGCCGACCTGCCGGCGATGATCCGCGACGGCACCTTCCGCGAAGACCTGTACTACCGCCTCAATACGGTGGAACTGGTCCTGCCACCATTGGCTGAGCGCCCGGGCGACATCGTGCCCCTGGCCGAGCGCTTCCTGACCGCCGGCAAGCCACTTTCCAGCGCCGCCACCGCGGCCTTGCAACGGCACCCCTGGCCCGGCAACGTGCGCGAACTGCGCAACGTGATCCAGCGGGCCGAGCTGCTGGCGACCGGCAACCGCATCGAGGTGGCCGACCTGAACCTGCCGCGCGCCGCACCTGCGCCGCGACCGGCAGCCAGTGCCGGCAATGATCCTGACCGTGCGCGCATCGAGGATGTGCTGGCGCGCAACCACGGCGTCATCGCCCAGGCCGCCGCCGAACTCGGCCTGAGCCGCCAGGCACTGTACCGGCGCATGGACCGGCACGGCATCCCACGCGAATGAAACGGCGCTCGTTCACCTTCCGCCTGTTCCTGCGCCTGCTGCCGGTGCTGGCGCTGGCCGCCGCGTTGCCGTGGCTGCTGGCCTACTGGATGGACCATGGCTGGGTGGTGACCACGGTGTCGGCGCTGATCCTGCTGTCGCTGATGTGGTGGACCCTGCGCCGTGCCACCGCGCCGGTACGTTCATTGATGCGCGCCTTGGCCGGCACCACCAGCAGCTACCGCGACGGAGAGTACAACTTCGGTGTGTACTGGCCGGGCAACGACGAACTGGGTGACCTGGTGCAGGCGCACCGCGAACTGGGTGACGTGCTGCGCGAGCAGCGGCAGGGCCTGGTGCAGCGCGAACTGCTGCTGGACACCATGGTGCAGAACACCCCGGTGGCGATGTTGCTGATTGCTTCCGGCGGCGATGGCATCGCCCGCGTGGTGTTCTCCAACCTGGCCGCGCGCAAGCTGCTGCATGGCGGCTGGAAGCTGGAAGGCCAGCGCCTGGAAGAGGTGCTGGAACAGGTGCCGGTGGAGCTGCGCGATGCCATCGCCCGTGGCGGCGACAGCCTGTTCGCGGTGCATGCGGAAGGCGAAGACGGCGATGAGGACGACGAACAGGTCTATCACCTTTCACGCCGATCTTTCCAGCTCAACGGCCGCCCGCACGACCTGCTGCTGGTACGCCTGCTCACCGCCGAACTGCGCCGCCAGGAAGTGCAGACGTGGAAGAAGGTGATCCGGGTGATCAGCCACGAGCTCAACAACTCACTGGCACCGATCGCCTCGCTGGCCCACTCCGGTGGCGTGCTGGTGCAGCGCGAGCGCTTCGATCGGCTGCCGGAGATCTTCACCACCATCGAAGACCGCGCGCGCCACCTGGAAGGATTCATCCGTGGCTATGCGCGCTTCGCCAAGCTGCCGCAACCGCAACTGCAGACCGTGCACTGGGCGCCCTTCCTGTCCAGCCTGCGCCAGCAGATTCCGTTCAGCATGGAACGTGAACCGGAGGAGGAACTGAGCAGCCGGATCGACATCGCGCAGTTCGGGCAGGCGCTGTTGAACCTGCTGAAGAACGCGCATGAAGCCTGTGCCGAAGCCGATCCGCCCAATGATGACGTGCAGGTGCAGCTGACGCGGTTGCCGCAATGGCTGCGCCTGGATGTGCTGGACCGTGGCAAGGGCATGAACGAGCAGGTGCTGCAGAACGCGCTGATGCCGTTCTATTCGACCAAGCGCAACGGTACCGGGTTGGGACTGGCACTGACCCGCGAGATCGTGGAGGCGCACGGTGGGCGGGTGTCGCTGCAGAACCGCGGTGATGGCGGGCTGTGCGTGTCGATCCTGTTGCCGGTGGGGTGAGTTGCCGACGTGGCTCGGTCTGTCAGTAGATCCACGCCATGCGTGGATGTGCCGACCAGGGTCAGCACCTACCAGACCCGCCGCATCGCCACCCGCAGGTGCATCGGAAACCCGAGCGCAGCCTCTTCGGCCATGACGGCGCGCAGGCCATCGTTCCACTCCGCCTCCGGCACTTCAACGAATCCTTCGCTGGCATAGAAGGCTGCATTCCACGGCACATCGCTCAAGGTGGTCAGCACCGCCGCAGCAAAGCCGGTGGCCCTGGCCTGCGCCAAGGCATGCCGCAGCAATGCACGGCCATGGCCACGACGCGCGTGCGCTGGATCCACATCCATCTGCAGGACATGGAACTCGCCTGCCAGGTCGCCGGCCAGCAGGTAGCCGGCAATGCCGCCGCCGGCGCCATCCACCACCCAGAGCTGTCCACGCTCACGGCCTTCCTGCAGCGTCGGCAGGTCCAGGCCGTGGCCGGCAAACGCCGGATAGGCCTCGTGGCCCCTCAGCAGTTCACCGGCACGCTGTTCGATCGTCGGCAGCACACCCAGCTCATCGGTGCGCGGCACCCGTGGCTCAGGACTTCTTGACCGGGCGCTTCCAGCCATCGATGGTTTCCTGTCGTGCACGTGCCAGCGTCAGCTTGCCGTCCGGCGCGGTGCGGGTGATCACCGACCCGGCAGCGATGGTCGCGCCCTCGCCGATGGTGATCGGCGCCACCAGCGAGCTGTTGGAGCCGATGAAGGCGTTGTCGCCGATGGTGGTGGTCGACTTGTTCACGCCATCGTAGTTACAGGTGATGGTGCCGGCACCGATGTTCACCCTGCTGCCGATCACCGCGTCACCCAGATACGTGAGGTGGTTGGCCTTGCTGCCGACGCCGAGGGTGACGTTCTTGGTTTCGACGAAGTTGCCGACGTGTACGCCATCGGCCAGCACGGTACCCGGCCGCAAGCGTGCGAACGGGCCGATCTGCGCGGCACCTTCGGTCACCACGCCTTCCAGGTCGCAATGCGCGCGCACTTCGGTGCCGGGCCCCAGGTTGACATCCTTCAGCCGGTTGAATGGGCCTACGGTAACGCCGTCACCGAGCACGACGTTGCCTTCAAGAACAACGTCGACATCGATCAGCACGTCGCTGCCCACGGTGACGGCGCCACGGATATCCAGGCGTGCCGGGTCGCGCACGCGCGCGCCCTGAGCGCACAGCGCACGCACCGCACGGCGCTGCCAGGCGCGTTCCAGCTGCGACAGCTGCCACGGATCATTCGCGCCCTCAGCCTCCTGTGCATCGGCGACCAGGGCCATCTCGGCCGGGGTGTACTCATGCGCGGCAAACGCGAACACATCGGTAAGGTAGTACTCGCCCTGCGCATTGCTGTTGGACAGCTGCGACAACCAGCGGCGCAGCGCGGTCGACTCTGCGGCGATGATGCCGGTGTTGATCGTGCGCACGCGCAGCTGGTCGTCGGTGGCGTCCTTCTGCTCGACGATGGAGCCCACCTTGCCCTCTGCATCGCGCAGCACACGGCCGTAACCGCTCGGGTCATCGACATCGGCCACCAGCACTGCCAGCCGGCCCGGCTGCGCCAGCAGGTCGCGCAGGGTCTGCGCGCGGATCAGCGGCACATCGCCGTACAACACCAGCACCTGCGCAGCGTCGGGAACCTGCGGCATTGCCTGCGCCACTGCGTGGCCGGTACCGAGCTGCTGGGCCTGTTCGGCCCACTGCAGGTCGGGCTGGCCGGCGAAGTACTGACGCACCGCCTCGCCGCCATGGCCGTAAACCACGTGGATGGCCGCCGGCTGCAGCTCGCGGGCCGCATCGATCACGTGCGCCAGCATCGGCTGGCCGGCGATCGGCTGCAGCACCTTCGGCAGCACCGACTTCATGCGCTTGCCGGCGCCGGCGGCGAGAATGATGACGTGCAGGGCTTGGGTCATGGGAGCAGCAGTCCGTAGTTCGTTGCCGGTGATTCTAGAGCGTGGGCCGTTAACATGGGCATCCCTCCTCCTTCACCACGCCGATGAGCCTGCTCCGCCAGGGAAGCACCTACCTTGTGATCGGGCTCGTGCAGCTGCTGGTCGATTGGCTGGCGTTCGTGGTCGCCACCGCGCTGGGCATGCCGGTCGCGCCGGCCAACATCGCCGGTCGCCTGGCCGGCATGCTGCTGGGCTTCTGGCTCAACGGCCGCTACACCTTTGCCGAGGCCGGTGCCGGCAAGCTGGGATGGAAGCGCTTCGCACGCTTCTTCGGGCTGTGGCTGCTGCTGACGGCGACGAGCACGCTGCTGGTCAGCCTGGTCGACCAGGCGCTGGGCCTGCAGTACACGTGGCTGGCCAAGCCGCTGGTGGAAGGCGGGCTGGCGTGCGTGTCGTTCCTGTTGATGCGCCATGTGGTGTATCGCTGATACCACCGACACACGCCCCGGCGCTGCCAGCAGAAACAAAAACGCCGGCACAGGGCCGGCGTTCTCGTGGGTGCAGCGCGAACCTCAGTGCTTGAGATTCTTGCGCAGGCGTTCCAGTGCCTGCAGCTGGACGACGGCTTCAGCCAGCTTCTGCTGGGCTTCGGCCACTTCCATCGCTTCGCCGCGGTTGGCCAGGATGCGCTCGGCTTCTTCCTTGGCCTTGCGGACCGAGGCTTCGTCGATGTCCTGCGCGCGGATCGCGGTGTCGGCCAGCACGGTCACCACCTGCGGCTGCACTTCCAGGATGCCGCCGGAAATGGCGAAATCCAGCTGCTCGCCGTTCGGCGTGGTCACCACCACCTTGCCCGGCTTCAGGCGGGTGATCAGCGGCGCGTGCTTGGGCGCGATGCCCAGTTCGCCCAGCTCACCGGTGGCCACGACCAGGGTCGCTTCGCCACGGAAGATTTCCTGCTCGGCGCTGACGATGTCGCAACGGATCGTGCTCATGCAAATCTCTTCGCTGTTCGCGGCGGCGCAATGCCACCGTGGGGGTCCACCGGCGCGGGCGGTTGCCCGGCGCCGGCGTCAGGTCGGCCAGGATCGCTCCTGCCCGTCCCGGATCAGGCCTTCTCGGCCATCTTCTTGGCCTTCTCGACCGCTTCTTCGATGCCGCCGACCATGTAGAACGCCTGCTCCGGCAGGTGGTCGTACTCGCCATCGACGATGGCCTTGAAGCCACGGATGGTGTCCTTCAGCGGCACGTACTTGCCCGGCGAACCGGTGAACACTTCGGCCACGTGGAACGGCTGGCTGAAGAAGCGCTCGATCTTGCGGGCGCGCGACACGGCCTGCTTGTCCTCTTCGGACAGTTCGTCCATGCCCAGGATCGCGATGATGTCCTTCAGTTCCTTGTACTTCTGCAGGGTCTGCTGGACGCGCTGGGCGGTGTCGTAGTGCTCGTGGCCGATCACCAGCGGATCCATCTGGCGGCTGGTGGAGTCCAGCGGATCGACGGCCGGGTAGATACCCAGCGAGGCGATCGAACGAGACAGGGTGACGGTCGAGTCCAGGTGGGCGAAGGTGGTCGCCGGCGACGGGTCGGTCAGGTCGTCCGCGGGAACGTAGACGGCCTGGATCGAGGTGATCGAGCCGTTCTTGGTCGAGGTGATGCGCTCCTGCAGGACGCCCATTTCCTCGGCCAGGGTCGGCTGGTAACCCACCGCGGACGGCATACGGCCCAGCAGTGCCGACACTTCGGTACCGGCCAGGGTGTAGCGGTAGATGTTGTCGACGAACAACAGGACGTCCTTGCCCTTGCCGTTCTCGTCCTTCTCGTCGCGGAAGTACTCGGCCATGGTCAGGCCGGTCAGCGCGACGCGCAGGCGGTTGCCCGGCGGCTCGTTCATCTGGCCGTACACCATCGCCACCTTGTCCAGGACGTTGGAGTCCTTCATTTCGTGGTAGAAGTCGTTGCCCTCACGGGTACGCTCACCCACGCCGGCGAACACGGACAGACCGCTGTGCGCCTTGGCGATGTTGTTGATCAGCTCCATCATGTTGACGGTCTTGCCGACGCCGGCGCCGCCGAACAGGCCGACCTTGCCGCCCTTGGCGAACGGGCACATCAGGTCGATGACCTTGATGCCGGTTTCCAGCAGCTCGGTGGCCGGGGACTGGTCTTCATACGACGGCGCAGCGCGGTGGATTTCCCAGTTGTCGCTGGCAGCGACCGGGCCGGCTTCGTCGATCGGACGGCCCAGCACGTCCATGATGCGGCCCAGGGTGCCGGCGCCGACCGGGACCGAGATGCCGCGGCCGGTGTTGACGGCAACCAGGTTGCGCTTCAGGCCGTCGGTGGAACCGAGGGCGATGGTACGCACCACGCCGTCGCCCAGCTGCTGCTGGACTTCGAGGGTGATCTCGGTGTTTTCGACCTTCAGTGCGTCGTACACCTTCGGCACCGATTCACGCGGGAATTCGACGTCGACGACCGCGCCGATGATCTGAACGATCTTGCCCTGACTCATTGCTGCATCCTCTAATGTGTGCTTTGAACGAACGCGGTCAGACTGCTGCCGCGCCGCCGACGATTTCGGAGATTTCCTGGGTGATCGCTGCCTGGCGCGCCTTGTTGTAGACGAGCTGCAGGGTGCCGATCAGCTTGTTGGCGTTGTCGCTCGCCGCCTTCATCGCAACCATGCGTGCGGCATGCTCGGAGGCGACGTTTTCCAGCAGTGCCTGGTACACCAGCGACTCGATGTAACGCGTCATCACGTGCTCCAGCACGGTCGCGGCATCGGGTTCGTACAGGTAGTCCCAGTCGTGGTGAGCGACCTGCTTCTCGGCCGGCGGCAGCGGCAGCAGCTGATCGAAGCTGGCCTTCTGCACCATGGTGTTCACGAAGCGGTTGTAGACCAGGTACACGCGGTCGATCTTGCCTTCGGTGAAGGCGTCGAGCATGACCTTGATCACACCGATCAGCGATTCCAGCTTCGGCACGTCGCCGATGTGGGTCACGCTGCCGACCATGTTGACCTTCACGCGGCGGAAGAAGGTCGATGCCTTCTGGCCGATGGTCACCAGGTCCACTTCGGCACCCTTGTCCTGCCATGCCTTGGCTTCGCCCAGCATCTTGCGGAACAGGTTGTTGTTCAGGCCGCCGGCCAGACCGCGATCGGAGGAGATCACGATGAAACCGACCCGCTTTACCTGCTCGCGCTCGACCAGGAACGGATGCTGGTAGTCGGTGCTGGCCTGGGCCAGGTGACCGATCACCTGCTTCATCGCCTGCGCGTACGGACGCGAGGTCTTCATCCGATCCTGCGCCTTGCGGATCTTGGAGGCCGAGACCATTTCCAGGGCGCGCGTCACCTTGCGGGTGTTCTGCACGCTCTTGATCTTGGTTTTGATTTCGCGTCCGCTTGCCATCTCTTGTTTCCCGTGGCGCGGGGCTGATGCCCCGCGTTGTTCAACCGTTTGTCATCTGGTCCAGCGGAGCCGGTGGCTCCGCTCTACAGGACCGCGATTACCAGCTGCCGGTGGTCTTGAACTCGGCGATGCCCTTCTTGAAGGCACCTTCGATGTCGTTGTCCCAACCGCCGGTGGCGTTGACCTTGCTGATCAGCTCGCCCTGGGTATTGGCGAAGTGGGCGTGCAGGCCTTCTTCGAACGCCAGCAGCTTGTTGACCGGCACGTCGTCGAGGTAACCCTCGTTGACGGCGTAGATCGACAGCGCCTGGTTGGCGATCGACATCGGCGCGTACTGCTTCTGCTTCATCAGCTCGGTGACGCGCTGGCCACGCTCCAGCTGCTTGCGGGTCGCTTCGTCCAGGTCCGAGGCGAACTGCGCGAAGGCAGCCAGTTCACGGTACTGGGCCAGCGAGATACGGATGCCGCCCGACAGCTTCTTGATGATCTTGGTCTGGGCCGAGCCACCGACGCGCGACACCGAGATACCGGCGTTCACGGCCGGGCGGATGCCGGCGTTGAACAGGTCGGTTTCCAGGAAGATCTGGCCGTCGGTGATCGAGATCACGTTGGTCGGAACGAACGCGGACACGTCGCCGGCCTGGGTTTCGATGATCGGCAGCGCGGTCAGCGAACCGGTCTTGCCGGTGACCTTGCCTTCGGTGAACTTCTCGACGTATTCCTCGGACACACGGGCAGCGCGCTCGAGCAGACGGGAGTGCAGGTAGAACACGTCACCCGGGTAGGCTTCGCGGCCCGGCGGGCGCTTCAGCAGCAGCGAGATCTGGCGGTAGGCGACAGCCTGCTTGGACAGATCGTCGTACACGATCAGCGCGTCTTCGCCGCGGTCCATGAAGTACTCACCCATGGTGCAGCCCGAGTAGGCGCTGATGTACTGCATGGCAGCCGATTCGGAAGCGGTCGCGGCCACCACGATGGTGTGGGCCAGCGCGCCGTTCTCTTCCAGCTTGCGCACGATGTTGGCGATGGTCGAAGCCTTCTGGCCGATCGCAACGTACACGCACTTGATGCCGGTGCCCTTCTGGTTGATCACCGCATCGATCGCCATGGCGGTCTTGCCGGTCTGGCGGTCACCGATGATCAGCTCGCGCTGGCCACGGCCGATCGGGATCATCGAGTCGACCGACTTGTAACCGGTCTGCACCGGCTGGTCGACCGACTTGCGCCAGATCACGCCCGGAGCAACGCGCTCCACCGGAGCGGTCAGGTCGGTGCCCAGCGGGCCCTTGCCATCGATCGGCTCGCCCAGCGCGTTCACGACGCGGCCCAGCAGTTCCGGACCGACCGGCACTTCCAGGATGCGGCCGGTGGTCTTGGCGACGTCGCCTTCGCGCAGGTGCTCGTAGTCACCCAGGACCACGGCGCCGACCGAGTCGCGCTCCAGGTTCAGGGCGAGGGCGAAGGTGTTGTTCGGCAGTTCGATCATTTCGCCCTGCATCACGTCGGCCAGACCGAAGATGCGCACGATGCCGTCGGACACGCTGGTCACGGTGCCTTCGTTGCGCGATTCCGCGGCCAGCTTGACCTTCTCGATGCGGTTCTTGATCAGTTCGCTGATTTCGGAGGGGTTGAGCGTGGTTGCCATCGTCAAGTCCTAGTGCCGGCAGCGGGGCCGGACGTTAAATGAATTCAGTTAGCGAGCGCGGTCTGCAGACGGGCCAGCTTGCCCTTCAGCGAACCATCGATGACCACGTCGCCGGCGTCGATCACGGCGCCGCCGATCAGCGAGGCATCGACCGCGGTGGTCACGTCGACCTCGCGGTTGAAGCGCTTGCGCAGCGCGACCTTGATCGCGTCCAGTTCACCGGCCGACAGTTCGGCAGCCGAGGTGACGGTGGCCTTGACCACGTGCTCGGCTTCGGCGCGCAGGGCGTCGAACATGCCGGAGATTTCCGGCAGCAGCGGCAGGCGATGCGATTCGGCCAGGATGGCCAGGAAGCGCGAGTAGGTCTCGCCGTGGGACACCGGCGCCAGCAGGGCGACGGCGTCGTCACGACCCAGCTCCGGGTTGGCGAGCAGGGCCGCCACGCGCGGGTCGGCGGCGACGTGGGCGGAGAACGCCAGGGCGTCCGACCACGGCGCGAACGCGCCTTCGTCGCGCGCGGTCGCGAACGCGGCGCGGGCGTACGGGCGGGCAAGCGTGAGGGCCTGGCTCATCCTTAGATCTCCGAGGCCAGCTCGTCGAGCAGCGCCTTGTGGGCGTTGGCGTCGATTTCGCGCTTGAGCAGCTTTTCGGCACCGGTCACGGCCAGCGCGGACACCTGCTTGCGCAGATCTTCACGGGCACGGTTGGCGGCGGCGTCGATTTCAGCCTGGGCCAGTTCCTTCTGACGGGTGGCTTCGGTGATCGCTTCGTTGCGGGCAGCATCAACGATCTGGTTGGCACGCGCATGGGCCTGATCGATGATCTCGTTGGCCTTGGTGCGGGCTTCCTTCAGCGCTTCGTTGACCTTCTCCTGCGCCTGGGCCAGATCTTTCTGGCTGCGGTCGGCAGCAGCGAGGCCTTCAGCAATCTTCTGCTGGCGCTCTTCGATCGCGTTCATCAGCGGCGGCCAGATCTTGGTCGCGATGATCCAGATCAGACCAGCGAAGGCCAGCGCCTGCGCAAGAAGGGTGAAATTGATATTCATGGTTAGCTCGATCGCTGGTTTCGGGGTGGACGCGCCGCCGAAGCGGCACATCCGGCCTTCATCCGAAACCGGGTGCATCAGCACCCGGTCGTCTCAAACCGCTGTATCAGCCGGCCAGAGCCTTGGTGACGGCGCCAGCGAAGGCAGCCGACAGCGGGTTGGCGAAGGCCAGCAGCAGGCCAACGGCGACCGAGATGATGAACGCGGCGTCGATCAGGCCGGCGGTGATGAACATGCGGACCTGCAGGACCGGGATCAGTTCCGGCTGGCGGGCGGCCGACTCCAGGAACTTACCAGCCATGATGGCCAGACCCAGACCGGCGCCCAGCGCGGCCAGGCCGATCATGATGCCGACGGCAAGGGCGGTGGAGCTCTGAATCTGCGCGAAGTTGGTCAGGACGGCGAAGTACATGGTTATCTCCAGGAACTTAAGTTGCTAAGGGTGATGAAACGGATGAAGGTTGAAACGCGTTGAAGCTTGAAACTCAGTGAGCGTCTTCCGACAGGCTCAGGTACACGATCGACAGCATCATGAAGATGAAGGCCTGCAGCGGGATCACCAGCAGGTGGAACAGCATCCAGCCGAGGCCGAACACACCACCGGCAATGGCACCGAAGAAACCGGCACCACCCAGCACCCAGATCAGCAGGAACACGATTTCGCCGCCGAACATGTTGCCGAACAGTCGCATCGCCAGCGAGATCGGCTTGCTCAGCCACTCGACGATGTTGAGGATCAGGTTGAACGGCATCATCCACTTGCCGAACGGCGCCGTCAGGAATTCCTTGATGAAGCCGCCCAGGCCCTTGGACTTGAGCGCGAAGAACAGCATCAGGAAGAACACGCTGATGGCCATGCCCAGGGTGGCATTGACGTCAGCGGTCGGCACCGGCTTCCAGTAGTGCACGCCCACCCATTCCAGCGGCTTGGCGATGAAATCGGCCGGGATCATCTTCAGCAGATTCATCAGCAGAATCCAGAAGAAGATGGTGATGGCGATCGGCGTGACCAGCTTGCTCTTGCCGTGGTAGGTGTCCTTGGCCTGGCGGTCGACGAACTCCAGGCAGATCTCGACGAAGGCCTGCCACTTGCCCGGCACGCCGGCGGTGGCCTTGCGGGTGCCCAGCCAGAACGCGACAACGATCACCAGGCCCATCAGGACCGCAGTGAGGAAGGTATCGACGTGGATATGCCAGAACATACCCTCACCCTTGCCGACCGGCGCGGTCAGGTTGTGCAGGTGATGCTGGATGTAGCTGGTAGGGGTTAGAGCCTCGCCCGCCATGTGTCCGGAACCTTCAGTTAATTGAATTCTGTCAACGCCTGGCCATCGCCAGGACCTGGAACATCAAGCCGACGGCGATACCGGCCAACAGCGCCAATGCAGGCAGCTTGAAGACCAGGAACCCCACCAGCAGGACGCCGAAAACCACGACCCACTTGGCCACGATCGCAATGATCAGGCGAGCCATCGCCGATCCTGCGGCCACCGCACCACCCCCCAGCGCCATCCTTGCCGCCACCCAGCCACCGGCCGAAATGGCCACACCGGACGCCAGCGCGCCGAGGGCGTATTTCGGACCGACCAGCAGGAAGGCCAGGGCCAGGACAGCGACCGCGGCCAGCGGGTAGACCGCGGCGCGCAGCATCAGTCGCCGACCCGCATCAACGGAGTTCAGCACAGGACGTCCCGCGTGGTTGCAAGTGGAAGGCTGAGGCGGCTACAGCAGGGGGGCCTCATCGAGCCGCCAAATTATAGCAATGGGACAATTTGCGAGACAACCGCTGCCTGTTCATCCCGGGAAGCCGCAAGTTACGGTAACGGTTACATTTTTGCGTACCACCCGGGGGACAATGACGTCCGCATGATGCTGCACCGCAGTATTGAACTTTGGTCGAAGGCGGGGAACTTTCGCCGGATGCGCAGGTCCGATCTTTCGACCTGCCTGCAGCATCCTCGTCGGCTCCACCCCGCAGGTCCCACGATGGCCCCGAAGCCCGTCTCCGGGGCCATCTTTTTGCATCGTCGCGACAGCACTGAACCGTGCACATGGCGTGGACCATACGTTCACGGATGGTGGACGGGCCTGTCCGGCACAGTGGTCTTCATTCTGATGAACCACTGCAAGGACTCTTCGATAGCGCCCCGTACCCACCCTGCTCGCTCTCTCCCTGATCGCCGCCGGCGCCTCGTTCGCCACCGCTGCCCACGCCGCCGAAGGCGACGACCGCTTTGCCCTGCGCCTGGGTGCGATGAACATCGACTCGGACAACACGCTCCGCGGCAAGACCAATGTCGCCGGGCAGGACATCGGCTTCTCCGAGGACTTCAAGCTGGGTGGCAAGGAGTGGGAGCCGCGCATTGACGGCATGTTCCGCATCAGCAACCGCCAGCGCCTGCTGTTCAACTATTTCAAGTACGACAAGGACCGCCGTGAGACCCTCGGCCAGGACATCTCCTTCGGTGACGTCAACGTGCCGTCCGGCAGCTTCGTCAAGGGCGAACTGAAGTACCAGGTGGCCAGCCTGGTCTATGACTACTCGGTGGTGGACACCGATACGTTCGACCTGGGCCTGCAGCTGGGTGCCGAGTACGCCAAGGTCAGCACCAAGGCCTACGCCGATCTGGGCACCGTGTACGAAGGCCAGTTCCTCAACGAGAAGACCGACGGCGTGGCGCCGGTGGTCGGTGCGCGATTGAGCTTCACCCCGTCCGAGAAGTGGATGATCACCCTGCAGGGCCAGTACCTCAACACGCGCTGGGGCAGCTTCGATGACTACAAGGGCGATCTGAGCCGCGCCAACGCCATCGTCGATTACCGCTTCACCAGGAACTTCGGTGTGTTCGCCGGCTACGACTGGTTCAAGCTCGATGCGGACAAGAAGGGCAGCGACGGCACCATCGGCCTGAAGCAGGAATTCAAGGGCCCGGTGGCCGGCGTCAGCTTCGTGTTCTGATCCCTCGTCCCTTCCACGCTCTCTCCTGGCGCGGCCTCCGGAACATCGGGGCCGCGTTTTTTGTGGCATCGTCGAGCAGAGAAGCTGGTTGGTCGAGCGCGGGGGGAGAGGGGCTTGCGTGCGAATGTCCCCCGGCGCCGGCCTGCGGCCGTCACCTCCTCCTTTACTTCGCACGCAAGCCCCTCTCCCCCCGCGTGTCAGGCATCCGGGCGGCTTTGGCACTGGCTCTTACTATCCGCAAGCCGAGCCGCTGCGCGGGTGGCAGGCGTTTGGACAAAGTAAAGGAGGAGGCGACCGCCACAGGCGGGCGCCGGGGGACATTTGTCCAAATGCCTGCCACCCGCGCTGCGGCCCGAACGCTCGCAATGAGAGTGATCGCGGCTCAACAAAAAAACCCCGGCAAATGCCGGGGCTTTTCATTTGGAACGGCGCAGGCGCCTTACTTCTTCTTCGGCATGTACAGATCGGTGATCGTGCCGTCGTAGATTTCCGAGGCCATCGCCACCGATTCGCTCAGCGTCGGGTGCGCATGGATGGTGTGGCCGATGTCTTCGGCTTCGGCACCCATCTCGATCGCCAGGCCGATCTCGGCCAGCAGGTCACCGGCATGCACGCCGACGATCGCGCCGCCGATGATGCGGTGGGTCTCCTCATCGAAGATCAGCTTGGTGAAGCCCTCGGTGCGACCGATGCCGATCGCGCGGCCGCTGGCGGCCCACGGGAACTTGGCCACGCCGACCTTCAGGCCCTTGGCCTTGGCTTCGGTCTCGGTCACGCCCACCCAGGCGATTTCCGGGTTGGTGTAGGCCACCGACGGAATCACACGGGCGACCCATTCCTTCTTGTGGCCAGCAGCCACTTCAGCCGCCAGCTTGCCTTCGTGCGTTGCCTTGTGCGCCAGCATCGGGTTGCCGACGATGTCGCCGATGGCAAAGATGTGCGGCACGTTGGTGCGCATCTGGCGATCAACCGGGATGAAACCACGCTCGGTGACCTGCACACCGGCCTTCTCGGCATCGATCTTCTTGCCGTTCGGCGAACGCCCGACGGCCACCAGCACACGGTCGAAAGTGCCCTGCGCCAGCGCCGGCGCCTGGCCTTCCTCGGCCGCCTCGAAGGTCACGGTGATGCCCTTGGCATCGGCAGTGACGCCCGAGGCCTTGGTCTTCAGGTGCACTTCGATGCCCTGCTTCTTCAGGCGGTCGGCCAGCGGCTTGACCAGGTCCTTGTCGGCGCCCGGCATCAGCTGGTCCATGAACTCGACCACGGTGACCTTGCTGCCCAGTGCGCTGTACACAGTGGCCATTTCCAGGCCGATGATGCCGCCGCCGACGACCAGCAGCGAGCCCGGCACTTCGGCCAGCTCCAGCGCGTCGGTGGAATCCATCACGCGCTTGTCGTCCCACGGGAAGTTCGGCAGCTTCACCGCCTGCGAACCCGCGGCGATGATGCACTTCTGGAAGCGCAGCAGCTGGGTGCTGCCGTCTGCGGCGGTGATCTCCAGTTCGTTGGCCGAGATGAACCTGCCGACGCCCTGCACGTTGCGGACCTTGCGCTGCTTGGCCATGCCGGCCAGGCCCTTGGTCAGCTGGTTGACGACCTTTTCCTTGTACTGGCGCAGCTTGTCAAGGGTGATGGTCGGCTTGCCGAACTCGACGCCGAAATCGCCGGCGTGGGCGACTTCGTCGATCACCGCGGCGGCGTGCAGCAGCGCCTTGGACGGAATGCAACCGACGTTGAGGCAGACGCCGCCGAGGCTGGCGTAGCGCTCGACCAGCACCGTATCCAGGCCAACGTCGGCGGCGCGGAAGGCTGCGGTGTAGCCGCCCGGGCCGGAGCCCAGCACGACCATTTCGCATTCGATGTCGGCCGGCTTGCCACTGGACAGCGCCGGCTTCGGTGCCACCGGCTCGGCCGGGGCGCGGTGCGAGGGGGTCACCGGCGGCTTGCTGGCCGGAGCGGCCGCAGCCGGAGCCGGCGCAGCGGCCTTGGCCGGGGCATCGGCGGCGCCTTCAGCGTCCAGCACCACGACCACGGCGCCTTCGGACAAGGTGTCGCCCAGCTTGACCTTGATCTCCTTGACCACGCCGGCCGCCGAGGACGGCACTTCCAGGGTGGCCTTGTCCGACTCCAGGGTCACCAGGCCCTGGTCCTTCTTCACCGTGTCGCCGACGGCGACCAACACTTCGATCACCGGAACATCGCTGTAATCGCCGATGTCGGGAACCTTGACTTCAATCGTGGCCATGGTGGTTTTCCTTGTGCCCGGCCGGCAGGGCCGGCGGGCTGTCACTGCATCTGTTCACGCGGCCGCGCCAGGGGCAGCGGCCGCACGGTGGGGGCGAAGCGATGCCTTACAGCAGCACGCGGCGCATGTCGGCCAGCACCTGCGACAGGTACGTGGTGAAGCGTGCGGCCAGGGCGCCGTCGATGACGCGGTGGTCGTAGCTCAGCGACAGCGGCAGCATCAGCTTCGGCGCGAACTCCTTGCCATTCCAGACCGGCTGGATGGAGGACTTGGACACGCCCAGGATGGCCACTTCCGGTGCATTGACGATCGGAGTGAACGCGGTGCCGCCAATGCCGCCCAGCGAGCTGATCGAGAAGCAGCCGCCGCTCATGTCGGCCGGGCCCAGCTTGCCGTCGCGCGCCTTCTTGGCCAGTTCGCCGGTTTCCTGCGCGATCTGCACCACGCCCTTCTTGTCCACGTCGCGGATGACCGGCACGACCAGGCCGTTCGGCGTATCGGCGGCAAAGCCGATGTGGAAGTACTTCTTCAGGGTCAGGTTTTCACCGCTGGCATCGAGCGAGGCGTTGAATTCCGGGAACTTCTTCAGCGCCGCGGCGCTGGCCTTGATCAGGAAGGCGAGCATGGTCAGCTTGATGCCGGCCTTCTCGTTTTCCTTGTTCAGCGCCACGCGCAGGCCTTCCAGGTCGGTGATGTCGGCCTGTTCGAACTGGGTGACGTGCGGGATCATCGCCCAGTTGCGGGCCAGGTTCGCGCCGGAGATCTTCTTGATGCGCGACAGCGGCTGCACTTCCGTCTCGCCGAACTTGCTGAAGTCGACCTTCGGCCACGGCAGCAGGTTCAGGCCACCACCGGCGGCGACGGCGCCACCGGCAGCTGCCGGCACACCACCGCTGAGTGCAGCCTTGACGAACTTCTGCACGTCACCCTTGGTGATGCGGCCCCCCTTCTCGGTGCCGTTGATCTGCAGCAGGTCCACGCCCAGCTCGCGGGCGAACACGCGCACCGCCGGGGTGGCGTACGGCACCTTGGCCGGCAGCACGCCATCGGCGTTGAACTGCACCGGTGGGCTGGACGGGGTGCCGGCCGAGGCGATCTCGCGCGCCGCCAGCTTGTCCGGCTGTGCCGGCACAGCGACCGGCTCGACCTTGGTGGCGGTCTCGGCGGCAGCCGGAGCAGCGGCAGCCGCCGCCTTGGTCGGTGCCGGCGCGGCAGCGCCTTCGGCTTCAATGATGGCAACCACGTCGCCCTGCGACAGGTTGTCGCCCACCTTGACCTTGATCTCCTTGACCACACCGGCCACAGACGACGGCACCTCCATGGTGGCCTTGTCGCTTTCCAGCGTGACCAGGCCCTGGTCCTTCTTGACCGTGTCGCCGACGGCGACCAGCACTTCGATGACCGGGATGCCGGCGTAGTCGCCGATGTCCGGCACCAGCGCTTCCACTGCGCCACCGCTGGCGGCCGGAGTGGCCGGAGCGGCCGCCGCAGCAGCGGCCGGGGCCGGCGCGCTCTGGGTGGCGGCAGCCGGGGCGGCGGACTTGGCCGGTGCCGGCGCGGCGGCTTCGCCTTCGGCCACTTCGATCAGCGCCACGACCTTGCCTTCGGACAGGCTGTCGCCCACCTTGACCTTCAGTTCCTTGACCACGCCTGCCACCGAGGACGGCACTTCCATGGTCGCCTTGTCGCTTTCCAGCGTCACCAGGCCCTGGTCCTTCTTGACCGTGTCGCCGACGGCGACAAGCACCTCGATTACCGGGATATCGCTGTAGTCACCGATATCGGGGACAAGTGCTTCCTTGATTTCGGCCATGGGGATAACTCCGGCAATCTGGTGTAGGGAAACCTCTATTGTGCGGCCAGCGGGGTCCAGCGCCAACCGTTACAGGTGTTTTCAGTACGCACGCAGCCGGGACAGGCTGTTGCCCGCGGGTCCCGGCCGCGACCAGTCGGTAGCGTATTGTCCGGACGATGTCCGCTTCATGTCGCCAGTGCGTCTGCGACCGGCTGCCAGACCTGGCGCAGGCGCGGCAACGACCACGCCGCATTGGCCGGGCTGGTCGAGGGCAATGCAACCACCTGTGGCGGGGCCTCCAGCTGCGGCAGCACCCAGCGCTGGAACGCCTGCCATGATGCGCCGCCATTGCAGCCGATCAGCGTCAGCTCAGGCAGCGTGGCGATCAGTTCCGGCAGTGCATTGGCCACTTCCGTGCCACGCACGATGTCCGCGTCCAGGCTGCCTCGGCGCTCGCAGCGACCGATCACATCCCACAGACCGATGCCCGCGGCATTCAATGCCTGCAGCCGCGCTGCGTAGGCCAGATCCGCGTCGAAACCACAGATGTCGGCCATCAGCGGCCAGAAGCGGTTGCGCGGATGGGCGTAATAGCGCTGCTCCTGCAGGGACGCCACGCCCGGCATCGAGCCCAGCAGCAGCACCCTGCACTCCACGTTCACCTGCGCTTGCAGGCCAATGCACAACGTTGCTGTGCTCACATCATCTCCAACTGCATGAATGTCCCCGAGCGCCAGAAACCCCATGAATACAGGCGTTCCGTACCCGTCGCTGAACAAGGAAAACTATTTTTTAACGTGCGTCGGATTCGATTCATGTTGGGGCGACTACGGTGTGCTCGCCCCGCAACCGGGGGCCCAAAACAAGAAACATTAGGAGATACCCCCATGCGCTCCATCCGTATCCTGAGTCTCGCCCTGCTGACCTCCGCCGCCTTCGCGCCGGCCGCTTTCGCCCAGGACAGCAGCAGCACCGACACCGCGTCGGGCAAGCATTTTGCCGTTGTTGGCGGCATCTCGCTGCTGGAACCGAAGAACGACCCGATCTCCGGCGTGAAGAAGACCGATGGTGGCCCGGCGCCGACCGTCAGCTTCAGCTACTACATCAACGACAACTGGGCCGTTGAACTGTGGGGCGCCGCTGACAAGTTCGACAACAAGTTCAAGGGCCCGAACAACGCCCGCCTGGGCTCGGTCGAGCAGCAGCCGGTCGCGCTGAGCGGCCAGTACCACTTCGGCCAGGCTGACAACGTGTTCCGTCCGTTCGTGGGCGTCGGCTACTACCAGTCGAGCTTCAGCAACGAGAAGCTGGGCAACGGCGCTGACACCGACATCCGCTTCAAGGATGCCAAGGGCGTGATCGGTACCGTCGGCGTCGACATGAACATCAACTCCACCTGGTTTGCCCGTGCTGACGCCCGCTACATGCGCGCCCGCCCGGACATCAAGGTTGGCGGCGAGAAGATCGGCGAAGCCAAGATGGATCCGTGGACCGTCGGCTTCGGCATTGGCGCCCGCTTCTGATCCAGGCTGCACCTGCTTCACTGATGCAACGCGACGGGCCCTTCGGGGCCCGTCGTCGTTTCCGTCACCGGCGTTCCGCGTGTAGAGCCGAGCCCGCGCTCGGCTGCTTTTTTGTAGAGTCGAGCTTGCCCGGCTGACCCGAAAAGCAGCCGAGCATGGGCTCAGCTCTACACAAACAGGACGCGAAGACACGATGGACGACGTCGACCTGCTGGTGATCGGTGGCGGCATCAACGGTGCCGGCATCGCCCGTGACGCCAGCGGCCGCGGCCTGCGCGTGCTGCTGTGCGAGCAGCACGACCTGGCCGCGCATACCTCCAGCGCCAGCAGCAAGCTGATCCACGGCGGCCTGCGCTACCTGGAACAGGGCGAGCTCGGGCTGGTGCGCAAGGCGCTGGGCGAACGCGAGGTGGTACGCCGGCAGGCGCCCCATCTGGTCCATCCATTGCGCTTTGTGCTGCCGTGGGAACCCCATCTGCGCCCACGCTGGATGCTACGCGCGGGACTGTGGCTGTATGACCACCTGGGCCGTCGCAGCCCGGCATTTCCCGCCTCGCGCGCCCTGGACCTTCAGCGCGATCCGCTCGGCCCCTGGCTTTCCCCGGATCTGCGGCAGGCCTTCAGCTACGCCGACGCGCAGGTCGATGACGCGCGACTGGTGCTGCTCAACGCCCTGGACGCCGCGCAGCGGGGCGCACAGGTGCGTGTGCGCAGCCGCTGCATCGACCTGCAGCCCTTGCAGGGCCGGTGGCAGGCGGTGCTGGAATCCGCTGATGGCCAGCAGCAGGTGACCGCGCGCGCCGTCGCCAATGCGGCAGGGCCGTGGGCCGGCGGCCTGCTGGAACGGATGGAGGCACGCAGTGGCGGCCCCGCGCTGCGGCTGGTACAAGGCAGCCACATCGTCCTGCGCCGGCCCTGGCCCGATGACAGCGCGTGCCTGCTGCAGCAACCCGATGGACGCGTGGTGTTCCTGTTGCCCTTCGCCCACGACCACCTGCTGGTTGGCACCACCGACACCGACTATCGCGGCGACCCGGCGCGCTGCAGCGTGCTGCCTTCAGAGGTGGCGTACCTGTGCGAAGCGGCCAATCGCTACCTGCATGAACCCATCGCGCCGGAAGATGTGGTCTGGCAGTTCGCCGGTGTCCGCCCGCTGCTGGCCGATCCCGATCCGCGCGCGGCAAGACTCAGCCGCGATTACCGCCTGCAGCTGCAGGTGGAGCCGGCACCGGCGCTGCATGTGCTGGGCGGCAAGCTGACCACCTACCGGGTGCTGGCCGAGGAAGCGCTGGAGCTGCTGCGGCCCGCCCTGCCGCAGATGGGAGCGGCGTGGACGGCAAACGGAGACCCGCTGCCAGGCAGCGACTGGGGCGACGCCGCGCAGGCGGGCGCGCATCTGCAGGTATCGGCACCCTGGTTGCCCGCAGGTATCGCGCGACGCTGGGCCGGGGCCTATGGCAGTCGCAGCGCGGAACTGCTGCAGGGTGTACGGGGCCTGCACGATCTTGGCGAGGCGTTTGGCGGCGGCCTGCATGCCCGGGAAGTGGCCTTTCTGCGCGAGCAAGAGTGGGCGCGCACTGCCGAGGACGTCCTGTGGCGAAGGAGCAAGCTGGGGTTGCGGCTGGACGCTGCGCAGGTGACACGGCTGCAGGCGTGGATCGAACACTCCACGCTGTAGAGCCGAGCCATGCTCGGCTGCGTTGTGCAAATGCAGCCGAG
>NZ_JAXBQT020000034.1:0-26384 GCF_047520755.2 Stenotrophomonas sp. FR010 | reverse complement strand
TGGATGCCGGCCAGCGGCCGGCACTACAACGAATCAGCCTTATCCCAGATCGCCCAACCGCGCCTGCAGTGCCGCGATCGCGGCCAGCCCCGCGGTTTCCGTGCGCAGGATGCGCGGGCCCAGCTGCAGCCCCTGGAAGCCTGCCGCCGCCAGTTGATCGCGGTCGCGCGGTGACCAGCCGCCTTCCGGGCCGATCGCGATCACGATGCCGCCTGCCGGAGCGGCCGCCAGCGTCGACAGGCGATGTGCGCCCTGCGGGTCCAGCGTCAACCGCAGCGTATCCACTGGCAGCGCCGCCGCGGCCTGCGCCAGCGACAGCGGAGGCCCCACCTGCGGAATGCGCGCACGCCCGGATTGGCCGCAGGCCGACGTCACCACGTTGTTCCAGTGCGCCACGCGCTTCTCGGCCCGTGCTGGATCGAGCTTCACCTCGGTGCGCTCGGCGTTGACCGGAATGATCGCCGCCACGCCCAGTTCGGTGGCCTTCTGCAGGATCAGGTCCATCTTCTCGCCACGGGCGATGCCCTGCAGCAGGGTGATCGCCAGCGGTGATTCATTATCGATGGCCTGCACAGCATCGATGCGTACCTGCACTTCGCGCTTGCCGGCCACGGTCAGCGTGGCGCTGTAGTCATGGCCGTCGCCGTTGAACAGCACGCAGGTGTCTCCCTCGCGCAGGCGCATCACCCGCACCAGGTGGTTGGCCGTCTCTTCCGGCAGGGTCACGGTCTGGCCGCTGTGCAGCGCCAGGTCGATGGGGCAGCGGGTCACGCGCATGCAATCGCCTCGTCGATGGCCGCCAGCGTGGTGTGTGCCAGCAGCTCCAGTTGTTCGTCATCCACGCAATAGGGTGGCATCCAGTACAGCACGTCGCCCAGCGGGCGCAGCACCACGCCGCGCTTGAGGGCGGCCTTGTAAGCGTGCAGGCCCAGCCGCAGGCCCGGGTCGAACGGCGTGCGCCTGTTGCCGTCGCGCGACAGCTCGAACGCCACCACCATGCCGGCCTGGCGCACGTCGGCCACGTGCGGATGGTCGGCAAACGGTGCCGCCAGCGTGCCCATCACCGAGGCGATGCCCCGGTTGCGGGCGATCACATCGTCGTCGCGGAAGATGTCCAGCGTCGCCAGTGCCGCCGCGCAGGCCAGCGGATTGCCGGTGTAGCTGTGCGAATGCAGGAAGGCGCGCTCGCGCGAGTCGTCGAGGAAGGCGTCGTACAGCGCCTGCGTGGCCAGCACGGCGGCCAGCGGCAGGAAGCCGCCGGTCAGGCCCTTGGAAAGGCACATCAGGTCCGGCATCACCCCTGCCTGCTCGCAGGCGAACAGGGTGCCGGTGCGGCCGAAGCCGGTGGCGATCTCGTCGGCGATCATGAACGCGCCATGGGCATCGCACAGTTCGCGCACGCGCTGCAGATAGACCGGGTCATGCATGCGCATGCCGCCGGCACACTGCAGGCGCGGTTCCAGGATCACCGCGCAGATCTCGCCCGGATGCTGGTCGAACAGCGTGGCCAGGCCGTCGGCAGCCTGCCGCGCGCGGTCGGCCGCGCTCTGGCCGGGTTCGGCCAGGTAGGCATCGGGCGACGGCGCGAACAGCGCTTCGGCCAGCAGCGGTGCATAGACGCGGCGATACAGCGGGATGTCACCCAGCGCCAGCGCGCCCAGGGTCTCGCCGTGGTAGCCGTTTTCCAGTGCAATGAAACGCGTGCGCCGCGGCTCCCCACGGTTCCGGAAATACTGGAAGGCCATCTTCAGCGCCACTTCCACGCCGGCCGAGCCGTTGTCGGCGTAGAACACCTTGGCCAGCGGCTCGCGGCCGGGCTGGCGTGGTGCCAATGCCAACAGGCGTTCGGCCAGGGTGATGGCCGGCTCATGGCTGAAGCCGGCCAGCATCACCTGTTCCAGCTGCGTGGCCTGGGTGGCAATGGCACCGCCGATGCGCGGTTCGGCATGACCGAACAGGTTGGTCCACCAGCTGCTGACGGCGTCCAGGTAGCGGTGGCCGTCGTGGTCGATCAGCCACGCGCCTTCGCCACGGGCGATCGGCACCAGCGGCAGGGTGTCCGGATGCTCACGCATCTGCGTGCACGGGTGCCACAGCACCTGCAGGTCGCGCTGCCGCCAGTGGCGGGCCAGCGGGGAGGGGGTCGGGTCTGCTAGCATTTCGGGCTCATGAACATGTTGCTGCCTGCACATTCTATCGGCCCCGGCGCAGCCGCCGGTCGCCGCGGAGATTCCGCATGAACGATGACCGTGCCGGCCGTCGCTTGCCGATCATCCATCGGATCACCGATGAGGAGAACGGCCCCTTCCAGCGCCAGCATCTGGACCTGGAGTTCTCCAACGGTGAACGTCGCCGTTTCGAGCGCCTGGTCAGCCGTGGTCACGGTGCGGTGGTGGTGGTGCCGATGCTCGACGATGAAACCGTGCTGCTGGTGCGTGAATACGCCGCCGGCATGCATCGTTACGAACTGGGGCTGGTGAAGGGCAGGATCGACGCCGGCGAGACCCCCGAGCAGGCTGCCGACCGCGAACTGAAGGAAGAGGCTGGTTATGGTGCGCGCCGGGTCGACGTGCTGCGCGCGATGACACTGGCCCCGACCTACATGAGCCACCAGTCGTGGCTGGTGGTGGCGCGCGACCTGTACCCGGAAAAACTGGCCGGCGACGAGCCGGAAGAACTGGAAGTGGTGCCGTGGAAGCTGGCCGAACTGGACCAGCTGATGTTGCGCGAGGACTTCTCCGAGGGACGCTCGCTGGCGGCGCTGTTCATTGCCCGCCAGTGGCTGCAGGGAACGCGATGATCAAGCTGACGACGGACCTGCGCGAGACCGCCATCGCCATCGCCCAGCAGGCCGGCCAAGCCATCATGCAGGTGTATGCCGATGGCTTCGAGGTCCAGATCAAGGACGACAACAGCCCGGTCACCGCGGCCGACCTGGCGGCCAACCAGGTCATTGAGCTGGGCCTGCGGCAGCTGACCCCGGACCTGCCGATCCTGTCCGAGGAATCGGCGCAGGTGGGCTGGGAGCAGCGCCGCCATTGGGGCGCTTACTGGCTGGTGGATCCGCTCGATGGTACCCGCGAGTTCGTCAAGCGCAACGGCGAATTCAGCGTCAACATCGCCTTGATCTACCAGGGCGCGCCGGCATTCGGCGTGGTGCTGGCGCCGGTCACCGGCATTGTCTGGCATGCCATGCGCGGCGAACTGGCCTATCGGCGGCAGGGCCTGCATGACACCGTGCTGCGCACCCGCACGCCGGCCACGGCTCCGCTGCGCGTTGCCGCCAGTCGCTCGCACCGCTCACCGGAGACCGAGGCGCTGCTGGCGAGGATGGGCCGCATCGAGACCATCGCGCAGGGCTCGTCGCTGAAATTCTGCCGGATCGCCGAAGGTGGCCTGGATGTCTATCCGCGGCTGGGTCCGACCTCCGAATGGGATACCGCTGCCGGCCAGTGCGTGCTGCACGCCGCCGGTGGTGCGGTACTGTCGGCGGCGACCGGCAAGCCGTTCCGCTACAACCGCCGCGAGACCCTGTTGAACGGCGATTTCATTGCCCTTGGTGATACCAGCCTGCCATGGCGTGACTGGTTGTCCGATTGACCCTGGAGGCCGCATGAGCGCGCACGACACCCCCACCACCGGCAGCGCCGCAAGCAACGAACTGGAGCGCCTGCTGGCGATCATGGCGCGCCTGCGCGACCCGCAGGGAGGCTGCCCGTGGGATCTGGAGCAGAACTTCGCGACCATCGCCCCCTACACCATCGAAGAAGCCTACGAGGTCGCCGATGCGATCGACCGCGGCGACCTGGACGATCTCTGCGACGAGCTTGGCGACCTGCTGCTGCAGGTGGTGTTCCACGCACGCATGGCCGAGGAGCAGGGGGCGTTTGCCTTCGCCGAGGTCGCCCGTGCGATCAGCGACAAGATGCAACGCCGTCACCCGCACGTGTTCGCCGATGTCAGAGTGGACGATGCCGACGGGGTGACGCGCAACTGGGAGGCGATCAAGCGCGCAGAGCGTGCCGCCAAGGGCGGGCAGGACACCTCCGCACTGGCCGGTATCTCGCGCGGCCTGCCGGAATGGCAGCGGGCGGTGAAGCTGCAGTCGCGCGCGGCCAAGGTCGGTTTCGACTGGCCGGGTCCGCTGCCGGTGCTGGACAAGGCCGCCGAGGAGCTGCAGGAGCTGCGCGAGGAGTTCGAACGCGGCGATGTCGCGGGCAACAAGGCGCGCCTGCAGGAAGAACTGGGCGACCTGCTGTTCGTCTGCGCGAACCTGGCGCGTCATGCCGATATCGATCTGGGCGCTGCACTGCGCGGTGCCAACCACAAGTTCGAGCGTCGCTTCCGCGCGATGGAAGCGCAGGCCGACGCACAGGGTGAGGCGTTGGCCGAACTGGACCTGGATGCGCAGGAAGCACTGTGGCAGCAGGCCAAGGCAGCAGAGAAGGCGTGAAAACGCTTGGCCTGTTCCTGCTGACCGCGCTGGCCGAGATCGTTGGCTGCTACCTGCCATGGTTGTGGCTGCGCAAGGGAGGCAGCGTCTGGCTGCTGCTGCCGGCGGCGGCCAGCCTGGCCCTGTTCGCCTGGCTGCTGACCCTGCACCCGACTGCCAGTGGACGGGTCTATGCCGCCTACGGTGGCGTCTACATCGGCACCGCGCTGTTCTGGCTGTGGCTGGTCGATGGCATTCGTCCCAGCCGCTGGGACCTGCTGGGCGCAGCGCTGTGCCTGGCCGGCATGGCGGTGATCATGTTCGGGCCGCGCACCTCATCGGTGTAGAGCCGAGCCATGCTCGGCTGCTCTCCTTCCGACCGCGCTGGCGCGCGCAAGCCGAGCATGGCTCGGCTCTACAAGGTCAGCGATGGCGCATGATGTGGGCGACCCTGGTTCCCCGAGCCTGCTCATGTCCCGCTTCGCCAGCTTCCGCGAGTTCTATCCGTTCTATCTCAGCGAACACCGCCACCCGGTATCGCGGCGGCTGCATTTCATCGGCAGTTGCGGGGTCCTGCTGCTGGTCGCCACTGCCTTGCTGCGCGGCCAGCCGCTGTTCCTGCTCGGCGCCCTGTTCTGCGGCTACGGGTTCGCCTGGGTCGGCCATTTTTTCTTCGAGAAGAACAGACCGGCGACGTTCCGCCATCCGCTGTACTCGTTCATGGGTGACTGGGTGATGTTCCTCGACATCCTGCGTGGGCGGGTGCGCCTGTAGCGGGCGGCTGCGACGCTTTGCGGGCATTGCCTCGCCGGCAGAGGAAAGGGTGGGGCGGGTTGCACTTCCGCTTGCATGAACCGCTGCGCTGCGGCACGCCTGCGGGCGACCGATCTGGGATAATGGGGTTTCCTGTTTCCTCTGCTGCCGGACCCGGTCATGACCCAGAAGACGCTGCTCAACGATACCCACCGCGCCCTTGGCGCCAAGATGGTCGATTTCGGGGGTTGGGACATGCCCATCCACTACGGCTCGCAGCTGGACGAGCACCACCTGGTGCGTCGCGAGTCCGGTGTGTTCGACGTCAGCCACATGACGGTGGTCGACCTGCGCGGTGAGCAGGTCAAGCCGTTCCTGCGCCGCCTGCTGGCCAACTCGATCGACAAGCTGAAGGTGACCGGCAAGGCGCTGTACTCGTGCATGCTGAACCCGCGCGGCGGCGTCATCGACGACCTGATCGTCTACTACCTGGGCGACGATTTCTTCCGCATGGTGGTCAATGCCTCCACCCGCGAGAAGGACCTGGCCTGGCTGCGCGAGCAGGCTGCGCCGTTCGACGTCGCCGTCGAGCAGCGCCCGGACCTGGCCATCCTCGCCGTGCAGGGCCCGCAGGCGCGCGACATCGTGATCGGCCTGTCCCGCGAAGCCGACCGCGCAGCGTTGACCAAGCTGGGCCGCTTCGCCGCCCTGCAGGTGCAGTCCGATGACGGCGTCGAGCTGTTCGTCGCCCGCACCGGCTACACCGGTGAAGATGGTTTCGAGATCCTGCTTCCGCAGGACGCCGTGGTCGCCTTCTGGAACCGCCTGCTGGCGGCGGGTGTGAAGCCGGCCGGCCTTGGCGCGCGCGACACCCTGCGCCTGGAAGCTGGCATGAACCTGTACGGCCAGGACATGGACGAAGAGATCAGCCCCTACGAAGCGGCGCTGGCCTGGACCGTGTCGCTGGACGAAGGCCGCGACTTCATCGGCCGCGACGTGCTGGAGGCGCAGAAGAGCGCCGGCACCGCGCGCCAGATGATCGGCCTGGTGATGGACGAGAAGGGCGTGCTGCGCCACGGCCAGACGGTCACCACGGCCAGCGGCCAGGGCGAGATCCTGTCCGGCACCTTCTCGCCGACGCTGGCCAAGGGCATCGCCTTCGCCCGCGTGCCGGCTGGTGAACTCGGCGAGGTCACCGTCGACATCCGCGGCCGTCAGGTGCCGGTGCGGGTGGTCAAGTTCCCGTTCGTTCGGGAAGGCCAGGCGCAGCCCGGCGTGCTCGCCGACGCCTGATCCGTACGTGCCGGTCGTCACTGACAGCAGTGGTGGCCGGTTGGTTACACTAGCCCCGTTTTTTCCACCCCTGCATATCTCTGGAGCAGTCCCATGAGCGAGATCCCCGGCGACCTCAAGTTCCTCAAGTCCCATGAGTGGGCCCGTGTCGAAGGCAATGGCCGCGTCACCGTCGGTATTTCCGACCACGCCCAGGGCCTGCTGGGTGACCTGGTCTACGTCGAACTGCCGGAAGTCGGCGCCGACGCCAAGGCCGGCGAGCAGATCGCCGTCGTCGAGTCGGTGAAGGCCGCCTCGGACGTCTACAGCCCGATCAGCGGCAAGGTCGTCGAGGTCAACTCGGCCCTGTCCGACAAGCCGGAAACCATCAACGAAGATGCCTACGGCGAAGGCTGGATGTTCGTGGTCGAACTGACCAACGCCGATGAGGTCAACGAGCTGCTGGACCCGGACGCGTACGCCGAAGCCCTGGAGAACGAAGACCACTGAGTCGTCGTTTCCGGATTCTGGAACGGCCACCTTCGGGTGGCCGTTTTTGTTTTGGCGACTGCACCGGACTCATGACGCGGGGTTCGCTGCGCACCCTCGGCGTGGCATCAGCCGACAGGCGAACGGTGCCGATGGGCGTGCGCAGTTTTGCGCAAATCCGCGTTTCAGCCCCGCGCCGACGCACTCGGATGTGAAAACTTTTCGCCCCCTGTTGCGGCGCCGTTGTGCTGGCGTTGGTGGCGGCGCCGGTGACCGTCGACGTCGCACGCGCGATGCCGTTGCGAGTCTGTGTCTAAATGCGCGGAGTGCTTATTTCAAGTGTTTTTTGTTCAACGTATGCATCGATGCCGGTGCATGCAGCACGCTTGCGCGACACTTCAACCGCCATCGCGGGCCGCGTAGAGCAGTGGCGCCGACGGCGCTCGGAAAGGCGCGGATGTGAAAATTTTTCGCGGGGGTTGTTGACAGTAAAAAAAACCGTGATTAGGTTTCGCCTCAGCAGACCTTGCCTGCCCAACCGAGTGCGCAGAATCAATCGTCCGATGCGAAGCAGCCCCTTCAAGACCACCGCGACCCTGATGACGGTGGACACGGCCCCGCTTCCCCCGGAGAAATGCAAGGCACCTCCCGTTCCGATGTCCGCTCCGCCGATCGAGGCGGGCATCGCCGCATCCGTAACGGCGCGCCTGACGCGCCGGCGGTCCCCGCACGCAGCATCCGCGGGTTTGATCCAACTGGGCGTTTCAACTCCCTATCACTGACGAGGAGCCATCCCATGGCAACCAAGAAAGCTGCGAAGAAGAAGCCCGCCGCCAAGAAAGCGGTGAAGAAGGTCGCGAAGAAGGCCGCTGCCAAGAAGGCAGTGAAGAAGGTCGCGAAGAAGGCGACTGCCAAGAAGGCAGTGAAGAAGGCGGCGAAGAAGGTCGCCAAGAAGACCACTGCGAAGAAGGCAGTGAAGAAGGCGGCGAAGAAGGTCGCCAAGAAGTCCACTGCCAAGAAGGCCACCAAGAAGACTGCCAAGAAGGCTACGGCCCGCAAGCCGGCCAAGAAGGTCGCAAAGAAGGCGACTGCCAAGAAGGCCGTCAAGAAGACCGCCAAGAAGGCAGTAAAGAAGACCGCGAAGAAGGCTACCAAGAAGGCTGCCCCGAAGAAGGCAGCGAAGAAGGTTGCCAAGCGCAAGCCGGCCGCCCGCAAGAAGAAGGCCGCTCCGGTCGCTCTGCCGGCAACCCCGGCGCCGCTGATCTAAGTACTTCCCGATAGCCGCATCCTGAAACCCCCTTCCCTGGCTGCCCAGCGGGGAGGGGGTTTTTTTATGGGCGGCTTCGATCGCCTGGTGGGGTGACTACCGGCGGGAATCGTTCCACCAGGAAGTCGAGGAAGCTGCGCAGGCGGGTGGAGTGGTAACGGTCGTGCGCATAGACCACGTGCATCGGCCGACCGGCCTGGCCGTGCCCTGGGAGCAGCTGCACAAGTCGTCCAGCCTCGACATCGGCTGCCAGCAGCAGCGTCGACTGCAGGACGATGCCCAAGCCATGCAGCGCCGCCGAACGCAGCGCTTCGCCATTGTTGATCTGCAGTCGGCCGTCGGGCACGTGGTCGAGCTCGCCAGCGTCCTCCTGCAGCCACTGCGCAAGTGCACTCGGTTCGAATGACAGGCATTGATGGCCGGCAAGTGCATGCACGCTGTGTGGCGTGCCATGCCTGGCCAGATACGCCGGCGAGGCGCACATCATCAGGCGATAAGGGGCCAGGGCTCGTGCCACCAGCACGCTGCTGTCGGCCAGCGTGCCGATCCGCAGCGCCGCTTCGAAGCCCTCTTCGGCAAGGTCGACCACGCGATCGGTCAGCGTCGCTTCGACCCGGACATCCGGATGGCGCGCCATGTACTCGGCCAGTGCCGGTACCAGTGCATGCGTGCCGAAGATCACGGGTGCACTGATGCGCAGCGTGCCCGCCGGTGCCAGGTGCTGGTGCTGCGCCTGCGCATCGGTTTCGTCCACCAGGCGCAGGATCTCCCGGCAGCGCGTGTAGTAGTCCTGGCCGAACGGGGTCGTGTGCTGGCGCCGGGTGGTTCGGCTCAACAGCTGCATGCCCAGCCGTGCTTCCAATGCACGCAGATGCTTGCCGGCCATCGTCGCGGAGATGTTCATCGCCGCAGCTGCCGCACTGAGGCTGCCCTTGTCCACGATCAGCACGTAGACCCGCATGCTTTCCAGCAGGTTCATCTGACACCCCGGGTGTTGAATGCTGAAACCTGCGCGGAGTTTATCAATCAGGGGTGATCAAACAGCATGTCGTGCAAGGGCTGGATTGGCCGGCCATGCGGACAGGAGAACACCATGGACTTGAATCTTGCAGGCCGTACCGCCTTGGTGACGGGCGCGGCCAGCGGCATCGGTGCCGCCGTCGCCAGGCAGCTGGCGGCCCAGGGCGTGCGCGTTGCCATCACGTCACGGCAGCGGGCACCCCTGCAGGCGCTGGCGGCGCGGATCGAAGCCGAAGGCGGCGTGGCACCGGTCATCGTGGCCGGCGATGTCACCGTGGCCGGTGACGTCCGGTACATCGCGCAGGCATCCCGGGAGGCATTGCAACGCGTCGACATCCTGGTCAACGCCGCAGGGGGCTCCCGGCCGACCACCGTCGATGCCGATGATGATGTCTGGGAGGAAGCGATCGCCCTGAACTTTTCCGCCGCGCGGCGGATGACCCAGGCGCTGTTGCCTGGCATGCAGGCGCAGGCATGGGGGCGGGTGATCAACTTCAGCGGTTCGATGGAACCGCGTGCGGTGAACGCGGCCACTGCGGCGAAGGCGGCGCTGCATCTGTGGAGCAAGGGGCTGTCGTCGGAGGTGGCCGGGCAGGGCATTACGGTGAATGCGATTGCACCGGGGCGCATCAACAGCGCGCAGATCCTGGAACGCCTGCATCCCACCGAGGAAAGCCGGCGTGCGTTCATCGCCAGCAACATCCCGATCGGACGCTTCGGTGAACCCGAGGAAGTGGCGCCACTGGTGGCGTTCCTGTCCTCGCCGCTGGCCGGCTACATCACAGGCGCGGTGATTCCGGTGGACGGCGGCATGCACTACTTCGCGCACTAATGCTGCGGAGCTGTAGAGCCGAGCCCATGCTCGGCCGCCTTGCGCCAGAATTCCGCTCAGCCGAGCACGGCTCGGCTCTACACAACAACAAAAAGGGCAACCCGGAGGCCGCCCTTCGCACACACGATCGAGCCCGCCTGATCAGCGCGGCGACGCCACCGCACGATTGCCCGAGGCGCCCTTGCCCTTGCGCTTGTCCTGCTGCGCCGGGCTGGCGCCCTCGGCCATCAGGTTGTCGCTGCCGAAGTCGGTGTCCACGTCCAGCCAGCGCTGCGCCGGCAGGCCGAGCGCGGAGTCGAGCACGGTCGGCAGCAGGCCGCTGGGCAGGCTGCTTTCGCCATTCCACATGATGGCGATGCCCAGATCGCGTTCCGGCACCAGCGCGACCAGGCCGCGATAGCCCTGCACGGCACCGGCATGGAACACCACGTCGTGGCCGGCGTAGTCGAAGGTGCGCCAGCCCAGGGCGTAGCCGGCCGAGTGCAGGCGCTCGCGGCGCCAGCCCGAACGCATCTCGCCGGGGGTGCTGATCAGGCTCGAATGCAGGGTGGCCAGCAGCGGTGCCGGCAGCACGTCAGGGCGGTGCCCGGTGTGGGCGAGCAGCCACTGCGCCATGTCGCTGGCGCTGGCATTGACGCCGGCCGCCGGGGCCACCCGGTAGTAGGTCGGCTTCGGCGTCAGCGAGACCCAGCCGTTGCGGCTGCGCACGTGAGGACGCGCCCAGCGCGAGCTGGCCTGGATGCCGGCCAGGCCGAGGCTGGCATCGTTCATGCCCAGCGGCTTGAAGATGCGGCGCTCGACCGACTGCTCGTAGAAACTGCCGGAGGCCGCGTAGACGACATCGCCGATCAGGCTGAAGGCCACGTTCTGGTAGGCATAGCAGTCGCCCGGCAGGCACTTCAGGCTGGTGTTGGCCAGTTTCTGGGTCAGCGCGTAGTACTCGGCGTTGCCCTCGATGTCGCGGTCGTAGGCGTTGTACGGCAGGCCGACGCGATGGCTGAGCACGTCGGCTACGGTCAGGCGATCAGTGGCTTCCGGCGAGTTCAGGCGGAAGCCCGGCACGTAGTCTGTGACCTTGCTGTCCCAGCGCAGCGTGCCGTCGTTGACCAGCAGGCCGGCCATGGTGCCGGCGAAGGCCTTGGACAGCGAGGCCAGGCGGAACACGGTGTGCGCATCGACCGGCAGCGGATTGTTGACGTCGGTGACGCCATAGCCGCGCGCGCTGAGGATACGACCGCCCTGCACGATCGCCACGGCCATGCCCGGCACGCGTTCGCCATAGGTGAGCTGCTGCGCCATCGATTCGATGTTGGCGACGTTGAAGCCGGGCGCCGGGGCCTGCACGCGCGGCACCAGGCCGGTGCGGTAGGCCGCCGGCTGGGTGTGGGCGACAGTGGGACCGGCAGCGGATTCGATGTTGGTCGGCATCGGCGGCAATGCCGGCGGTGTCTGCGCGGTGGTGGACAAGGCAACGGGCATCAACATGCCCAGCAAACCGGTGGCCGCCGAACGGATCGGGCGACGCAGGCTGTTCTTTTTCATCGGTTGGACCCGTGCGCGACTGCTGATGGCGATTCTAGCGCCGCTTTTCCCTTGTGCACAAACAAAGCGAAGATGAATGCGCATCTCGTTGAAAAAGTTGGAATTTTGACGCCCTGAAGGCATGTATCGGAACGTGTCGTATGGGTGGGGCCGTGACACTGCGTTGCAGCCTTCTGCGTGGCTGCTGCTGGCGATGTTGCAGTGCATTGGCTAACGTACGCGCTTCACCGCCCCCGGAGCCTGCCATGCCGCTGTCCAACCGCCGTCTTCTGGCGAGGGACGCCGCGTGAGCGCGGTGAAGGGCAAGGGGCCGCTGCATGGGCTGACGGCGGCACTGCGTGAGTCGCCGGCGCTGTGGTGGTCGTTCCTGTACTTCTTCTGCCTGCTCAGTGGCTACTACGTGCTGCGCCCGGTGCGTGAGGCGATGGCTGCCTCGGCCGACCTGGAGACCGTGTTCCCGCCGATGCTGATCGCCTGGTTCGCCAGCCACGGCATTGCGTTGAAGGACTTCGTGCTGCAGTTCCTGTTCTCCTGCGTGTTCGTGATCATGCTGGTACTGCAGCCGGTGTACGGCTGGCTGGTCAGCCGCTTCCCGCGACGGGTGTTCCTGCCGGCGGTGTATGGGTTCTTCATCGTGACCCTGCTGGGCTTCTACATGATGTTCGACAGCGGCGTGCCTGGCCGCGGCATGGCCTTCTTCTTCTGGATCACCGTCTTCAACCTGTTCGCGGTGGCGGTGTTCTGGAGCTTCATGGCCGATGTGTTCTCCAATGTGCAGGCCCGGGCCTTCTATGGATACATTGGCGCGGCGGGCACCGTCGGTGCCTTCCTTGGTCCGATCATCACCAGTGCGCTGGTGCAGAGCGTGGGCATCGCCAACCTGATGCTGGTCTCCGCAGCTTTCCTGATCGTGTGCCTGTTGTGCATCTGGCGGCTGCGGCACTGGGCGGTGCTGCGCGAACGCGAGCAGCAGCTGGTGTCCGGCGAGCAGCCGATGGGCGGCAGTGTGCTGGACGGCCTGAAGTTGATCGTGCGCGAGCCGCTGCTGCGCTGGCTGGCGATCATGGTGGTGTTCGGGGTGGGCGTGGGGACGCTGCTCTACAACCAGCAGGCTGCGATCGTGCGTGCGGCGTTCACCGACCCCGCAGCCAGCACCGCGTTTTTCTCGCGCATCGACTTGGCAGTGAATGCGCTGGCGCTGTTGATGCAGCTGGGCCTGACCCGCTGGTTGCTGTCCCGGCACGGAATCGCCCCGGCGCTGCTGATTCCCGGTTTCGCGATCCTGATCGGCTTCTCGGTGCTGGCGGCCTCGCCGATGCCGCTGATGGTCGCGGTAGTGCAGGTGATGACCCGGGCCAGCGAATTCGCACTGGCCAAGCCGGCGCGCGAGACAATCTACACGCGCGTGGACCGGCAGTGGCGCTACAAGGCCGGCGCAGCGATCGACACCGTGGTCTACCGCGGTGCGGACCTGAGCTTTGCCTGGGTGCACAAGGGCCTGTCATTGTTCGGCTCGCACGTAGTGTTCATCGGCGGCATGCTGGTGGCCGCGTGCATGACCGCAGCCGCGTTCGGTGTACTGCGCGAAGAAAAGAAGCTGCCGCGCGACCGATGATTTCCCGGGCTCCGACCCCCCATCCCTGTCCAAGGAACCGCCCATGTACTGGATCGCACTCATCCTGACGTTGCTCGTGGCCCTGCTGCACGTCTATTTCCTGGCACTTGAGATGTTCCTGTGGACCCGCCCGCTGGGCCTGAAGACCTTCCGCAACACGCCGGAGAAGGCAGAGATCACGCGCGTGCTGGCGGCCAACCAGGGCCTGTACAACGGCTTCCTGGCGGCGGGCATCGTGGTGGGGCTGGTGATCAATCAGCCGGTGCTGGTGACGTTCTCGCTGGCCTGCGTGGTGGTGGCCGGATGCTATGGCGCCTACAGCGTCAGCCGCCGCATTTTCATGATCCAGGCGGTGCCGGCGATCCTGGCGTTGGTGTTTCGCGCGCTGGCGTAGTTTCCAGCCAACGGCGCAGCCCCTCGTGGGTTGGTCGCGTAGAGCGGGTCATGTGTTGGGTGTGGCGGATGGGCCGTGCAGGGGACGCTGCAAGTACGTCCATGTAAGCTCGATGGCGCCATCCATGGCGCCAACGCCCCTGCACGGCCCACCCGCCACACCCCTGACAGGTTCCGTGTGCGGCCAGCCCACGGAGAAGAAAGAGAAGATCAAGAGCAACAGCAACAGCAAAAAGCGGCCGGTGGGCCGCTCTTGCTTCTGCTTCTGCTCTTCTTTTTTCTCTTGCGTGGGTAGACGCCGCAGAGATCCGTCCGAGGCCGGAGGGGTGGGGTCGGGCGGGGTATCCGCGCCATGGATGGCGCGGCTAAGCCTACACGGACGTACTTGCGGCGTCCCCGCCCGGCCCCACCCCTCCGGCCCAACCGATAAACCGCATGCTTCGTCTACCCACGAGGGGCTGCGCCGTTCGCCGGAACACTACTTTGCCGGCGACAACCACATGTCGATTACCGCGCTGAACACCTCCGTGCCCGCGCGGTCGCGCACGCTCACCGTCACCGGCAGCGCATAGCCCTCGGCCGCGACCACAATCGGCTGTGCCGGCAGCGCCACCGCCTGCAGCGTGCCACGCGCCTTGGCCAGGTACTGCACCTGCATCCCCTTCGGGATCCAGCGCATGCCCTTCGGCAGCGATGCGTCGACCATCAACCCGGCGGTCAGTTCGGCCAGGTTGCACATCGCGATCGCGTGCACCGTGCCGATGTGGTTGCGTACTCTGCGGCGGTCGGCCAGCGTACCTTCGCAGCGGCCGTGTTCCAGGCGGGTGATGCGCGGCGCGATGCTGGCGAAGTAAGGCGCCTTGAAACACACCGCGCGCGAGAACAGCCAGTTACCGGCAGGCCAGCGCTGCAGGCGGTTGTAGAGCGAGAGCAGGGGCGTGGACATGGTGGGTATTCCGGTGGGCGGATAAAGCGACGGCGGGCCGAGGCCCGCCGTCGAAGCAACGCGTGTCGCGGTCGATCAGGCGGCCTGCGAATGCGGGTCCTTGTGCTGACGGTCGTAGTAGCTGGCCGCACGCAGTTCGTGGGTGTCGAAGTCGTCCACGGTGATGGTGTCCAGGGTCAGCGTACGCAGCTCTTCCAGCAGGCTGCGCTCGTCCTGGGTGATCACGCCTTCGGCCACGGCTTCGTCCAGCTGGCTCTTGAAGTCCAGCGCCTCGATGCCCTTGCTCTTCAGTGCCTTCAGGAACTTGCGCTCCACCGGCTCGGCCATGATCGCCTTGCTCAGGTAACTGTTGATGCGGCCGCCCGGGTTGTTCTCGCACGGGGTCAGGAACACGCCATTGGCGAGACGGTCGCGGGCTTCATTCGGCGCCATCAGCAGGGCGGCGACGCGGCGGCTCAGGCGATCACCCGGAGCCTCGGCACGACGGCCCAACGGGAAGATGAGCGCCCACATCAGCCAGCCGATCGGACGGATCGGGAAGTTGCGCAGCGCGGCCGACAGCGACTCTTCGATCTTGTGCACGCTGTCATGGAAGGCCCAGGCCAGCAGCGGCTGGTCGGCCTGCGGTGCACCTTCGTCGTGGTAGCGCTTGAGCATGGCGCTGGTCATGTAGACATGGCTCAGCACGTCGCCCAGGCGGCCGGACAGCGATTCCTTGAACTTCAGCTTGCCGCCCAGGGTCATCATCGAGATGTCGGCCATCAGCGCCAGGTTGGCCGAGTAACGGTCCAGCTTGCGGAAGTAGCGGCGGGTGTAGGCATCGCCCGGGGCGGCGCCGAAGCGCGCACCGGTCAGGCCGAACCAGAACGAACGCACGGCATTGGAGATGCCGAAGCGGATGTGGCCGAACAGGCTGCGGTCGAACTCCTGCAGGCCGGCACGGGTATCCGGATCCTGCGCGGCCTTCATTTCCTTGAGCACCCACGGGTGGCAGAGGATCGCACCCTGGCCGAAGATCAGCAGGCTGCGGGTCATGATGTTGGCGCCTTCCACGGTGATCGCGATCGGCGCGGCCTGCCAGCTGCGGCCGGCGAAGTTGCGCGGCCCCAGGATGATGCCCTTGCCGCCGATCACGTCCATCATGTCCGAGATCACTTCGCGGCTCATGGTGGTGCAGTGGTACTTGGCGATCGCCGACGGCACCGACGGCACGTCACCACGATCGACCGCCGCGGCGGTAGCCTGCGACAGCGCGCTGATCTTGTAGGCCTTGCCGCCGATGCGGGCCAGCGCTTCTTCCACGCCTTCGAAGCGGCCGACCGACAGGCCGAACTGCTTGCGGATGCGCGCATAGGCGCCGGTCACGGCGGCACCGGCCTTGGCACCGCCGCTGGCGGTGGACGGCAGGGTGATCGAGCGGCCCACGGCCAGGCACTCGTTGAGCATGTTCCAGCCCTTGCCGGCCATGGCTGCGCCGCCGATCAGCTGGGTCAGCGGAATGAACACGTCCTTGCCGCGGATCGGGCCGTTCTGGAACGTCGAGTTCAACGGGAAATGGCGACGGCCGATCTCGACGCCGGCGGTGTCGCGCGGCAGCAGGCCCAGGGTGATGCCGATGTCGCGGGTGTCGCCCATCAGACCATCCGGGTCGTACATGCGGAAGGCCAGGCCGATCAGCGAAGCGACCGGAGCCAGGGTGATGTAGCGCTTGTCGAAGGTCAGCTTGACGCCGAGCACCTGCTCGCCGTTCCACTCGCCCTTGCAGACGATGCCGTAGTCCGGGATCGAAGTGGCGTCGGAGCCGGCGAACGGACCGGTCAGGCCGAAGCAGGGCACTTCGCGGCCATCGGCCAGGCGCGGCAGGTACTGGTCCTTCTGTTCCTGGGTGCCGTAGTGCACCAGCAGCTCACCCGGGCCCAGCGAGTTGGGCACGCCGACGGTGGAGCTGACCACCGAAGACACCGACGCCAGCTTCTGGATCACCTTGTGGTGGGCCAGCGCGGAGAAGCCCAGGCCGCCATATTCCTTCGGGATGATCATGCCGAAGAACTTGTTCTTCTTGATGAAGGCCCACAGCTCCGGCGGCAGGTCGGCGTGGACGTGGGTGATTTCCCAGTCGTTGACCATCGTGCACAGCTCTTCCACCGGGCCATCGAGGAAGGCCTGTTCTTCAGCGGTCAGCTGCGGCTTGGGATAGTTGAGCAGGATGTTCCAGTCCGGGTCACCGGTGAACAGCTCGCCCTCGAAACCGACCGAGCCGGTTTCCAGCGCAATGCGCTCGGTCTGCGACAACGGCGGCAGCACCTTGCGGAACACCTTCATCATCGGGCCGGTCAGCAGCGGCTTGCGGATGAACGGCAGCAGCAGCGGCACGGCGATCACCGCCAGCACCGCCGCAGCGACGATGGTGGCGGTCTGGTTGACGTAGGGAATGAACCAGCAGGCGGCCAGCAGGGCCACGCTGATCAGCGTCCAGGTAACCAGCCGCATGCGGTGGTAGGCGACGAAGGCGCCTGCCAGCAGCAGGGCGAGGAAGGGAAGAACGATGCTCATGAGCGTGCTCCGGTGACGTGCTCGTTTGTGGCGGACGAAGCCGCAGCGTCCGCTGCGGGCAACACGTCCAGATAGTCCAACACAGTAGCGGTAAAGGCGTCGTTGTCATCGCCGGCGACCATGTGGGTCGCTTGCGGCAGCTGTACATGGCGCGCATGCGGCGCCAGCGCCAGGAATTCGGCCACGGTCTGCGGCGTGACCAGGTCGCTGCGGCCGCCGCTGACCAGCAGCAGCGGGCACTTCACCTGGCGTGCGGCCTCGGCCAGTGCGTCCTGGTGCTGTTCGCTGTCGCGGGCCAGCTCGGCCACCAGGCGCGGGTCCCAATGCCAGCGCCAGCGCCCGTGGCCATCCTCGCGCAGCAGCGCACGCAGCGACTGCTCGGATTTGCGCGGCCGGTGCGGCATGTAGGCCGAGATCACGTCGGCGGCCTGGGTCAGCGAGGCGAAGCCGTCGGGATGGGCGGTCATGAAGGCGAGGATGCGCTTGACACCCGCGGTATCCCAGCGCGGGGTGATGTCGACCAGCACCATGGCCGAGAACAGGCCCGGCCAGCGCGACTCGGCCAGCAGGCCGAACAGGCCACCCATCGAAGCGGCAACCAGTACCGGCGGGCGCGGCTGTTCGCCGGCCAACACGATCAGGTCGTCGGCGAACTGTTCGCCGTGATAGGGCAGATCGGCGCCATTCCAGTCGGAATCGCCATGGCCGCGGGCGTCGTAGGCCAGCGTCTGCAGGCCGGCCGCGTTCAGTGCGCGGGCAGTGGCATTCCAGGCGTGGCGGGTCTGGCCGAAGCCATGGGCGAACAGGACCCGGCCACGCCGGCCATGGTCGCTGACGGTCGCCGCCAGGCGGGCGCCATGGGCGGCGTCCAGGCGCAGGTCATGGAACGCAGCGGTAGTGGGGGACATAACCATACTTGCTAGTATGGAGAGCTTCGAGGGGAAGTCAATACTGCACGGTATGGTGCGTTGCAGAACGCGCGTGGAGGGACCCTTCCAAGGGGCCTGCGACGGTTTCGACCGCAACCGCGTACTGCAACGAACCCCGGCGTATGGTTAAATCAGTCCATGAATCAACCTGACGCTTCCGCCGGCGAACCGCGCGCCGGCCGCAACAGCCGCCTGAGTGCCGAAGACTGGGCCCAGGCGGCCCTCGACCTGATTGCTGAACAAGGCGTAGGCGCCGTCGCGGTGGAGCCGCTGGCACGGCGGCTCGGCGTTACCAAGGGCAGTTTCTACTGGCATTTCCCTTCGCGCGACGCATTGCTGCAGGCGGCGCTGGAACGCTGGGAACTGTTCGAACAGGAACAGGTGTTCGGCAGCCTGGAAGACGTACCGGATCCGCGCGTGCGCCTGCGCCAGCTGTTCCAGATGGTGGCGCATGAAGTGCAGCCGCACATCATCTACAGCGAGCTGCTGAAGGCCCTGGATCATCCGATGGTGCGGCCGGTGATCGACCGGGTCTCGCAGCGTCGCCTCGACTATCTGGTCGCCTCGTTCCGCCAGGCCGGGCTCAGTTCGACCGACGCGCGGCATCGCGCACGCCTGGCCTACGCCGCGTATGTCGGCTTCCTGCAGCTGTCGCTGCAGCTGCAGCAGCCCAAGCAGGCGCGCGAGGATTTCGAAGCGTACGTCGAGCATCTGATCGAGACGCTGATTCCGAACGGATGAGCGCCCGGACATGATCTAGAAGGAAGGCCGCAGCGATGCTGCGGCCTTTTTTGTTGTGCGCTGGCCAGCGCCCGTCCATGGCGCACAAAGAACAACGGCCCCTTTCGGGGCCGTTGCTGCATCAGCTGATCAGGTTCCCGATCAGAACTTCTGCTTGTACTGCATGTAGATCAGGCGACCGATGTCGTAGCCGCCGTAGTAGGAGTACTGCGAGTTCGGCGCCGAGTACATCTGCGGGCCGTAGTGGTCGAACACATTGCGTGCACCGACCGCGATGGTCGCATTCCACGGCGCGTTCCAGGAGAACTGGACGTCGTGGAAGGTGGTGGCGCCGCGCTTGTTCTGCGCCTGGTTGCGAGCCGGATCCGGCGAGCCGTAGTCAGGCAGCGAGCACTCGGTGGCGTAGTAGCAACGCTCCTTCACGCTGGAGAAGTAGCGGGTGCCCCAGGTGATGCCGAAGTCGCCGAATTCCCAGCCAACGGTCAGGTTCGAACGCAGGCGGAAGTTGCTGCCGAAGCCATTGTAGATCTGCACCGGGGAGTCATCATTGGCCGTCTTCAGAACGTTCTTGGTGACGTAGGTGTTCTGCAGGTTGAAGTTGAAGCTGCCCCAGGTGTCGGTCGCATAGCGGTAGCTTGCATCGAAGTCGAAGCCTTCGGTTTCGATGAAGCCGGCATTGCGGCTGCCGTAGGTCAGGTTGTTGACGTAGCCGAGCGTGGCGTCACGGGTGAAGGTGCTGCAGCGCTCAGCAATGCCCAGAACGTAGCAGTCGTTCAGCTGATCCGTCGGGGTATCGGAAACGATCGTGTTCTCGATCTTGATGTTGAACCAGTCCAGGCTCAGGTTCAGGCCCGGGGCGAAGGTCGGGCTCCAGACCAGGCCAACGGTCTTGGACTTGGACGTTTCCGGAGTCAGGTTCGGATTGGAGCCGGAGGTGAACGGCACCGGGCTCTGCTCATCCGGGCCTTCAGCCGGGACGTAACCCTGCTTCAGCTGGCGGAAGTTCGGGGCCAGGGCACCCAGGGCGGCAGCGCATCGCTGGGCCGTGGCGGCGTCGGTTGCGGCCAGACCGAACGAGGTATCGCACGGATCGGTGAAGTACTCGAAGGACTGCGAGCTGCCGCCGTACAGGTCGGCGATGGTCGGCGCGCGGAAGCCCTCGGAGTAGGTCGCACGAACCAGCAGCTGATCGATCGGGCGCCACTTCAGGCCGAACTTGCTGTTGGTCGTGTTGCCGAAGGTGCTGAAGTCGGAGAAGCGGGTGGCTGCGCTCAGGCTCAGTTCCTTGGCACCGGGCAGGTCGGCCAGGATCGGTACGTTCAGCTCCAGGTACACTTCATTGACGTCGTACTTGCCGCCGGTCGGGCCAGCCGCCAGGTCGGTGGAGTAACCCGACTGCGACAGCGCGTCCGGATTGAAGTTGCCCTTCTCCTCGCGGTACTCGTAACCCAGTGCGAAGCCCAGGTCGCCTGCCGGCAGGGTCAGGATGCTACCCGCAATGTTGGCGTAGTAGGACGTCATCGTGGTTTCGCCGACGTTGTGCGTCGTCGGGAACAGGAACTGCTGCAGGTCCGGATTGCCGGTCAAGCCGCCATCACCGGTGCGGCCGAACGGAATGGCCGGGTTCCACGGGATGCAGCCGCCGGCGCCGGGGCCGTAGGCCGGGTTGGTGCCCGCAGCCAAGCCCGCTGCGGTTCCGCACTCCACGCGGCCGGTTGCCGGGTTGTAGAACGAGGCCCCGGTGGCGGCGTTGGCAGCCAGGACGTTGTAGTTGCCGGTCTGGCTCTGGTTGTTTTCGGAGTTCTGGTAGAGGTAGCCGGCTTCCCAGTCGAAGTACTTGTCATTGAACTGGAACGAGCCCTGCAGCGCGCCGCTGAAGCGGAACGTCGTCAGCTTGTTGTTGGAAACGCGCGGCACTTCCCAGCCACGGCGGACATACGCCATATCCTGGCCGAACGGGTTGTAGTAGCTGTCGGCCGACCAGATGGAACCGAGGTTGGCGTAGGCTTCGGACTGCAGCGGGTAACCGGCCACCTGCGCTTCCGATTCGCGGCGGGTGTACAGCAGGTCACCGCTGAAACGGACATTGTCGGTAAGGTCGTACTGCAGGTTGGCGAACACGCTGCGACGCTTTGTCGGGGTCAGCAGCTGCATCTGCTGGTTGGAGTTGCTTACGTCACCGGTGATCGGGGTCAGGTCGGTTTCGTGGAAGTCCGCCGCGTTGTAAGGATTGCCGCCGCGATTGAGGGTGAGCGACGGTGCGTCCGGATCGGTCGGGTCGAACACCGAGCCCCACTGGCTGACCGAGGTCCAGCCGGCGGTCGGATGGCGATTGGTGCGCGACGATTCGGAGAACCAGCGGTCCTTTGCCCACACCGCCTTTTCGTTGGAGTACTCGGCACCGATGGTGATTGAGCCGCGATCGCCGGTGAAGCCAGCAACGAAATCGGCGCTCTGCTTCTGGCCGTCGCCTTCACTGTACTGCCCGGTGTAGGCGTTGACTTCCAGGCCTTCGAAATTCTTGCGGGTGATGATGTTGATCACGCCGGCCATGGCATCGGAACCGTACACCGAGGAAGCACCGTCCTTCAGCACGTCGATGCGCTCGACGATCGCCGACGGGATCTGCGACACGTCCTGATAACCGCTGACGCTGGCGCCGAGGCGCTTGCCGTCGACCAGGATCAGGGTGCGCTGTGCACCCAGATTGCGCAGGTCGATGTAGTAGCCGCCGACCATTTCACCGGAGGACAGCGGTTCGGAACGGCTGATGGCCGGGCTGCCGGCGGCAGAAATGTTCTGCAGCACGTCAGCAACCGTCTTGAAGCCGCTCTTTTCGATGGTGGCGCGGCTCAGGCTCAACACCGGCTGGGCGGTTTCGGTATCGACCTGACGGATGCGCGAACCGGTGACCTCGATGCGGTCGAGGTTGGTCGCTTCCTGGGCGTGGGCCGTCGCGGTGGTGGCACCGGCGACAAGCGCGATCACAACTGCGTCACGCAGCTGGCTGGACTTGAGTTTCATTGGCTCTCTCTCTCTCCAAGAAATCTTGGCTGGGGTTAGTGCCCGGCGGGGGAGCGAAAAAGCGCTCCCAAATCGCGAGGCTGACCCGATAGTAACGGGCGTTCGCCAAGAATTAAAGCTGTGTTAATGAAGTCTGTGATTTTGGTAAAAAAGCGCTTTTCCCAGCCCAATCAACGGGTTGCCGGTATGGTCATGCTGATCTGCCTCGTTTGTTAACACAGAATGATGAAAAAAGTTTCGACTGATATGTATCCCAATATGTCGATACGCTCTACCGTCGATACCGCTCATGCGAGTGCGAGCCAGGCACGCAGATGCAAAAAGGCGCCTTTCGGCGCCTTCGGGAATATCGTTGCTGAACCTGATTGAGGGGATCAGAGATCCTGTTCGTAACGCACGTACGGCACGGTGCCGTCGTCGTTGCTTTCGTTGCGCGGGGAGAATGGATTCTTGCCGCGGCTGATCACGTTCTCGGCGCCGACGGTCAGCTGGCCGGACCACGGAGTACGCCAGGTCAGGCCGATGCCCAGGCCTTCGAACTTGCCGGGCTTGCCCGGCACGTCGACCACGCGGCCGATGATGCTGCCGGTGAAGTTGCCGTAACCGGCACCGATGCTCAGGCTCTTGCTGTCCCAGCGATCGACGATGGCCGGCGAAGCGTCGGCCAGCGGTACCAGGCGTGCCTTGGCGTAGGTACCGGCGATGGAGACGAAGCCTTCGCGGCCGATGTTCTTCTGCGCGAACACGGTCAGATCGTTCTGCTCGGCGCGCAGCGAGGGCGTCTTGTTCGGGCCCGACAACCAGGCGGGCAGGGTTTCACGGCCGGTGCCGGCGGTGATGCCCAGGCGGCTGTTGCCGCGGTTCAGCGCGGCGGTACCGCTGAAACGACGGCTGTTCAGATCGTCCTCGTCGCCCAGGCTGGCCAGCATGCAATGGCTGGCCAGGCCGCTGATGCTGGTGCCGCTGCTGCTGTTGCAGAGCAGGCCCAGCGAATCGCCGGAGGAGAGGCCAAAGGCCGCGTCCAGCGAATTGCGGCCGAAATGCCAGCGGGCGCCGGCTGCCTGTTCGCCGGTCGGCTCCAGGTACAGCAGCGCCTCGACCTTGCCGCTGCCCTTGTTCCATACCGGCAACACGGTGCGGGTGTCCTTGCTCTGCGCATGCACGCCCGTGATCGCGCCAAGGGCGATCAGCAGGGCCAGCGGTAGACGCAGGAAGGTACGCATCGGACCAGTTCAGACAGGGACGGACAACGGAAGTTCCCGTGGGGACGGGAACTCGATCCTAGGGTGTTTATGAATTCTTAACAAGCCTTGATCCTCCCCAGGTACAAGACTGCCGTTTACTGAAGTCGTTCAGGCGCCGCTACAGCCCCCTGGGCGCCGTGGAACAGCATGCCGAACTCCGTCAATGGAAAGTGATACTCACGCCCGCAGAATTCGCAACGCACCTCGACGGCGCCGGTGGCTTCGGCGGCCGCGCGGGCTTCGTCCTCGCCCAATGACTGCAGCATGCCAGCCACCCGCTCGCGCGAGCAGGAGCAGGCGAAGGACAGCGGCTTGTCGCCCAGCAGTTCCGGCCGCTCCTCGTGGAACAGGCGGTGCAGCAGCTGCTCGGCCGGGGTCGCCAGCAGTTCGGCCTTGCCCAGGGTTTCGAACAGGGCGCTGGCGCGGGCCCAGCCATCCTCGTCGCCTTCGTCGCCCGGCAGCTTCTGCAGCAGCAGGCCGGCGGCACCGTTGCGGTCGGCGGCCAGCAGCAGGCGGGTCGGCAGCTGCTCCGACTGGCGGAAGTAGTCCTCGAAGGCCTCGTCCAGTTCCGGCGCAGTCAGCGCGACCAGGCTCTGGTAGCGCTGCGGCTCGCGCGGGTCCAGGCCGGGGTTCTCGATGGTGATGGCGAGAATTGCGTCATCACCGAGGCGGGACAGGTCACGCGGTGCGTCGCCACCCTCGCTGAGCTGGGCGATACCGCGCAGGGTGCCGGCGGCGGTGCATTCGGCGAACAGGGTGCGCAGCGCGGTGCTGCTCCGCAGCTGCACCGACAGGCGCCCGTCGATCTTGGTGTGGCCGGTGAACAGCGCCGAGGCGACGCAGGCCTCGCCAAGCAGTTCGGCAGCGGCGTCCGGGTAGGCGGCATGGGACAGGATTTCCTGCCAGGTGGCCTGCAGGTGCACATGCACGCCACGCACGCCGGCGTCGGGGAGCAGGAAACGGATCAGGGAATCGGGGTTGGCGGTCATCGGCTCACATCGCGCGTAAACGGGGGCGGTTGCCGGATAATGCGCCGACAACCAGACAGAAGAAGGATGCACCAGTAATGGGGGCAGCGGGAGAGCAGCACAAGGTAGAGGCCGTGGTCGCCGCGCCGCGCCGGCGACGCTGGCGCTGGAAGCGGCTGCTGTGGCTGCCGGTGCTGCTGGCCGCCTTCAGCTGCCTGCAGGTGCTGGTGCTGCGGTTCATCGACCCGCCGGTGTCCATGGTGATGCTGTGGCGCTATGGCGAGGCGCTGGGCGAGGCCGACTGGTCCTATCGGCTGCATTACCAGTGGCGCGACGTCGACCAGATGGCACCGAGCCTGCCGATCTCGCTGGTGGCGGCCGAGGACCAGCGCTTCCCCGACCACAACGGCTTCGACCTGCAGGCCATCGAAAAGGCGCGCGACCACAACGCCAGGGGCGGGCGCCTGCGCGGCGCCAGCACGATCAGCCAGCAGGTGGCCAAGAACCTGTTCCTGTGGCAGGGCCGCAGCTGGATCCGCAAGGGCCTGGAAGTCTGGTACACGGTGCTGATCGAGGCGCTGTGGCCAAAGGAGCGGATCCTGGAGATGTACGCCAACATTGCCGAATTCGGTGATGGTGTGTATGGCGCGCAAGCGGCAGCGCAGAAATTCTGGGGTAAGGACGCGGCCCGGCTGAGTCCGGCCGAGAGCGCGCGCCTGGCCGCGGTGTTGCCGGCACCGCGTCGCTACAACGCGGCAAAGCCTGGGCCGTATGTGCAGCGGCGGGCCGCGTGGATCCAACGCCAGGCGCGCCAGCTGGGTGGTGCGTCCTATCTGTCGGAGGACTGAGCCCGGCGCTGCAATTGGCAGGCGACGGGCCGGGCACGTGCCGGCAACGTACAATCCGGCCATGACCCGCGAACGGCTTACCTTCGTCATCGCCGCCTACAACGAGGCCCTGGCACTGCCGCTGCTGCATCCACGGCTGTGCGCGGTGCTCGACGGCATGCCCGACATCGACGGTCACATCCTCTATGTGGACGACGGCAGCCATGACCGCACCTGGGACGTGATCGCCGGGCTGGCCCAGGCCGATGCACGCGTATCGGCGCTGAAGCTGTCGCGCAACTTCGGCAAGGAAGCGGCGCTGACCGCCGGCCTGGATCTGGTGCACGAGGGTGCGGCGATGATCCTCGATGCCGACGGCCAGGACCCGCCGGAGCTGGTGCCGCAGTTCGTCGCGCGCTGGCGCGAAGGGCATGACAACGTCTACGGCACGCGCATGGCCCGCGATGGCGAGGCCTGGATCAAGCGGGCCACGGCAGCGATGTTCTATCGAGTGATGGGCCGCCTGTCGCGGACACCGATTCCGGCCGATACCGGGGACTTCCGCCTGCTGTCACCGCGCGCGCTGAACGCCCTGCGCGGGATGCGCGAGCGCCACCGCTTCATGAAGGGACTTTTCAGCTGGGTGGGATTCAAGCGGATCGCCGTGCCCTACCACCGCCACGCGCGTGTGGCCGGCAGCAGCAAGTTCAGCCTGTGGCGGCTGTGGAATTTCGCCCTCGAAGGCATCACCGGGTTCTCGACCGTGCCGTTGCGGGCGGCGACCTACCTCGGGCTGGCAACCGCGGCCGTCGCTTTCGTGTTCGGCCTGTGGGTGATCGTGAAGGCGGCGCTGTATGGCGACCGGGCGGCGGGCTGGCCGACGATGATGGCGGTGATCCTGTTCCTGGGCGGCGTGCAGCTGATCGCGCTTGGCCTGATCGGCGAGTACCTGGGGCGGCTGTACGAGGAGTCCAAGCAGCGGCCGTTGTACCTGGTTGACGCCTGGCTAGCATCGTCCGTGGCAGACTCGGTCCCGCAACCCACCCTGGGAGGGCAGGCAGATGACCACGGTACGGCAACTGTTGGACGGCAAGTCTCCTGAAGTACATGCGGTCGCGCCGGATGCGTCGGTGATCGATGCGATCCGGTTGATGGCGGAAAAGGGCATCGGTGCGGTGCTGGTGATGGACGGCCCGCGGCTGGTGGGAATCCTGTCCGAGCGTGATTACGCGCGCAAGATCGTGTTGCGTGATCGCTCTTCGCGCGATACGGCGGTGGCAGAGATCATGACGTCGCAGGTGGTGACGGTGTCGCCGGGCGAGCAGGTGGAGCATTGCCTGCAGTTGGTGACCGATTATCGCATCCGCCATCTGCCGGTCGTGGAGGGCGCGCAGGTGCTGGGGGTGATCTCCATCGGCGACCTGGTGAAGTCGGTGATCGATGCGCAGCGGCGGGAGCTGGATCAACTGCAGCAGTACATCGTTGCCGGGTGAGGGTGTCGCTGGCGGGCCTGCGGCCCCCCCGCCCCCATTTTGAA
>NZ_JAXBQT020000033.1:0-36846 GCF_047520755.2 Stenotrophomonas sp. FR010 | reverse complement strand
GGAGGGGTTTACGGCGTGTCCTGCCCGCCCACACCGCCCCGCCATCCACGGATAGCAGGCTTTTGCTGTTGCTTTGGCTTCAGCAGGTGCAGGGCGCAGCCCTGCCGAACCCCCTCACCGCTCCGAATGCCCGCTCTGATCGTAATCGCGCGGACTGAACAACTCCGGCTGGATCAGCTCGATGAACGCCCGCGCCTGCGCCGACAACGCCTTGCCCCGGCGCACGATCACCCCGTAGCTGCGCTCGGGGAACCAGCGCTTCATCGAACGCGCCGCCAGCCGCTCGTGGTCGGCCTCGTTCAGGCACAGCGCCGGCACGATGGAAATGCCCATGCCCATCGCCACGTACTGCTTGATTACTTCCCAGCCCCCCACCTCCAGCGCCACGGTGTAGGCGATGCGGTGGCGCTGGAACACCTGGTCCACCAGCCGGTAGGTGATCTGCCGCTTCGGCGGCAGCACCAGCGGATAGCGTGCAATATCGGCCAGCTCCAGCTCGCCGCCCTTGGCCAGCGGATGATCGTGCGGTGCGATCAGCACCTGCTCGAAGCGGTAGGCCGGGGCGTAGGTCAGGTCGGCCGGCACATCGGTCATCGAACCTATCGCCAGGTCGGCGGCATCCTCGCGCAGCAGGTCGGTGCCGTCGGCGCTGATCGCGTTGTGCAGGGTCAGGCGCACGTCCGGGTGGTGCAGGCGAAAGCGTTCGACGATCTTCGGCAGCAGGTACAGGATGGTCGAGCTGTTGGCGGCAATGTTCAGCTCGCCCGCGTCCAGGCCGCGCACCTTGTCGCGGAAGCGCGCCTCCAGCCCGTCCAGGTTCTCCACCAGCGGCTGTGCCATCTCGTACAGCAGCTGGCCCTCGCGGCTGGGCACCAGGCGCCGCCCGCTGCGCTCGAACAATGGCACCCCCAGCTCCCGTTCCAACGCCTGCAACTGCAGGCTGATGGCCGGCTGGCTGACGAAAAGTGCCTCAGCCGCCCGTGAGACCGAGCCGAGGCGCACGGTCTGGCAGAATGCGCGCAGCGGCTTGAGCCGGTCGGATTTGTAGGAAAAACGAGGACTTGGCGGGGCGCGTGTGCTCATCGTGTAACGAGTATTAGCACAACTTATGTAAAACATTGCAAAAACTGTTTTGCCAAATACTGAGGCCCAGCGGCACCGTGGAGACGTTCCCCCATCGCTGGAGTCGCCCATGTCCGCCGTCGCTTCCGCCGTTCCCACTCCCGCCACCAAGGCTACTCCCGGCATCGCCCTGGCGACGCGCGTGGCCGGCCAGGACACCCTGCTGCCGGCGCCGCTGCTGGCCCTGCTGGTGTCGCTGCACCGTGCGGTGGAGCCGGGCCGGCAGGCGAGGCTGCAGGCCCGCCGTGAACGCCAAGCGTTCTTCGACCGGGGCGGCCTGCCGGACTTCCGCGAAGACACCACCGCGATCCGTAGCGGCGACTGGCGCGTTGCGCCGCTGCCGGCCGCGCTGCAGGACCGCCGCGTCGAGATCACCGGCCCGACCGACCCGAAGATGGTCATCAACGCGCTGAACTCCGGCGCCAAGGTGTTCATGGCCGACTTCGAGGATTCGACCTCGCCGACCTGGCGCAACCTGCTGGCCGGGCAGCAGTCGCTGGCCGCGGCGGTGCGCGGCGATCTCGAATACACCGCCCCCAATGGCAAGCATTACACGCTGCGCCCATACGACGAACAGGCGGTGCTGATCGTGCGCCCGCGCGGCTGGCACCTGGACGAGAAGCACGTACGCGTCGACGGCCAGTTCCTTGCCGGTGGCCTGTTCGACGCAGCGGTGTTCGCCTTCCACAACGCCCGCACCCTGCAGGCGAAGGATCGTGGCCCGTACTTCTACCTGCCCAAGCTGCAGAGCATGGAAGAGGCGGCGCTGTGGGAGACCGCGCTGTCGCACATCGAGGGCATGCTCGGCCTGCCGCACGGCCAGATCAAGGTGACCGTGCTGATCGAAACGCTGCCGGCGGTGTTCGAGATGGACGAGATCCTGCACGCGCTGCGTGATCGCATCGTCGGCCTGAACTGCGGGCGCTGGGACTACATCTTCTCGTACCTGAAGACCTTCCGCCGCCACGCCGACCGCGTGCTGCCCGAACGCGGCCAGGTGACCATGACCCAGCCGTTCCTGAAGGCCTATTCGGAACTGCTGATCCAGACCTGCCACCGCCGCGGTGCGCATGCGATGGGCGGCATGGCCGCGCAGATTCCGATCAACAACGATGCCGCCGCCAACGAGCAGGCGATGGCCCGCGTGCGCGCCGACAAGCTGCGCGAAGTCAGCGCCGGCCACGACGGTACCTGGGTCGCGCACCCGGCGCTGATTCCGGTGGCGATGGCGATCTTCGACGAACACATGCCCGGTGCGAACCAGCACAGCGTGCTGCGCCAGGACGTGCGCGTCGGCCGCGATGAACTGATCGCGCGGCCGCCGGGCACCATCACCCGTGCCGGCTTCGAAGGCAACGTGGAAGTCTGCGTGCGTTACCTGGCGGCGTGGCTGGATGGCAACGGCTGTGTGCCGATCCATCACCTGATGGAGGACGCGGCCACCGCCGAGATCAGCCGCAGCCAGTTGTGGCAGTGGCTGCATACGCCCGGCCAGCAGCTGGACGATGGCACCGCGATCGACCAGGCCCTGCTGGATTCCACCTTGGCGCAGCTGCCGGCACGGCTGGGCGAAACCGCCGCGCTGCCTGGTGGCGCACGCATCAGCGAGGCCATCGCCCTGCTCGGCGAATTGAGCCGCAGCGACGAACTGACCGATTTCCTGACCCTGCCGGCCTACGCACGCATCGACTGACTGCCGTCCGCGTCTGCCGCCGTTTCCCTCCCCGCTGCACGCACGAACCGAACTGGAGAAAGACATGAGCAAGCTGCCCACTGCCGAACAGATCCAGCACGACTGGGATACCCACCCGCGTTGGGAAGGCATCCAGCGCAACTACAGCGCTGCCGACGTGGTGCGCCTGCGCGGCACCGTCCACATCGAGCATTCGCTGGCCCGCCTGGGCGCCGAGAAGCTGTGGGCGTCACTGCACGAGCGCGAGTTCGTCAACGCGCTGGGTGCGCTGACCGGCAATCAGGCCATGCAGCAGGTCAAGGCCGGCCTGAAGGCGATCTACCTGTCCGGTTGGCAGGTGGCGGCCGACGCCAACCTGGCCGGGCAGATGTATCCGGACCAGTCGCTGTACCCGGCTGATTCGGTGCCGGCGGTGGTCAAGCGCATCAACAACACGCTGCTGCGCGCCGACCAGCTGCATCACGCCGAAGGCAAGGATGACATCGACTTCCTGCAGCCGATCGTGGCCGATGCCGAGGCCGGCTTCGGCGGCGTGCTCAACGCCTTTGAACTGATGAAGGCGATGATCGAGGCCGGCGCCGCCGGCGTGCACTTCGAGGACCAGCTGGCCTCGGTGAAGAAGTGCGGGCACATGGGCGGCAAGGTGCTGGTGCCGACCCGCGAGGCGATCGAGAAGCTCAACGCCGCACGCCTGGCCGCCGACGTGATGGGCGTGCCGACCCTGCTGGTCGCGCGCACCGATGCCGAAGCTGCGGATCTGCTGACCAGTGACATCGACGGCAACGACAAGCGGTTCACCACCGGTGAGCGCACCGTCGAAGGTTTCTACAAGACCCGCAACGGCCTGGACCAGGCGATCAGCCGCGGCCTGGCCTATGCACCCTATGCCGACCTGGTGTGGTGCGAGACCGGCAAGCCGGACCTGGAGTTTGCACGCAAATTCGCCGAGGCGATCCACGCGAAGTTCCCGGGCAAGCTGCTGGCCTACAACTGCTCGCCCAGCTTCAACTGGAAGAAGAACCTGGACGACGCCACCATTGCTAAGTTCCAGCGCGAACTGGGCAGCTACGGCTACAAGTTCCAGTTCATCACCCTGGCCGGGTTCCATGCGTTGAACTACGGCATGTTCAATCTGGCCCACGGCTACGCGCGCCGCCAGATGAGTGCGTTCGTGGAACTGCAGGAAGCCGAGTTCGAAGCGGCCGAGCGCGGTTTCACTGCGGTCAAGCACCAGCGTGAGGTCGGTACCGGCTATTTCGATGCGGTGACCCAGGCGATCCAGCAGGGCCAGTCGTCGACCACCGCGCTGACCGGATCGACCGAGGAAGAGCAGTTCCACGGCGGGCGCAGCGAACGCGCGGCGTGATCCGGTGCGCGGCGTGATCCGGTAGTGCCGGCCGCTGGCCGGCAATCCGATCAGGGTGGCCAGGGAAGGGCCAGGCAACGCCGGCCGGTCGGGGGACCCGCCGGCGTTGTTGTATCGATGCAAGGGGCAGCCAGCGGGCAGCGTCAATCAGGCGCACCCCGGGTTCCGGCAAGTTGGCCGAAACCCTGTGAAACCCGGCATCGAATTGATCCAGCAGGGGTTTTGCCCGGGCGCCCGTGACCAGAACGGGCCACCACCGATCTTCACATCAATCAAGATCGGCAGAGCGGTCAAAATGAGATAGGGCGCACACTTTAAAGCGGTGCTATGCTCCGCGGCTCACCAGGGGACGCTGGCGGCGGGTGCAGGGAATGACCGGCAGGGGTGCGGCCGAGAACAGTGATGTGACGACAGGTATCGCCCGGGTGGCGATGGCCGAGATCGTGCACGCGCTGTTGTCAGATGCCGAGGTGGCATTGTTTGCCAGATTCGCCCGCGCATGCAAGCTCCGTGCCGGACAGTGGCTGTTCCAGCGTGGCCACCGCGGCGAGCGCATGTATGTGATCCTCGAAGGCCAGATCGAACTGGACTTCGGCGAGGACCTGGTGATCAAGACACTCGGGCAGCATGAGTTCTTCGGAGAACTGGGCCTGCTGGTCGGCGACCACCTGCGCAGCGCGAGCGCGCGCGCGCTGGTCGACTGCGATGTGCTGGAACTGGGGCCGGCTGATTTCCACCGGCTGGTCGAATCCAATCCGGGCCTGGTGGCCTATTTCCTGCGCCGCACGATCATGCGCGTGCTGGCCAACGAACAGGCCTTGATCAGCCAGCTGCGCCGGCGCAACCACGATCTGGAAACCGCGCTGGACAACCTCTACATCACTACCCACCAGCTGACCCACACCCGCGAGCTGGTGCGTACCGATGAACTGACCGGCCTGCACAACCGCCGTGGCCTCACCCTGTACCTGCAGGAGTGCCGCGAGCGTGCCGAGGGGCCGCCACAGGCGCTGCTGCTGATCGACTGCGACCGCTTCAAGCAGATCAACGACCGCCACGGCCACCAGGCCGGCGACCGCGTGCTGCAGAGCATGGGCAACATCCTGCGCTCGATGGCTGGCGAACAGGACCTGGCCTGCCGGCTTGGCGGTGATGAGTTCTGCCTGATGCTGCGCCGTGGCAACCGCGAGATCGTGCAGCACGCTGCCGAGTTCATCCTCAGCGCGGTGCACGGCCTGCTCGAGCGCAGCCATGGCACGCCGCATGTAAGCCTGGTCAGCATCGGAGCCAGTCTGCTGGATGCCGACGCGGACTGGAGCGAGTGGTATGCCAGCGCCGATCGGGCGCTGTACCGGGCCAAGCGTGATGGCGGCAACTGCCTGCGCTGGGTGGATGATCCGGACGGCCAATAGGGAGATGCAGGCGATGAATGGCGACAACGGAACGTCAGCCCCGAATAGCCCACAGCTACGCGCCCTGCTGTTCACTGATCTGTGTGATTCGCTGCAGCTGGTCGAGCGGATCGGCGACGTGGCGGCGGCGAGCCTGTTCCAGGAACACGACCGCCTGGTGCTGGTGCTGCAGCACCGCTGGAATGGCCAGCTGATCGATCGTTCGGACGGCCTGTTCATGCTGTTCGAGCGCGCCATCGATGCCCTGGGCTTCGCCCTGGACTACCAGCGCGAACTGCATGCGCTGGGCCAGCAGCGTGCGATTGAACTGCGCGCGCGTGCCGGCCTGCATGTGGGTGACGTGCTGACCTGGGAAAACAGTGCAGAGGCGGTCCGCGCCGGCGCCAAGTCGATGGAAGTGGAAGGCTTGGCCAAGCCGATGGCGGCGCGCCTGATGATGCTGGCGCGGCCCGGCCAGATCCTGTTGTCGGCGGTAGCCGAATCGCTGACCCGCCGTGCCACCGATGCGTTGGGCGAGCGCGGCACGCGCCTGTTGTGGAAGTCGCACGGGCGCTGGCGCTTCAAGGGCGTGCCGGTGGTACAGGAAGTGATCGAAGTGGGCGAGATCGGCTCCGCACCGCTGCGCATGCCGCGTGCCAATGCCAAGGCCCGCCGCGACCTGCCGTTGTGGCGGCAGCCGCTGGTGCTGGCCGCCGAAGGCCTGGTGCTGGCGGTGGCGGTGCTGGGCGGCTGGCTGCTGCTGCGGCCGGAACCGGCGATCGCGTTCGCCGAGCGCGACTGGGTGGTGCTCGGTGATGTCGACAATCTCACCGGCGACCCGATCTTCGACGACTCGATGCGGCACGCGATCCGGATCGCGCTGGAGCAGTCGCGCTACGTGAACGTGCTGTCGGAGGGCAAGATCCGCGAAAGCCTGGAAATGGCGCGGCTCTCGGGCGATACCCGGCTCAGCCGCGATACCGCAGCCAACGTGGCGGTGCGGGAAGGCGCGCGCGCCGTGCTGCTGCCGACGGTGCGGCAGAAGGTCGGTGGCTACGAGCTGGCCATCGATGTCGCCGCACCCGGCAGCGGCCAGGTGATCCAGACGTTCACCGCCACCGTGGATCGATCCGACCAGATGGTGTTCGCGGTGGACGACGTGGTCGGGCGCCTGCGTCGCGGACTGGGCGAATCGGTGGCGAGCTTGGAACAGTCGTTGCCGCTGCCGCGGGCATCGACCCAGGATCTGCGCGCACTGCGTGCATTCGCACTGGCGGAAAGTGCACTGGGCCAGCGGCGCTTCGAGGAGGCGCGCAACCTGTACCAGGCGGCGATCGATATCGATCCCGGTTTCGCCCTGGCCTACATGGGCGTGGCCAAACTGCATGCGCGCGTCGAAGAAGGGCGGCGTGCACGCGAAGCCATGCAGCATGCGCTGGACCTGCAGGATCGGCTGCCGCCACGCGAGCGGCTGTACCTGAAGGCCTGGATGGCCGAGCTGGAGCCGGGTGGCTGGGCGCTGGAGCAATGGCGCACGCTGGCCAAGGTCTATCCGGATTCGTTCGCGGGGCTGTCCAACACCTCCTGGTACCTGCTACAGGCCAACCAGTTCAGCGAGGCCGAACCCTATGCGCGTGCGGCCGCAGTACCGCAGGATCCGCTGCGGCTGTATCCGCTGGTCCATCTGGTGCGGATACAGATCGCTGCCAACCAACCGCAGCTCGCTGCCGAAACGCTGGCCCAGGCGCAGGTCCTGCGCGGCCGTGATGACGCCGATGAGACCGGTGTGGATGTGCTGGTGGCCCAGGGGCAGTACGCCAAGGCAGCGAAGCTGTTACCGCAGATCCATGCCAGCGATGCCCTGCAGCAGCGGATGAAGCTGCGTGCGCAGTTGTTGCTGGCGGCCGCGCAGCGCGATTGCGCGGCCATGCAGCAGGCGATACGCGAAGATGCAGCGGCGCCGACGCTGATCGATCTTCAGGTGCAGCAGCGCCTGCAGCACGCCAGCGTGGCGGCGCTGTGCCCGAGCGCTGACCGTGCCGGGCTGCAGGCCATTGCGGCGCTGCTGCAGCCGATGCTGCAGGAGCGTGATGATCCCATGCTGCATGCCCGTGGCCTGCAATGGCTGGCACTGGTCCACCTGGCGCAGCGGCAGGGCCAGTTCGAACTGGCCAGGCGCTGGCTGGACGAGCAGCGGCCCCTGCTGCGCAGCCTGCGCAGTCCGGTCGCGGACCGCTGGCTGCGCATCGTCAGCGCCATGGACGAACTGCAGATGCAGCGGCCCGATGCAGCCCGCGCGCTGATCGAGCCGATGCTCGATGGCAGCGAGCCGGTGCAGGCACACGTCGTGCTGCTGCTCGCGCTGCGCGCACAGGGCAATGAAGCCGCGGTACGCCGCGAGCAGGCCTGGCTGTCCCAGCATCGCGGCCAGGCCATTGCCGAGGTCACCGCCATGCAGGTCTGGCAACCACTGAACGTGCATGACGTGTCCACGTGGGCATCGCCGGCCACGGCCGGCGCGCCCTGATGGCGGGTCAACCGTCGATGCGCTCGCCGACCTTGCCGGCTTCGAAGCAGAACACCACGGTCATGGCCGCCACCGACCCGGACAGGTGGGCCTGCAGCCCGTCACGCACTTGGCTCAGCTCCTCGACCGAGGCCAGGGTGCCGATCTTCATGCAGTCGTTCTCGCCAACGGCACCGTCCAGCCCGATCGAGGCCAGCGCCTTGGCTGGCGACGCGGTGAAGTGGCTGCGGAAGTCGTCATTGCCGATCAGGTGGTCAAGCAGGAGGCTGGCGTCTGCGGCGGAAAGGCGGGGATGGGTGCTCATGGGGATCGTCCGTAAGTGGAGTTTCTCGTATCGGCCGCGACAGCCTGCCATTGAGGGCCGCGCTGTGCACATCGCTAAAGTTGGCCGCGCCGCGGTCGTTGCTGCTATGCCGGTTGTGCGGCAGAAGGAAGGAAACCGATGCGCCTGCGCCGCTGCGCCAGCCTGATGTTCGAGCCCCGCGAGGCGGTCACCCTGGACCTGCGCGCGATGCTGGCCGGCCACGCCGAGATGGACAGCCAGATCAGCTGGGTGGCGCTGGCCGCGCATCTGGACCAGCCACTGCCGGTGGACGCCGAGGAGCGCCAGCTGCTGGGCGAGCTCAGCGCGCACCGCTGGAGCGAACCGCCCGCCGATGCTTCCCCGGCGATGCTGGCCCGCCTGGTCGAGCAGGGCCTGCTGCTGACCGACCCGCCGAGCGAGGTGGGGCACCAGCTGCGCGACGAGGCGCTGCGGCGCAGCCAGTGGTGGCCGCTGGCTGCACTGGCCCATCGCCATGCACGCTGGCAGGCCGTGGACAGCGTGGAGGACATGCGCCGGCAGGGGTTGGACACCGCTGCCGGCCTGCGCCAGCGCCTCGGGCCGCCGCCGCCGGTGGTGCAGCCCATGCAGGGCGACTACCAGCCGCTGCCGCGCAGCGAAGAGGCCGCGTTCGACGCACTGCTGGCGCGCCGCACCACCTGCCGCAATTTCGACCCGCAGCGCGCGCTGCCGCTGCCGTTGCTGGCCCAGGTGCTGCAGCGCACGCTGATGGCGCACGCGGTGCAGAAGGTCGAGCGCGATACCGAGTTCCTGAAGAAGAACGTGCCTTCCGGTGGCGGCCTGCATCCCACCGAAGGCTTCCTGCTGGTGCAGAACGTGGAAGGACTGGCACCGGGCCTGTACCACTACCACCCGGTGCAGCACGCCGTGCTGCCGCTGCCCTCGCCACCGCCGCAGGCACTGCCGGCGCTGGCGCGGCGGATGCTGTCCGGGCAGGCGTGGTTCGCCGATGCGCCGGCGCTGCTGGTGCTGGCGCCGCGCTATGACCGCTGCTTCTGGAAGTACCGCAACCACGCCAAGGCGCATCGTGCGGTGACGCTGGACGTCGGCCACATCTCGCAGCTGCTGTACCTGTGCGCGACCGAGCGCGGCCTGGCCGCCTTCGTCACCGCAGCCATCAACGATGCCGATGTCGATCGTGCCTTCGGCTTCGATGGCATCGGCCAGAGCGCGATGGTCATCTGCGGCCTGGGCTGGCGCAGTGCCACACTGGACACGGCAGAATTCGATCCCGCTGGTCGGGTGACGGCGGGCGACGACCGCTGAGCGACCGTCGCCCCGGCGCTCACGCCGCTTCGAAGTCCACCAGCACCGCGCCGTCGTTGACCTGGTCACCGGCCTTGGCGCGGTAGCCCTTCACCGTGCCGTCGGCCGGCGCCTGCAGGGTGTGCTCCATCTTCATCGCTTCCAGCACCACCAGCGGCGTGCCGCGCTTGACCTCGGTACCGGCGGCGACCAGCGTGGCCACGATCTTCCCGGGCATCGGTGCCAGCAGGCTGCCGGCATCGGCCACGGCGTGGTCCGATTCGCTCACCGGATCATGCAGGGTGAAACGGTGCTGGCCGTCGGTGCCGAACAGGTACAGCTGGTCACCGTCGCGCAGCAGCTGCAGTGTCCAGCGGCGCCCACCCAGCTGCACCGCCAGCCCCCGCACATCGGCGGTGCCGATCACCTGCACGGGTGCCGCGTCATCGCACTGCACGCGCCAGCCATCGGCCTGCGCCCACACCTTCAGCGAGTGCCGGCATTCGCCCTGCTGCAGCGGCAGCACGCGCGGCGCGGGCGCGCCAAGGCGCCAGCCGTCCTGCGCCTGCCACGGCGAATGCGGGTCGCGCGCATCGCTGGCTGCACCTGCAGTAGTGGCCACGGCGGCCACCGCCGCTAGCAGCCACAGCGCATCATCGCTGTCACCCACCCGGCCCAATGCGGCCTGCTCGCGCTCGATCAGCGCGGTATCCAGCTTGGCATGGGTAAACGAATCGGTGTTCACCAGGCGGCGCAGGAAACCGGCATTGGTGGTCACGCCCACCACCTGGCAGTCGGCCAGGGCCTGGCTCATGCGGCGCAGCGCGGCGTCGCGGTCCACGTCCCAGACGATCAGCTTGGCAATCATGGGATCGTAGTACGGCGTGATGCTGTCGCCTTCCTCGACACCGGTATCCACGCGCACATGAGTCGACGGCGCCGGCAGGCGCAGGCGGCGCAGGAGGCCGGTGGACGGCAGGAAACCACGGTCGGCGTCTTCGGCATACAGCCGCGCCTCGATGGCGTGGCCGTGGATCGCCAGCTGCTCCTGGCGCAGCGGCAGCGGCTGGCCCGAGGCTACGCGCAGCTGCCACTCCACCAGGTCGGTGCCGGTGATGTACTCGGTCACCGGGTGCTCGACCTGCAGGCGGGTGTTCATCTCCATGAAGTAGAAATCGCCGTCCGGGCCGGCGATGAATTCCACCGTGCCGGCACCGACGTAGCCCACCGCGCGCGCGGCATCGACCGCGGCCTTGCCCATCGCAGCACGACGTTCGGGGCTCATGCCCGGGGCGGGCGCTTCTTCCAGCACCTTCTGGTGGCGGCGCTGCACCGAGCAATCGCGCTCGAACAGGTAGACCGCCTCACCGTGGCTGTCGCCGAACACCTGGATCTCGATATGGCGCGGGCGCTCGACGTACTTCTCGACCAGCACATGGTCGTTGCCGAATGCCGAGGCGGCCTCGCGCTGGCAGCTGGCCAGTGCATCGACGAAGTCCTCGCTGCGTTCGACCTTGCGCATGCCCTTGCCACCGCCACCGGCGCTGGCCTTGATCAGTACCGGGTAGCCGATGGCATCGGCCTGCGCGCGCAGGAACGTCGGCTCCTGCTGGTCGCCGTGGTAGCCCGGCGTCAGTGGCACACCGGCCTTGGCCATCAACGCCTTGGCCGCGCTCTTGTCACCCATCGCGCGGATCGCGCTGGCCGGCGGCCCGATGAAGGTGACGCCGGCGGCGGCGCAGGCATCGGCGAAGTCGGCATTCTCGGACAGGAAGCCGTAACCGGGGTGGATCGCCTGCGCGCCGGTCAGGCGTGCGGCGTCGAGCAGGGCGCCGCCGCGCAGGTAACTTTCACGTGCAGCGGCCGGACCGATGTGGATGGCTTCGTCGGCCAGGCGCACGTGGCGCGCGTTGCGGTCGGCATCGGAATATACCGCCACGGTGGCGATGCCGAGGCGGCGGCAGGTGGCGATGACGCGGCAGGCGATTTCGCCGCGATTGGCGATCAGGACTTTGGTGAACATGGCAACGGGCTTCATGGGAGCGTGCTCGGTCATGGCACGGGTTACATGCGGAACACGCCGAAGCGCGTCTGCTGCGGGGCGGCGTTGAGGCTGGCCGACAGCGCCAGGGCCAGTACCCGGCGGGTGTCGGCCGGATCGATCACGCCGTCGTCCCACAGGCGCGCGCTGGCGTAGTACGGGTGGCCCTGCTGCTCGAACTGGTCGCGGATCGGCGCCTTGAACGCGTCTTCCTCCGCTGCCGGCCACTGGCCGCCCTTGGCCTCGATGCCATCGCGCTTGACCGTGGCCAGCACGCTGGCGGCCTGTTCGCCACCCATCACGCCGATGCGCGCGTTCGGCCACATCCACAGGAAGTTCGGCGAGTATGCACGGCCGCACATGCCGTAGTTGCCGGCACCGAACGAGCCACCGATCACCACGGTGAACTTGGGTACCTTGGCGCAGGCCACTGCCATCACCAGCTTGGCCCCGTCCTTGGCGATACCACCCTGTTCGTACTTTCGACCGACCATGAAACCGGTGATGTTCTGCAGGAACACCAGCGGGATGTTGCGCTGGGTGCATAGCTCGATGAAGTGCGCACCCTTCAGCGCCGACTCGGAGAACAGGATGCCGTTGTTGGCGATGATGCCGATCGGGTAGCCGTTCAGATGGGCGAAGCCGGTGACCAGCGTTGCGCCGTAGCGCGGCTTGAATTCGTCGAAGCGTGAGCCATCGACCAGCCGCGCGATCACTTCGCGTACGTCGTAGGGCTTGCGCGTATCGGCCGGGATCACCCCGTACAGTTCGTGTGCCGGCAGCAGCGGTTCCTCGGGCGCCTGCACCGCCATGGCCGGTTCCGGCTTGCGCCAGTTGAGCTGGGCGATGATCGCGCGCACCCGTGCCAGTGCCTGCAGGTCGTTGTCGGCCATGTGGTCAGCCACGCCGGAGATGCGCGTGTGCACATCGGCACCACCCAGTTCCTCGGCCGTCACCACTTCGCCGGTGGCCGCCTTCACCAGCGGCGGGCCGCCGAGGAAGATCGTGCCCTGCTCGCGCACGATCACCGTCTCGTCGCTCATCGCTGGCACATAGGCACCACCAGCGGTGCAGCTGCCCATCACGCAGGCGATCTGCGGAATGCCCTGTGCCGACAGGTTGGCCTGGTTGTAGAAGATGCGGCCGAAATGGTCGCGGTCGGGAAAGACTTCGTCCTGCAGCGGCAGGAACGCGCCACCGGAATCGACCAGGTAGATGCACGGCAGGTGGTTCTGCTCGGCGATCTCCTGCGCGCGCAGGTGCTTCTTCACCGTCATCGGGTAGTAGGTGCCGCCCTTGACCGTGGCATCGTTGGCCACGATCACGCATTCCACGCCACTGACGCGGCCGATGCCGGCCACTACGCCAGCGGCCGGCACGGTGTCTTCGTACATGCCGTGCGCGGCCAGCGGCGCGATTTCCAGGAACGCGCTGCCCGGGTCGAGCAGGGCGTCGATGCGGTCGCGCACCAGCAGCTTGCCGCGCGCGGTGTGCTTGGCGCGTGCGGCTTCGCTGCCACCCAGCGCGGTGCGGGCGAGGGTGGCATGCAGGTCGTCGACCACGGCCTGCATGGCCGCGCGGTTGCTTTCAAACGTTTCGCTGCCTGGTTGCAGCTGGGTGCTCAATACGGTCATCGCAGTGGCCTTACAGGGTGCGCTGGAACAGTTCGCGGCCGATCAGCATGCGGCGGATCTCGGACGTGCCGGCGCCGATCTCATACAGCTTGGCATCGCGCCACAAGCTGCCGGTCGGGTATTCGTTGATGTAGCCGTTGCCGCCCAGGATCTGGATCGCCTGGCCAGTCAGCCAGGTGGCCTTCTCGGCGGCGTACAGGATGGCACCGGCGGCGTCCTGGCGGGTGGTGCGGCCCTGGTCGCAGGCGCGTGCCACGGCATAGACATACGCGCGGCAGGCACCCAGGCCCACGTACATGTCGGCGATCTTGGCCTGGATCAGCTGGAAGCTGCCGATCGGCTCGCCGAACTGGTGGCGCTCGTGCACATACGGCATCACCACGTCCATGGCCGCGGCCATCAGGCCCAGCGGGCCACCGGACAGCACCACGCGCTCGTAGTCCAGGCCGGACATCAGCACGCGCACGCCACCGCCAACCTGGCCCAGCACGTTCTCTTCAGGAATCTCGCAATCCTGGAACACCAGCTCGCAGGTGGGCGAAGAACGCATGCCCAGCTTGTCCAGCTTCTGCGCGGTGGAAAAGCCCTTCATGCCCTTCTCGACCAGGAACGCGGTGATGCCCTTGGCGCCGGCCTCCATGTCGGTCTTGGCGTAGACCACCAGCACGTCGGCATCCGGGCCGTTGGTGATCCACATCTTGTTGCCGTTGAGCACGTAGCGGTCGCCGCGCTTGTCCGCGCGCAGCTTCATCGACACCACGTCCGAACCGGCGCCCGGTTCGCTCATCGCCAGCGCGCCCACCCTGGCGCCGCTGCACAGGTCGGGCAGGAAGCGCTGCTTCTGTTCCTCGTTGCCGTTCTTGCGCAGCTGGTTCACGCACAGGTTGGAGTGCGCGCCATAGGACAGGCCGATGCCGCCGGAAGCGCGCGAGATCTCTTCCATCGCCACCACATGGGCCAGGTAGCCCATGCCGGTGCCACCGTATGCTTCTTCCACGGTGAGGCCCAGCAGCCCCTGTTCGCCCAGCTTCGGCCACAGGGCCAGCGGGAACTGGTTGCTGGCATCGGCCTCGGCGGCCAGCGGCGCGACCTCGGCGGCGGCAAAATGGGCCACGCTCTGGCGCAGCAGGTCGATGTCTTCGCCAAGATCGAAGTTCAGGGATGGCACGTGCATTGTGGTGGCTCCACGGCGGGATGGCAGGAATGGACGCACCCGGCGGGGGAGTGGGCGGCGGTCTGCAGGACCGTCACCTACACGGGCGATGGCCCCAGCGTAGCGGGGTTCGGGTAAGAAGTGAATACGAATTCAAAAATTGAAACTAGAATCAGAACATGGCCTATAAACGCTCTGCATTGATGGAAGAACGCCTGGCGGGCGCCCGAGAACGGATCCTGCTGGCCACCCGCGAGCTGGTCGCCACTGGCGGCTGGCGCAATGCCCCGGTGACGGCCGTGGCAACCCAGGCGGGGGTGTCCACCGGCCTGATCTACCGGCATTTCCCATCCAAGGCGGAGCTGTTCGTGGAAGTCCTCAATGCCGCCGTGGCCCACGAGGTCGCGATCATGGAGCGGATCGCCAGTGGCCCGGAGGCGGCCAGCGAGCGGCTGCGGCTGGCGATCACCGCCTTCGTCCGCCGTGCCCTGGCCGGGCCGGGGCTCGCGCACGCCTTCATCGTCGAACCGGTCGACCCGGATGTGGAAGCCGAGCGCATGCGCGGTCGTCGCGCATTCGGCGACGTGTTCCTGCGGCTGGTGGAGGAGGGCGTGTCGGCCGGTGAGCTGCCTGCGCAGGACGCGCATGTGGCCGCCGCCTGCCTGGTGGGTGCCTTCACCGAAGCGATGGTCGGCCCGACCGCACCCAGCCGCGAAGCGCACCGCGACGAAGACGCGCTGGTGGATGCGATCTGCAGCTTCTGCCTGCGCGCGATCGGCGCCCCGGCAATCCGGTAGCGCCGGCCGCTGGCCGGCTTCTGCACGATCCATCTGGCAGGAGGGTGATGCCGGCCAGCGGCCGGCACTACCGGGTGGGCATGCTGCGCCGCATCAGCAGTGACGCCTGTTGTCGCACGCAAAGTGCGTTCTATACTCGGCCCATCACGCAGTCGCTCAGCCGTGGTCCAACGACTATCAGCCAGGGGTAACGAAGAGTGCGGAATTACGATCTGGAGTTCCTGAAACGCTTCTCCATGGTGATCGCGCTGCTGGCGACCATCACCCTCGGCCTCATTCTCCTTGCCGCCTACATCCACACCCGGATTCCGCCCGAGGTGTCGCCGACCGCGGCCAAACGCACCGAACAGCGCATCTCGCCCACCGGTGCAGTCTATGCCGGCAGCACCGGCGCCGCCGCGCAGGCTGCCGCCAAGGCCGCCGCGCTGGCCAAGGCCGCGTCGCAGGTGGCCTACGGCGGCACCAAGGATGGCAAGGTGATCTTCGACAACCTGTGCACCGCCTGCCACACCACCGGCGTGGGCATGGCACCGACGCTGGACCATTCGCACTGGGACAAGCGCATCGCGCAGGGCAAGGACACGCTCTACAAGCATGCCATCGAGGGCTATACCGGCCCCGACGGCGGCATCATGCCGCCCAAGGGCGGCAACCCGGCCCTGACCGAGGAGCAGATCCACGCCACCGTGGACTGGATGCTGGGCAACCTGAAATAGCCGCCGCAACGCGCCGCTTCCTGTAGAGCCGAGCCCACGCTCGGCTGCTCTGCGCACGGTGTGGCCAGGCGCAGCCGAGCTTGGGCTCGGCTCTACCACCTACCAAGCTTTGCCCACCGAGGCCTGATCGCTCATATGCCCCCGCTGCGCAGGCGGCGTTTCGCATTTCAGGGTTAGTCTGTGCGCCCTCTTCCCAGGAATCGCCCGTCGATGCGCCGCTGCTCCCTCGCCCTTGCCCTGTCCCTGCTGCTGCCGGCCGGCGCCATCGCCCAGGCCCAGCCGCAGGCCACGCCGGTCGCGACGCCGCCCGCTGCGCGCAGCAGCGCCAGCGTGGTGTTGACCGCCGCGCCAGCCGACTGGCGCGCGCTGGATGGACAGCGCGTGCGCATCGCCGCACCGCTCACCCTGGCCGGCACCGATGGCCTGGAGCGCTTCGGCCAGCTCACCGTGGCCTTCGATGGCCGCCTCTGGCAGCCGACCGAAGTGGCCGCGCCGGGTACGGCCGGCTATGAGCAGGTGATGGCCGACAACCAGCGTCGTCGCCTGGTGCTGGACGATGGCAGCGATGCCCGCGATCCGGCCAGCGTGGCCTACCTGCCGGGCAACCCGGTGCTGCGCACTGGCATGCAGCTGCGCAATGTGGAGGGCATCGTGCGCGTGGACGCGCAGGGCCGTCCGCGCCTGCAGGTCGAGGGTGCGCTGAAACTGCCGGAACTCAAGCGCCCCGCAGTGCCGACCGTGCCGGGTAGCCTGCACGTGGCCGCCTTCAACCTGGAGAACTTCTTCAACGGTGATGGCCAGGGCGGCGGCTTCCCGACCCTGCGCGGCGCCCGCACGCTGGACGAGCACAAAGCGCAGGTGGCCAAGCTGGTCGCCACGGTCAACGCGCTGGGCGCCGACGTCGCCGCGCTGATGGAGCTGGAGAACGACGGCTACGGACCGCAGTCGGCCATCGCCGAACTGGTCGATGCGCTCAACCGTGACCGCGGCGCGCAGGGCGACTGGCGCTTCGTCGATGCCGGCAACGGCCCCGGCGACAACCCGATCCGGGTCGGCATCATCTACCGCAGCTCACGCCTGCAGCCGGTCGGCACGCCGGCCACGTTGACCGGCGGCCCGTTCGTCGAGCACAGCCGCGTGCCGCTGGCGCAGGCCTTCCAGGGCAAGCAGGGCGCGCCGTTCGTGGTGGTGGCCAATCACTTCAAGTCGAAGGGCTGCCGCGACGCAAGCGGCGCCGACGCCGACCGCAACGACAACCAGGGTTGCTGGAACGCCACCCGCGTGACCTCGGCGCAGCAGCTGCATGCCTGGCTGCAGACGGATCCGACCGGTACCGGTACAAAGGACGCGGTACTGCTCGGCGATTTCAACGCCTACGCGATGGAAGACCCGATCCGCACCCTGCACGACCTGGGCTGGCAGGACGCGTTCAAGGTCGTCAAGGTCGAGCATCCCTACAGCTACGTCTACAACGGCTACACCGGCCGCCTTGACCACGCGTTGCTCAGCCCGGGCATGGCCAAGCGCCTGCGCGGTGCCGCCGAATGGCACAGCAACGCCGACGAGCAGGACGCCAGCGGTTACCAGGGCCGCAACGTGCAGGGCCCGTGGCGCAGCTCCGACCACGACCCGCTGCTGCTGGGTTTCGACAAATAACCCTCAACGCCGGGGTCGGAGCCCATTCCGTGGGAATGGGATCCGACCCCGGGGCAATGGTCGCGTCAGGGGTCGGATCCCATTCCCACGGAATGGGATCTGACCCCGATGCACATGCTCACCCCCAGGCGATCAAGCCGATCGCCAGCACCGCCAGCGCCAAACCGGCACGGTTCCACTTCGTGGTGGCCTCGCCGAAGGCAAACACGCCCACCAGTGCACCCAGCACCACCACGCCGATGTTCATGCCGGCGAACACGGTGGCCGGGTTGTCCGGCATCGACTGGTGCGCATGCACATAGAACAGGATGTTGCCGCCATTGAGCAGGCCCAGCAGCGCGCCTGCGCCCAGGTTGTGCCAGGCCAGCCGGCTGCGGCCACTGACATGCCGCCACAGCTGCAGGGCCAGCATCAGCACGAAGGCCACGCTGAAGCTGGCCAGCACCGCCGCCATCGACGGCGTGCCCGACAGCGCCACCTGCTTGAGCAGCACGTCCACCACCGCAAACCCACCCCATACGCCCAGCAGCCAGCCCCAGCCGCCGGGCGAGGACGCCACCGCCGGGCCGCGCGGGCGCAGGCTGATCGCCACCATGGCGACCAGGCCCAGCGCCAGGCCGACCAGCTTCCACGGCGTCGCGCTCTGGCCGAAGAACAGGAAGGCGGCAGCCAGTGACAGCAGTAGCGACAGGCGCTGCGCCACATCGCTGCGCACGATGCCGGCCACCGCCACTGCGCGGCCCAGCACCAGGAAGATCGAGGGCAGCACCACCGCCAGCGCCAGCAATGACAGCCACGGCGCATGCGGCGCGCGCAGCGCATCCAGCGGCGGCTGCAGCACCACCGCGGTGAGCGTTGCCGCCACCAGATAGTTCCAGGTGACCATCTGCGCAACATCCAGTTGGCGGCGTCCGGCCACCTTCAACAACACCGAGACCAGCACGCTGCAGATCACGGCCAAAGACAGGTAGAGCATGGGGCGGGCACAGGGCAGGGGCGGGGGACGGTATCATGGTGCCATGCACAAGCCCTCGTTCCCCGTCGCCCCCGGCGAAACCGCCTGTCTCCAACTGGATGGCCCGGCCGGCCCGCTGGAAGTGGTCGTCGACCTGCCCAAGGCCGATGTGCCGGTGCAGCCGATCGTGGCCATTGTCTGCCATCCGCTGTCCACCGAAGGCGGCACCCTGCACAACAAGGTGGTCACCATGACCGCCACCACCCTGCGCGAGCTGGGCATCGCCACGGTGCGCTTCAACTTCCGCAGCGTCGGCGCTTCGGCCGGCACCTTCGATGGCGGCGTGGGCGAGCAGGATGACCTGAAGGCGGTCGCCGCCTGGGTGCGCAGCCAGCGCCCGCACGACCGGCTGTGGCTGGCCGGTTTCAGCTTCGGTTCGTTCGTGTCGCTGAAGGCGGCTGCCGCGCTGCAGCCGGAGGCGCTGATCTCGATCGCGCCACCGGCCGGCCGCTGGGACTTCGATGGCATCGTACCGCCGGCGCGGTGGCTGGTGATCCAGGGCGAGCAGGACGAGATCGTCGACCCGCAGGCTGTCTACCAGTGGCTGGACACGCTGGAGTTCCCGCATGAGCTGGTGCGCATGCCCGAGACCAGCCACTTCTTCCACCGCAAGCTGATCGACCTGCGCGGCGCACTGACCCACGGCGTGAAGCATTGGTTGGGCGCGGCGGCATGAGTGCAACCGAGTTGACCCCGTCGCAGCGGTACGCGGAAGGGGTCGCCCGTGGTGACTGGCAGGACGACCCGGCCCAGCATGCAGCGCTGGCCGAGCTGGACCGCATCCACCTGGGCCTGCTGGACAGTGCCGAGGACGGTTGGCTGGACCGCCTGTCCGCGTTCTGGAAGAAGCCCGAGCCGGTGAAGGGCCTGTACTTCTGGGGCGGCGTCGGCCGCGGCAAGACCTTCCTGGTCGACCTGTTCTACGACGGCCTGCCGATCAAGCAGAAGTACCGCACGCATTTCCACCGCTTCATGCGCAGCGTCCACGAGCGCCTGCGTGAGCACCAGGGGCAGAGCGACCCGCTGGCGAAGATCGCCCAGGAGTGGCGCAGCAACCTGCGCGTGCTGGTGCTGGACGAATTCTTCGTCACCGACATCGGTGATGCGATGCTGCTGGCGCGGCTGCTGGAGCGCCTGTTCGCCGAGGGCGTGACCCTGGTCACCACCTCCAACACCGCGGTGGAGAACCTGTACCTCAACGGCCTGCAGCGCGAGAGCTTCCTGCCGGCCATCGGCCTGTTGCAGCGCTTCTGCGTCGAGCTGTACGCCGAAGGCACCGAGGACTACCGGATGCGCGCGCTGACCCGCTCGCCGGTGTACCGCGCACCGTTGGCCGCCGACAGCGACGACTGGCTGGCCACGCGCTGGAGCGAACTGAGCGGCGGCCAACCGGCCAAGCCCGGCAACATCGAGATCGAGGGCCGCAAGATTCCGGTCCGCGGCCGCGGCAAGAGCATCGCCTGGTTCGATTTCGCCGCGCTGTGCGAGGGCCCGCGCGGGCCCTCGGACTACATCGAGATCGCGCACGAGTTCAACACGGTGCTGCTGGGCGGCATTCCCGCCTTCGATCGCCTGAACGAGGATGCCGCGCGCCGCTTCGTCAACCTGATCGACGAGTTGTACGACCGCCACGTCAACCTGGTCTGCACCGCCAGCACCTCGCCAGTCGAGCTGTACACCGGCCAGCGCCTGCAGGGCGCGTTCGAGCGCACCGCCTCGCGCCTGATCGAGATGCAGAGCGCTGAGTACCTGGGCACCCCGCACCGGGCGTGAGGGTAGTGCCGTTTGTAGAGCCGAGCCCACGCTCGGCTGCTTTTCGGCACATCATTCAAAAGCAGCCGAGCGTGGGCTCGGCTCTACAACAGCACGGCGCGGCTATCGGGTGGGCGCAACCGCGCTCCCAACGGCGCCCATCCGGCCCGGCCGACACATGCGGCCTCGCGTCGCTGCCCGGCGTGTGATCCCGACGTCCACCGGATGCCCACCACCTATCCACAGGGTTGTCCCTAGCCAGTTTCATCACTGTCATGTGAAGCTGTCATTGTTCCGTTTCCGCAGCGCGTTGTACCACCGCAATGACGCCTTTCGGGCTTGACTGCGCAGCCCGTTCCGGCAGGTCTGAAGCGTCTGATCAGGGCGCCGATGGCACGATCCTTGCGGCGCAAGGGATTGCCGAATTTCACTACATTTGGCGTTGACGGACCCCACTACCCCCACTATCTTGTGGCCGTCGGTCGCAGCAACCCCAGGTCTGGGGGCTGGCAGCAATACCTCCCGCGATCGTCAACGGCAGTGGCAGGCGCAGGGTCTCATCCCCTGCGACGCCGTCCTGCCATCCTGGGCCGTCATGTCCCGGGCTGCGTCACCCCGATGCATCGAGCACCCCCAATCACGCCAAGAGGACATACGCCGTGAGCACCGAATCCAGCGCCACCATCGAGAAGGAAAGCGAATTCCTGTTGACGTCGCCGCCGACGGCCAACGCGATGAGTGTGACCAAGCGCAACGGGACCACCGAGCTGGTGGACCTGAACAAGATCGTGCGCGCGGTGCAGCGTTCCTCCGAAGGCCTGCACGCCGTTGACCCGATGCGCGTGGCCACCCGCACCATTTCCGGCCTGTACAACGGCGCCACCACCCGCGAGCTGGACGAACTGTCCATCCGCACCGCCGCCCTGCTGATCGGTGAAGAGCCCGAGTACGGCCGCCTCGCTGCGCGCCTGCTGGCCAACTACATCGCCAAGGAAGTCTCGGGCCAGGAAATCTACGCCTTCTCGCAGTCGGTCAGCCGCGGCCATGAAGTCGGCCTGATCAACGACCGCCTGCTGAACTTCGTGCAGACCAATGCACGCAAGCTCAACGACGCCATCGACGGCGCGTTGGACCTGAACTTCGATTACTTCGGCCTGCGTACCCTGTACGACCGTTACCTGCTGCGCCATCCGCACACCCGCAAGGTGATCGAGACCCCGCAGCAGTTCTTCCTGCGCATCGCCAGCGCGCTGAGCGAGGACGTGTCCGAGACCCTGGCGCTGTACAAGCGCATGGGCAACCTGGACTACCTGCCGTCCAGCCCGACCCTGTTCAACTCCGGCACCACCCACGAGCAGCTGTCCTCGTGCTTCCTGCTGGACTCGCCGCAGGACTCGCTGGAGTCGATCTATGCCAAGTACGGCGACATCGCCCAGCTGTCGAAGTTCTCCGGCGGCATCGGCGTCAGCTACACCCGCGTGCGTTCGCGTGGCTCGCTGATCAAGTCGACCAACGGCCACTCCAACGGCATCGTGCCGTGGCTGAAGACCATGGATTCGTCCGTGGCCGCGGTGAACCAGGGCGGCAAGCGCAAGGGCGCAGCCTGCGTGTACCTGGAAACCTGGCACGCCGACATCGAGGACTTCCTCGAACTGCGTGACAACACCGGTGACGAAGCCCGCCGTGCGCACAACCTGAACCTGGCCAACTGGGTGCCGGACCTGTTCATGAAGCGCGTCGAGGCCGACCAGGAATGGTCGCTGTTCGATCCGCGCGTCGTGCCGGAGTTCACCGACCTGTTTGGCGAAGCCTTCGAGGCTGCCTACCTGCAGGCCGAAGCCCAGGGCAAGGCCAACCGCACCATCTCCGCGCGCAAGCTGTACGCCCGCATGATGCGTACGCTGGCCGAGACCGGCAACGGCTGGATGACCTTCAAGGACAAGTGCAACCGCGCCAGCAACCAGACCCTGCGTCCGGGCAACGTGATCCACCTGTCCAACCTGTGCACCGAAATCCTGGAAGTCACTTCCAACGATGAAACCGCAGTGTGCAACCTGGGTTCGATCAACCTGGGCAACCACTTCGACGAGCACAACGAGTTCGACTTCGAGAAGCTGGCCGAGACCGTGCGCCTGGCCGTGCGCCAGCTCGACCGCGTCATCGACCTGAACTTCTACCCGATCGAAACCGCCCGCCGCGCCAACCTGCGCTGGCGTCCGGTCGGCCTGGGCTGCATGGGCCTGCAGGATGTGTTCTTCCGCAAGCGCCTGCCGTTCGACAGCGCCGAAGCCCGCGCGCTGTCGAAGAAGATCGCCGAAGCGATCTACTTCCACGCGCTGGAAACCTCCTGCGAGCTGGCCCAGGAACGCGGCAAGCACCCGTCGTTCAACGACACCCGTGCCGCCAGCGGCGAACTGCAGTTCGACGCCTGGAACGTGGTGCCGGAAGACACTGCGCGCTGGGATGCCCTGCGTGAGCGCATCAAGGAACACGGCCTGCGCAACTCGCTGATGATCGCGATCGCGCCGACCGCGACCATCGCCTCGATCGCCGGTTGCTACGAGTGCGTCGAGCCGCAGGTGTCCAACCTGTTCAAGCGCGAGACCCTGTCCGGTGACTTCCTGCAGGTCAACCGCTACCTGGTCAACGAGCTGAAGAAGCTGGGCCTGTGGACGCCGGAAATGCGCGATGCCATCAAGCTGGCCGAGGGTTCCATCGCCGGTCTGCCGCAGATCCCGGAAGCGCTGCGCGAGGTCTACCGCACCGCGTGGGAACTGCCGATGCGTTCGCTGATCGACATGGCCGCCGAGCGTGGCGCCTTCATCGACCAGTCGGCCTCGCTCAACCTGTTCATGGAAAGCCCGAACATCGGCGCGATGTCCTCCATGTACATGTACGCCTGGAAGCAGGGCATCAAGACCACCTACTACCTGCGTTCGCGCCCGGCCACCAAGATCGCCAAGACCACGGTGAGTGCCGCCGCACCGGCCAAGGTGTTCAGCCCGGACGAAGCCATCGCCTGCTCGCTGGAAAACCCGGAAGCCTGCGAGGCCTGCCAGTAAAACGCGCCGTGCCGGCCCCGCCGGCACCTCGCACCTGTAGAGCCGAGCCATGCTCGGCTGCAGCACGGAAACACCAAGGTAGCGCCGGGCCATGCCCGGCGTTTTGACCCGAGAATTCAAGGAAACACCCATGGCCGACAAGCCCAAGCAGATGCTGCTCGATCCCGGTTTTGAACTGACCCTGCGCCCGATGCGCTACCCGCAGTTCTATGACATGTACCGGAATGCGATCAAGAACACCTGGACGGTGGAAGAGATCAACTTCCAGATCGACATCACCGACCTGCACAGCAAGATGTCGCCGGGTGAGCGCCACCTGATCCATCGCCTGGTCGCGTTCTTCGCCACCGGCGATTCGATCGTGTCCAACAACCTGGTGCTGAACCTGTACCAGCACCTCAATGCGCCGGAAGCGCGCATGTACCTGTCGCGCCAGCTTTATGAAGAAGCGCTGCACGTGCAGTTCTACCTGACCCTGCTCGACAACTACCTGCCGGATCCGGAAGAGCGCGCCAAGGCGTTCTCGGCGGTGGAGAACATCGACTCGATCAAGAAGAAGGCCGATTTCTGCTTCAAGTGGATCGACTCGATCCAGGACCTGACCCGCATCGAGACCCGCGAACAGCGTCGCCAGTTCCTGCTCAACCAGATCTGCTTCGCCGCCTGCATCGAAGGCCTGTTCTTCTTCGCTGCGTTCGCCTACGTGTACTACTTCCGTTCGCGCGGCCTGCTGCCGGGCCTGGCCTCGGGCACCAACTGGGTGTTCCGCGACGAAAGCGCGCACATGGAGTTCGCCTTCGAATCGGTGCGCGTGGTGCGTGAGGAAGAGCCGGACCTGTTCGACGACGAGATGAAGCAGCAGGTCTACGACATGTTGGCCGAAGCCATCGAATGCGAAGTGCAGTTCGCCGAGGACGTGCTGTCCGGCGGCGTGGCCGGCATCTCGACCCGTGACATGCGCCAGTACCTGCAGCACTGTGCCGATCAGCACTTCGCCAAGCTGGGCATGGAAAAGAAGTACAACGTGCGCAACCCGCTGCCGTTCATGGAACTGCAGGACGTGCAGGAACTGACCAACTTCTTCGAACGCCGCGTCTCGGCCTACCAGGTCGGCGTGCAGGGCGAAGTCGCCTTCGACATGAACTTCTGATCGAACCGGTCAGGCCTGTTGCAACGAAAGACCCCGGCCAATGCCGGGGTTTTTTGTTGCGCGCCTGGCTTTTGTAGAGTCGAGCCGTGCTCGACTGCTGTTCGCAAGAAAGTCGAGCATGGCTCGACTCTACAAAGCGCTAGCGCCGTCCTTCCACCGCCATGCGCACCGCCAGCCCGGCCAGCACCGTACCCATCAGCCAGCGCTGCACGCTCTGCCAGGTGGGGCGCGCGGCCAGGAAGCCGGCGATGCTGCCGGCGGCCAGCGCGATCAGGCCGTTCACGCTGACGCTGACCAGGATCTGGGTGCAGCCCAGCACGATCGACTGCATCAGCACACTGCCTTCGCTGTCCGGATGCAGGAACTGCGGCAGCAGCGACAGGTACATCACCGCCACTTTCGGGTTCAGCAGATTGGTCAGCAAGCCCATCGTGAACAGTCTGCGCGGGCTGTCCTGCGGCAGCTCGCGCACCGCGAACGGCGAACGGCCGCCGGGCTTCAGTGCCTGCCACGCCAGGTACAGCAGGTACAGCGCGCCACCGATGCGCAGCGCCTCATAGGCGAACGGCACGGTCATCAGCAGGGCGGTGATGCCCAGTGCCGCGCACAGCATGTAGAACACGAAGCCCAGCGCCACCCCGCCCAGCGAGATCAGCCCGGCGAGCGGCCCTTGGCAGATCGAGCGCGAGATGACGTAGATCATGTTCGGCCCGGGCGTGAGCACCATGGCCAGCGAAACCAGCGCAAAGGCCAGCAGGTCGGAAAGTGCGGGCATGGGCGGTCCTGGCAGTGGGCGTGGCGCAGTGTAGCGTCGCCTGCACGGGGCCTGGCTTAAAATTGACGGACCCCACACCGAAGCCCCCCCATGACCCCGATCCCCGAGACCGTGCCGCCCACCGAAGTGCGCATGGCCGAAATCGTCTTCCCCAACCACACCAACCACCTCGGCACCCTGTTCGGTGGCCAGGCATTGGCGTGGATGGACAAGGCCGCCTTCCTGGCCGCCGCCCGCTATTCGCGCCGCACCGTGGTGACCGCGCGCAGCGACCAGGTCGACTTCAAGCTGCCGATCCGCATCGGCCAGATGGTGGAAACCATCGGCCGCATCGTCGAAGTCGGGCGCAGCTCGATGAAGGTCGAGGTGGAACTGGTCGCCGAGGACCTGCACAGCGGTGAGCGCAAGCTGTGTACCCGCGGCCACTTCGTGATGATCGCGCTGGACGAGGACGGCCACCCGATCGCGGTGCCGCCGCTGCCGGCCGCCTGAGCCGGCGCTTGCACGGGCGCTGCGGCGCCCCCATCTGGCAGCCATGACCTCGCCGCTGACCGACTTCATCGACCGCGCCCAGCGCCTGTTCGTGCTGACCGGCGCCGGTTGCAGCACCGCCTCGGGCATTCCCGACTATCGCGATACCGACGGCCAGTGGAAACGCACGCCGCCGGTGACCTACCAGGCGTTCATGGGCGAAGCGGGTACCCGCCAGCGCTACTGGGCGCGCAGCCTGCTGGGCTGGCCGCGCTTCGGCCTGGCCCGGCCCAACGGTACCCACCAGGCCCTGGCCGCACTGGAAATCAGCGGCAAGCTGCAGCTGCTGCTGACCCAGAACGTGGACGGCCTGCACCAGCGCGCCGGCAGCCACAAGGTGATCGACCTGCATGGCCGCCTGGACCGGGTGCGCTGCATGAGCTGTGAGCGCCGCAGTGGCCGCGAGGATTTCCAGCAGCGGCTGCTGGAGGCCAATCCGGGCTGGGATGCGCTGGATGCCGGTATCGCGCCCGATGGCGATGCCGATCTGGAGACCGATTTCTCCACGTTCGTGGTGCCCGATTGTCCGTACTGCGGCGGCCTGCTGAAGCCGGATGTGGTGTTCTTCGGCGAGAACGTGCCGCGTGAACGGGTGGCGGCGGTGCACGATCACCTGCAGCAGGCCGACGCCGTGCTGGTGGTGGGCTCGTCACTGATGGTCTATTCCGGCTTCCGCTTCGTGCAGGCGGCCGCGAAGGCAGGGTTGCCGGTAGCGGCGCTGAACCGAGGCCGCACCCGAGCCGACGACCTGCTGTTGTTCAAGGATGAGCGGGACTGCGCTGAAGCGCTGGCCACGTGGGCTGCGCGCTGAGCCGAGCACGGGCTCGGCTCTACCAGGGGCGAGGGCTTCTGTAGAGCCGGGCGCACGCTCGGCTGCTGCAGGTCACGCGAAACAGCGATCCATCCAGATGGTTGATCCGCGAGCCGCGCAGCGGTGCAATACGCACCCCCTACGTCGTTCATCACCGTCTTGAGCCAGCTGTTCTCGCCGATCTCGTTCGGCCCTCTGACCCTGTCCAACCGCATCGTCATCGCGCCGATGTGCCAGTACTCCGCCGAAGACGGTCGCGCCAGCGACTGGCACGCCATGCACCTGGGCAACCTGGCGCAGTCCGGCGCCGGCCTGCTGATCCTGGAAGCCACTGCGGTCGAGCCGCGCGGCCGCATCAGCTGGGCCGACCTGGGCCTGTGGGACGACGGCACCGAGGCCGCGCTGGCACAGGTGCTGGCCAGCGTCCGCCGCTGGTCGCCGATGCCGCTGGGCATCCAGTTGGGCCACGCCGGCCGCAAGGCCTCGGTGAACCGCCCGTGGGACGGCGGCGGCCAGCTACCGGCCGATGATGCGCGTGGCTGGGCCACGGTCGCGCCGTCGCCGCTGCCGTTCCATGCCGCCGATCCGGCACCGCAGGAACTGGACGAGGCCGGCATCGCCGAGGTGATCGCCGCCTTCGCCGCCAGTGCGGTGCGCGCCGAGCGCCTGGGCTTCGAGCTGATCGAGCTGCATGCCGCGCACGGCTACCTGCTGCACCAGTTCCTGTCGCCGCTGAGCAACCGCCGCACCGATGGCTATGGCGGCTCGCTGCCGAACCGCCTGCGCCTGCTCGTGGAAGTGTTCGACGCGGTGCGTGCGGCGGTATCGGACAGGATCGCCGTGGGCGTGCGCATTTCCGCCAGCGACTGGGTCGAGGGTGGCTGGGATCTGGTGCAGAGCGAAGCGCTGGCCCAGGTGCTGGACGCGCGCGGCTGCAACTTCCTGCACGTTTCCAGCGGTGGCCTGGACGAGCGCCAGAAGATCACCGTCGGCCCGGGCTACCAGGTGCCGTTCGCCGCGGCGATCAAGGCCAAGGTACGCATGCCGGTGATCGCGGTGGGCATGATCACCGAACCGGAGCAGGCCGAATCGATCCTGCGCCATCGCCACGCCGATGCGGTAGCGCTGGCACGCGGCATCCTCTACGACCCGCGCTGGCCGTGGCACGCTGCTGCCGCATTGCGCGACAGCGTGGAACCGGCGCCGCAGTACCTGCGCTGCGAGCCGCGCGAGGCGCGTGGCGTGTTCAAGGCGCGCTGAGGCTCACACCCTCCAGGCCGGCGCCATGCCGGCCTGCAGGTGCTCGAACAGCGCGCGGATCTTGGCGGTGAAATCGCGGCGGTCGCTGACGCAGAAGTAGACCTCCATCGGTTCCGGGCGCCACGCGGTGTCGGCGCCGAACACCGCCTGCAGGCGGCCATCGCGCAGGTACGGCTCGGCCACGAATGCGGCGAGCCGGGTGATGCCGGCACCGGTCGCCGCCAGCGTCGCCAGCGCATCGATGTCATCGCAGACCATGCTCGGTGGCAGCGCGGCGTCCACGCGCTGGCCGTCCTTCAGCAGGCCCCAGCGCAGCGGCCGGCCATCGGTGGGGAAGCGGTGCAGCAGCCCGCGATGGCGACCCAGTTCGGCGGGTTCCTGCGGCGTGCCATGGGCCTGCAGGTAGGCTGGCGCGGCACAGAACACGAACGGCACGCGCGCCAGCTGCCGTGCGACGACGCCGTCTTCCAGCTGCGGGCCGATGCGGATGCTGGCATCCACCGCCTCTGGACCATGCTGCACGGCGCGGTCGGTCAGGCGCAGCTCCAGCTGCAGTTGCGGGTAGCGCTGCTGCAGTGACGGCAGCAGCGGTGCCAGCACGTGGCGGCCGAACGCGCTGCTGCTGGCGATGCGCAGGGGCCCGGCCGGTTCGATATCACCGGCAGTGACCCTCGCCTGCGCGCGCGCCAGGTCGCCCTCGATATGGCGCACCTGCGCCAGGTACAGCGCGCCGGCCTCGCTGAGGGCGAGTTGGCGCGTACTCCGGTTCAGCAGCCTTACGCCCAGATGCGCCTCCAGCCGGTGGATGTTCTGGCCGACTGCGGTAGCGCTGATGCCAAGGATGCGGGCCGCGGCGGCAATGCTGCCGGTCTCTGCGGTGCGGGTGAAGCTGCGGATCAATTGCAACAGGTTCATGGCCGACCAGCTTGCCACGGTGATGGCCAAGTATCGCTTGGGACTGAACCAAGCGGTTCGGTTGCATCGGTGATCATCCGGCTGCTGGGCAGGAAGCTGCCCTACACTGTGGCGATGCGCCCCGACTCCATCCTCACCCTGTCCTGCCCCGACCGTACCGGCATCGTCTACCGTGTGTCCGGCCTGTTGTTCGACCACGGCTGCAACATCCTCGACGCCCAGCAGTTCGGTGACGAGGAGAGCGGCCGCTTCTTCCTGCGCGTGCATTTCGACTGCGACGCCGGCCTGCCGCTGGAGACCGTGCATGCCGCGATGGCCAAACTTGCCGAAGGCTTCGGCATGGACTGGCAGCTGCATGACGGCCGCCGCCGGGCACGCCTGCTGGTGCTGGTCAGCAAGCAGGGGCATTGCCTCAACGACCTGCTGTTCCGCGCCCACAGCGGCCAGCTGAAGGTTGACATCGCGGCAGTGGCGTCCAACCACGCCGACTTCGCGCCATTGGCCGCGTCCTACCAGGTACCGTTCCACCACCTGCCGGTGACCTCCGATACGCGTGCGGTGCAGGAGCAGCAGATCATCGACCTGGTCGAGCGTGAGCGCATCGACCTGGTGGTGCTGGCGCGCTACATGCAGATCCTGTCACCCACGCTGTGCCGTGCGCTGGCCGGCCGTGCGATCAACATCCACCACAGCTTCCTGCCCAGCTTCAAGGGCGCGCAGCCGTATCACCAGGCGCACGCGCGCGGGGTCAAGATCATCGGTGCCACCGCGCACTACGTCACCGAGGATCTGGACGAAGGCCCGATCATCGAACAGGACGTGGCCCGCGTCGACCACGCCATGGCGCCGCGCGAGCTGGTGCGGCTGGGCAGCGACACCGAATCGCTGGTGCTGGCGCGCGCCGTTCGCCGCCATGTGGAGCACCGCATCCTGCTCAACGGGCATCGCACGGTGGTGTTCCGGTAATCGCCCATCCCGCGTCCGCCGGGCATGGCCCGGCGCTACCACGGGTGCTATCCGGTAGTGCCGGCCGCTGGCCGGCAACTGTAGAGATCCCGAGGTTGCCGGCCAGCGGCCGGCACTACCGAATCCTGATTTCATCCAATGAAAAGCCCCCGGTTCGGCCGTCCCGCGATCTGTAGGGGGGCGTAGTTAGGGGGCTGGATGAATCGATTGTGTTGTTGTGGGCAGGAGCGCGCAAGCGGCATAAGCGACGTGCGCGGTAGCGCCGGGCCATGCCCGGCGGTCACGCCTCAGACGATCGCGATCCCCGCCTTGCCCAGCGCTTCGCGCACCATCGCGTCGTTGGCTTCGGTCACCGGCCGGGTCAGGTCCCACAGGAACTTCACCCGGAAGCCGGATTTGACCGCGTCCTGCGCGCTCCACAGCACGCAGTAGTCGCGTGCCAGGCCGCACACGTGCACTTCGCGGATGCGGCGCTCATGCAGCCAGCCGGCCAGGCCGGTAGCCGGGCGTTCGCCATCGGGGCCATGGTTCTCGCGGAAGGCGCTGTACGAATCCACCTGTGGGCGGGTGCCCTTGCGCAGGATCAGGTCGGCCACGGTCCAGTCCACGCCCGGGTGCAGCGCGGCGCCATCGCTGCCCTGTACGCAATGGTCGGGCCACAGGGTCTGTGGCTGCGCGTGCAGCAGGATGGTCTCGAACGGTCGCTTGCCGGGGTGCTGGCTGGCGAACGAGGCGTGGTCGGCCGGGTGCCAGTCCTGGGTCGCCACCACGGTGCGGTAGCGGCGCTGCGCCAACAGATCGGCAATCGGTGCCACCAGCGCATCGCCCTGGTCGCAGGCCAGCGCACCGCCCGGCATGAAGTCCGGCTGCAGGTCGATCACCAGCAGGGCGACATCGGCGGGCAGGGCAGTCATGGCAGATCCACTACATCAGAAGGGGCGACCAGCGTGGCCGCCCCGGCGGCACAGGTCAATCGCCCTGCGGCGCCTCAGCGTCCTGCCCGTAGTACAGCAGGCCGATCCGGATCCGCTCGCGGCCGTTCTCACGGCGATGGCGGTTGGCATCGCGCAGCGAGTACACGCAGCCGCAGTACTCCTGCTGGTAGAACTGCTCGCGCTTGCTGATCTCGATCATGCGGCTGGCACCGCCGCCCTTGCGCCAGTTGTAGTCCCAGTACTGCAGGCCCTCGTAGCGCGACGCGGCACGGATGCCGCAGTCGTTGATCTGCGCCATGTTCTTCCAGCGCGAAATACCCAGCGACGAACTGATGGTGTCGTAGCCGTGTTCGTGCGCGTACAGCGCGGTGCGCTCGAAACGCATATCGAAGCACATCGTGCAGCGGATGCCGCGCTCGGGCTCGTTTTCCATGCCACGCGCACGGCTGAACCAGTTGTCGGTGTCGTAGTCGCAGTCGATGAACGGAATGCCGTGCTGCTCGGCGAAGCGGATGTTCTCCTGCTTGCGCAGCTCGTACTCCTTCACCGGGTGGATGTTGGGGTTGTAGAAGAAGATCGCGTAGTCGATCCCGGAAGCGGTGATCGCCTCCATCACTTCGCCCGAGCACGGCGCGCAGCACGAATGCAGCAGCAGGCGCTTGCCATCGGCGGGCAGGGTCAGGGTGGGGCGTTGGAACTCGGTCATCGTGGCGTGCGTCAGGGCGTGGGAGCGGTCTGGTCGGTTACCGTGAACAGGACGCGCGCGGCCACGCCGCCTGCACATGCAGGCTGGTGATGGCCCCGGCACCCTCCCCGCGGAGAGTCCAGGTCGAATCAGGGGACGGTCGTGTCCCCCGGCCGGGGCCGGTATTCGGGCTGATGGACACGGGCCGCAGCCCACCTACTCCCTGCCGCTTCCCAGGCGCGAGCCCAGTGCTGTTGGCAGGATTCGTTTCCATTCACCGCTGCGGGGCAGCTCCGGAATGGGCGCACGAAGCGCCTTCACCGGATTCCCGTTTAACTCCCTGCCGCCATCCAGCCACGGCAGGGATACCTTCGGCGTGTGCAAGGTGGACCTGTTGGTGGCGCCGGTCAAGAGCGCAGGGTCGGAGCCCGTTGCGTGGCAACGGGCGCTGGCCCCGGGATACGCGGTCAATGCCCCGCCGCAGCCCGCGTGCGGATCTCATCCAAGCGCTGGTCGTGCAGCAGGCGCCCGTTCTCCCACACGGTCACCATCGCATCCTCGAAGCCGGTCGGCAGCGTCTCGTCACCGCTGGGAGGCAACGCCACCGTGTGCAGGCTGCCGTCATCCAGGCGCCGCAGCAGGCGCATGCGGCCACGCTTGCTGATCTTGCCGGCATCGGTGACCGGGTCCTTGTAGACGTCGATCCACGCACCGTCGACCCGTGCCGCCGAGCACTTCAGCGCGAACTTCTGCGTGTCGCGGTCCAGTCGTTGCAGCAGGGCGCCGCCCATGCCGAAGGCCACGTTGTCGGCCGAATAGCCGTCGCCGGTGATGCGCTGCAGGATGGCGCGGATCGTATCCGGGTTGATGCCATCGCCCTGGATCACCCGCACGTGGTTGAGTACGCGGTAGCCCTTGCCGTTGAGGGTGTGGCCGAACGCTTCATCCAGCCGGCGCAGGCTTTCGGCCACCACGTCCACCGGGTCACCCGAGTCGGGGCGGATGACCAGGGTGGCGCCCGAAGCGATCACTTCATCACGCAGCGTCGTGCCCCAGTGCTCACTGATCGCGCGGTAGATGTCATAGCTGTCCGACACCACTGCCACGATCGCGCCCGGCTTGCCGAACTGGCGCAGCATGTTGCGGTAGGCGTCCACTTCGCGCTCGCGGCCCCAGCTGGTGATGGTGCTGTGCTCGGCGGCAGGAATCGAATAACCGGCCATTGGCGCGTGATAGTGCGCGCGGGCCAGGCACAGGGCCGATACGGTGTCGGTGCCGAGGAAGTTGACCAGGTGTGCGGCACCGCCCAGCGCGGCCGATTCGAGGCTCGATACACCGCGGGCGCCGAAGTCGTGCAGCTTGAACGGCAGCTGCCCCTGCGGATCGTCGCTGGTCTGCTGCAGGAACGCAGCAATGGTCTGCCGTGCATGCCAGCTGATGGTGGCCACGGTGACCGGGTACCACACGCGCAGCAGCAGTGTCTCCAGGTACGACGGCACCCAGAATGCAGCCGGGTCGGTCGACTCGACGGTCATCAGTGCCTGGTGGGTGGGTACCACGCTGCCCTCGGGCACGGCACGGATGCGCACCGGCAGGTGGCCGCCGCGCCGATCGACGATATCGCGCCAGCCGGCTTCGTTGAACGGCTCGCCATGGGCGGCGAATACCGCAGCAGCGTCGTCGATGTCGGCGTGGGTGACCGGCCGTGCCAGGGCGTCCTTGAGGATCGCCTGCAGGCCGAAGAACACCGTGCGATCGTGCAGGCCGCCACGTGATTCCACGTAGAAGAACGTGGCATCGGTACCCGGCGGGTACTGCAGCCAATGGCTGGCCTTGTAGCTGTCGGTGTTGAGGAGAAGGTTATCGAGGTAGTGCATGACGGAAGCTCCTTCGCGTCGAGTGACACCAGCGGTCTATCCGCCGGTGGGGAGAGCCGGGCAGGTCAGCCGCGGCCGAGGAAATACTCCAGGATGTGCAGGTGGTCTTCGAACAATTGCGGGCCCATGTCCAACGCCTCACTCACCGGTATCCAGCGCGCCTTGTCGGCGTCGTCGCCACCGCGCACCGGCGGCAGGTCGCCGGCCGGGAATTCGAAGTGGAAACCGTGGGTGATGGTGCGGCCGCGCTGGCTGCGGTCGGGGTGGTCGAATACCTGCTGGCCCTTCAGCGAACCCTTCAGCACCGGCAGCGGAATCTTCAGACGGGTTTCCTCGCGCAGTTCGCGCAGGCAACTGTCCAGCAGGCTCTGCTCCTGGCCAACGAAACCGCCGGGCAGCGCCCACAGGCCCTTGCCGGGCTCCGAACGGCGCCGTACCAGCAGCACGTGGCCCGAATGCACCACCACCGCATCGGTGGTGACGAAGGTGGGCGCGTAGGGCGCATCCTTCCAGGCGGCCTTGTACTGTTCGATGAAGCGGTACTCGGCCACCAGCTGGGCATACGCAGGCGCGCTTTTGCGGAACGCTTCGAGCATGTCGTACACCGGCGCCGGCACATTGCCACGCAGCATCAGCAGCGCGCCGTGGAAGTCGACGTCGCCGGCTTCGAACAGGTAGCGCCGCAGCTCGGTGGCCGACAGGGTGGCGGTGTGCTGCACGTCCACCAGCGGCCATTGCGGGAACTCCCGCAGGTAGTAGCTGGAGGCATCCTTGTCCATGCCGATCAGGCCCACCTTTGCATCGGCGGCGGCACCGTCGTTGCGCAGGGCGTCGGCCACCTGGCGCTGCACATTGGCGATCCACTGTGCTTCGTTGTACAGGTGGTCACGCAGCGGGCGGATCAGCAGGCGGTCGGTGTGGCGATCGAGGGCGGCCTGGATCATCACGGCGCGTTCGGCCACGGTCCAGGGATTGCGGAGGCTGCGGGGGGTATCGGCAGAGCCGACCAGGAAGATCAGCTTGCGGGCCCGGCTCAGGGCCAGGCGGGCAACGGCGGCGTGGCCGTTGTGGAAGGGCTCGAATCGCCCGATGAAGACGAGATAGTCGAATTCCATGAGAATCCCTCATGTCGTTGTGGCAGCCGCGGGTCTGTCCCTTGGCTTGCTGCAGATGCTACGCCGATGGTGGAGCCGGTCAAGCCTGCAGGCCTGCCATCTGCTGAACGCCGCAGATTCCTGCCCGGACGGCGGTGGTGTTCTCAGGCCCTGAGAAGCCGCTGCGCCATACTGGCATCCACGCGGCGGACGGTAAGCTCGGGGGCAAGACGGTGGCGGACAAGTACTGCGATCTGGTCATGAAAGGCGGCATCACCAGCGGCATCGTGTACCCCAATGCGGTACTGGCGCTGGCACGCGAGTATCGGTTCAAGAGCATCGGCGGCACCTCTGCCGGCGCCATCGCTGCGGCGGTGGCGGCTGCGGCGGCGTACGGTGATCGCCGCCAGCAGGCCGGCGAGCACCTGCCCGGTGATGCCGGTTATGGCGGGCTGTCGGCGGTGTCGGCGCAGTTGTCGCGGCGCGGGTTCATCTACAGCCTGTTCCAACCGGCGCGGGGCGCGCGCGCGGCCTATCGGCTGCTGGTGGTGCTGACCGGCAATGCAGGCCTGCCGCACAAGCTGCTGTGCCTGGCGGTGGCGGTATTCGAGATCGCACCGCTGGAAGTGCTGGTGTCGCTGGCGCTGCTGCTCGGTCTGGGCGGGTGGGGCGGTGGCTGGAGCGGCGTGGCCGCGACGCTGCTGCCGTCGCTGTTGTGCGCCTACGGTGCAGGCGTGGCCGGAGCCGCGCTGCGCGTGGCGCGCGTGGCCCGGCGCAACCTGCTGGGCCTGTGCAGTGGCCTCGGTCGCGATGCACGTAAACCGGCATTGACCGAGTGGCTGCATGAATGCCTGCAGCAGTTGTCCGGCAAGCCGCTGGATGCACCGCTGACCTTTGCCGACCTGCATGACGCGCCGCGCTATGCCGGCGAACCGGACAGCCCGCATGCGATCAGCCTGCAGATGATCACCACCTGCGTATCGCACAACGAACCACGCACACTGCCGCTGGGCGGCGCGCAGTTCTGGTTCCTGCGCGAGGAGTTCGAGCAGTTGTTCCCCGCCAGCGTGGTGCAGTGGCTGGTGTCGCAGGCCGGCCCGCCGCTGGAGGTGGAAGGGCGCCGGTACTACCACCTGCCGCAGGGTCCGAAGCTGCCGGTGCTGGTGGCCACGCGCATGAGCCTGAGCTTCCCGTTGCTGATCAGCGCGGTGCCGCTGCATGAGCCCTCGCGCCGCGAACGCCGCTGCGAACCCACTGCACCTGCCGCCGATCAGGAACACAACGTGGCCGACAGCATGGAAGGGCTGACCAGCGCCGGGCAGACCTGCGGCCCGGTGATTACCGCGTTCCGCATCTGCTGGTTCTCCGATGGTGGCATCAGCAGCAACTTCCCGATCCATCTGTTTGATGCCGCGCTACCGCGCTGGCCGACCTTCGCCATCAACCTGGTCTACCCGCAGCATGCCGAGGACGTGGGCCGTGGCAGTGATGGCCGACAGGCGCTGGAACGTGCCGTGTTCCTGCCCACCGAAAACCGCCACGGTTGGCAACGGCATTACCAGTCCATTGCCACGCCGCTCGCCGCAGCCGAGCTGGGGCGCTTCCTGTTCGCAGTCGTGGCGACCATGCAGAACTGGCGTGACCTGCTGCAGGCGCGCGCGCCGGGTTACCGCGACCGTATCGTGCACGTCAGCCTGCAGGGCGACGAAGGCGGCATGAACCTGGACATGCCGCAGGAGGTGCTGACCCGCATCGCCGACAAGGGCAGCCTGGCGGGTGCGCGCTTCTGTTCGTTCTCGTTCGGGAACCACTACTGGATCCGCTGGCGCAACCTGGCCTCGGCCTATCAGCGCTACACGTTGGAAGTGGCGCGTACCGACGACCCGGCGCAGCAGGTGCTGGCCTACCGCGCGGCGTACTCGATGGTTGCCCGTGGCGAGCCGGCACCGCCGTCGTACAAGCTGGGCTCGGAAGACAAGCGTCGCGGCTCGCAGCAGCTGTGGGCGCAGATGGTCGAGCAGGGCCGCGCCTGGGAAGACCTTGGCCCGGACCTGACCGACGGCGCACCGCGCCCGCTGCCGCAGATGAAGGTGACGCCGATCTACTGACCCGGTAGTAGATCCACGCCATGCGTGGATGAACGTCCATCGAAATCGAATATTTCGAACATTCATCGAAGAGCATCCACGCATGGCGTGGATCTACCGTGTCGACCAAGGTCGACACCTACCAGAGCAATACGTCGTTCCGACAGATGGAAGGAAACTGTCGAAGGCGGGGTGGTGTCGGATTGCGGGGTGTCCGCGGCATGGATGCCGCGGCCAAGCCCCCAGG
>NZ_JAXBQT020000032.1:0-41183 GCF_047520755.2 Stenotrophomonas sp. FR010 | reverse complement strand
ACTCATCCGTGTACTGCTTGCTGTTGCCCATAAACACCTCGGTCATTGCCATGAATTATGGCGTCCGGATGTCTACGAAAGGCTGGTCGGTCCACCTGCTAGTGGTTGATATATTGATACGTGGAGGGCTCACAGTTGGAAGCATTCATCATGATTCTCAGATGATCTTCGGACCGGCGATGCTGGACGCCTATCGCATGGAATGTAAGGAAGCACGCAATCCCATGGTGCTCGTGAGCGAAGAGGTGCGATCGGATGCTCGCGCTGCGGGGTTAAGCAACCTGTTGACGTGGGATGACGAAGAGCCAGACCGCCACTATGTCCACTATCTGATCTCGTACAGCGCTTATGACTCTAATCCAAGGGCGGGCGTCGTGATTCTCGATAGCCAGGCCGCTCTCATCCGGCATTTCATCGCCAAGAGGCTGCTAGGCGCTCCGGGTAAGATCCTGGATAAAGCCGAGTGGATGGAACGATATTGGAACGAGAAGGTGGCGACAGGTGGAATTCTCGGACGTGTTGACAGGGTCGCAGACCTTGTTAGGCCCAATGCGCGACCATTTCGCAGCAGACTCGCCGTTCTAGCACCGCAACCGGGCGCCACTAGTGTGGACTAGCGAATCAGGCAAGCAGCTGCCGATTCCTTGCAAAGATTCAATTCAATTGGCCATACGGAAGCACGTGCAATCCCTGATGGCAGTCGGGACCACCATCTCCCCATTGCCAGCCGCGTCTGAACCAGCGCCCGGAACGCTTCAGCGGAAGGGGCTGGTCCCTTCCGCTGGTGCCTGCCCTGGTTGCACCGGCTATGCGCGGCCACCACGTTCCCGGACACGTCTCTGCCCCCGTCCTGTTGGGCCACCAGGTGCTCGGCGGTGCATTGAAAGGCTCGGGCCTTACTGGCCTTCAGCCCGAGCTCTGAGGGTGCAGTGAGCCACATCGGCAGGCCGCAATAGAAGCAACGGCCCGATTGGGCGTAGAAGGCAGAAGTGCGAAGGGATCTGCGGCGTTTGGCGGTCATGGATGGCTCCGGAATCGAAGGATTCCCGTGCCCCCATTGGGTGGACCTCGGGCACCCGGAGCCTATTGGCTATGCGGGCACAACACCGGCGCTTTATAGCGACTGGCTAAGGCGTTATAGCTCAGCGCTTGAGCCGCTACAAGGCCCAGATGCCGACCAGAACGGGAGGGAGTCACCGACGCCCAGTTAAGGTCAAAGCTTGGTCAGGGGGCGAGCGACGCGCTTGAGCAGGTGGAGCGGGGCGTGGCGCGTCACCCAGGGAAGTCGCGGTGTTGTAGTCCTGCTCAACCCGCTGAACTGTTCGCACGTTCAGGCCCGAGATCTCGTCTAATTGTTCTTGCGACCAATGTCGCGACTGGCGGAACTGGGAAGTGCAGGCGACAAGCTCTGACCGATCAGGTGCGCAGTTGGGAACTCAAGGGCGAGCTGGATGTGGAGCCAGAAATCGAGGGCGTCTTAGGTGCGGATCCAGGAATCAAGGGCATCTTTGGGGGAGATCTGGAAATCGCGGGCGTCCTTGTGGGGAAATACGGGCGGACAGCTGTGGGATCTGGGGCGTTTCCGTTGTGGCAGTCACCAGAGGCCCAGCCATTGCCACGCGGACCCAACAAAGGCCCAGATCCGGCGGATACGCGATTTCGCATAATGTATATTATGTTCAGATCATCTTGGCGTGGCTGGCACGGCTCTTGCCGTCTCCACGGCTCCTACTCTGGCATGGAGCCTGATCGTGCGTGATCGGAAACTGACCGGCCCTTGGGCCGGTTTTTCGTTTAAGGCTGGCCGACTGGTCACCCCGGAAGGCCGCGAACTGGAACCGCAGGATCTGGCGTGGCTGTCGCTCACTGCTGCCCAGGCGCAGGAATGGCGCCGGATGATGGAGTCCGGCCGCGCGATCGGCAAGCCCCGGAAACCTTTGTCCTTCAACGCCGCCAGCGTAGTGAACCTCTCCGATGCCTTGGCACATCGCCGGGAAAAGCGGTCATCGGTGGCGATGGCTGGCCCCAACGCCGAACCGCCGGCGGCAGTCCTGCCGGTACCGGGGCCGAAGCCTCGCCAGCGCGTGTGAGGCGCTTCCGTAGGGGCGCTGCCCCTACACCCCGGCTAGAATGCGCGCAGGACGCCTTGGGGGCCGTATGGAACGCGAACGACCGGAGTACCTACAACCCATCCCGCGCGCACGCTGGGAGTTCCCGTGGCTCGGCCTGTGGGCAGTGCTGCTACTGGGCATGGCCGGTGCTGGAATCTGGCTGCACCTGAAGACAGGTGACGCATGGAATGCACGATTCGCGCGGCACACCGAAGCAACGCCACCGGTAATGCCAAGCAATGCCGCGATCCCTCCGCCCGGCATGATTGGCGAAGCTGAAAAGCAGGCAAAAATCGCGGAAATTCGACTGCGTCGAGCAGCTGCCGAAAGGGATGCCGAGGCGAAAAGGCAACGCGAGGAACTACGCTGCATCAGTGGCGTTGCGTTCCGCCGTATTCCTGGGGGCTGGGAGAACGTACCGGGCGAAACCTGCCCGTGAACGATTAGCCTTTCCTGCGCGCCTGCTGACGCGCGAACGCCCGATCCATCCATCGGGCAACCCAGTAGTGCACATCGAAGTAGCGGCGCAGGTTCATGGCCGCAGTATAGGCGCCAGCAGCCCAATGCACACAAGGTGCGCGACGTAGTAGCCATAGAAGGCCCAGCGGCCACGCGGGACCCGCCACTCCACCCGGGACAGGCTCAACGCTACCGGAATCGCCGCCACCGCCCACAGGTTGCCATTGAACCAGCAGACCACAGCGAACGCCGGTACCAGCGGCAAGAACTGGCGCCACCTGAAGGCGCACCACGCCAGCAACACGAACCCTACGCCGGCCCATTGATAGTCCACGAATGCTGGCAGCACAGCCACGGCGAATGCCAGGACAATCCACTTGCGCTGACCGGCTGCGTAGATGGCGGCGGCACACAGCGCAAACGTGAGCAGTATGTTCAACGGAAGCCAGTACCCGAAAGCCAGCGCATGCACCGGCTGCGCGATCAGCCCCCACACCCCGAGCCTGCGCACCGACTTGACCACGTCAGCGCCGGGCTGGGCGAGGTTGTAGGCCATCACCAGTGCGAACAGGGGGAACGCTACCCTGCCCGCCTCGCTGAGACCTGGCACATAGCCGCCGTGGATCACCTTGGCGACGTGGTCGCACGTCATGAGAACGACGGCCAGCCACTTCAGCACTTCGCGGGCGCTACTGGTCATAGCTTGTTCGGTCCCGGCGCCGTGGTCATGTAGCTTTCCGTTGGGAACGGTGCCGACTCGGGGAAGCTCCCCATGGTGCGTTCAACGTGCTGCACCACGCTTCCCGCCAGACCCACCGATTCAACTGGGCGAGGCTGGCTTGCCGCCTCAGAACGCTGGTCCCGCCGATCTTCTGACCGCTCCCGATATGGGTTGTAGACCGGTCCATTGCGCGCCAGCGTGCGGCACTCGGGCTGACTCAGCTCGTACGCCGTGCCTTGCTCAGTGAGGCAACGGCAGCTCGCCTCTTGGCGCACGCCTTGCGCGTCCAGTCCCTCCATGGACGACATGCACACCAACTGCGGATCGGATCGCGCCTGTCGATCATCGAATACCGGCGCAGTCCAGGGCATGGTGCTGATGCGCGGCAGATGGTCCTTTGCATAGGCAGCGGCTGAGGGCCAGCGCGGCGCATCTTCCTTGCGCGAGCTGGTACCAGCGTGCGCAGGGGCCGCATCGGCTAACGCCGATTGCGTCCCCTTTGTGTCCGCAACACCCGTAACGGCGGAAGGACGCAACAACGTGTACGCCCAATAGGCGAGGCCGAGACCAACGAGGGCCATCAGCGGCAGCGCCAGCACCTTAAACGGAATGCGCGCCTTGATCGTGTGGACCTCAGCTGACTTGTACTGTCCGAAGACCTGCGAAGGCAACAGCCGCGTGGTGCGCTGGGCCATATCGCGCTTGGCGAGCGACTTGATTTCCTCGTTGAGTTCGCCCCAGCGATAGACGTCAAGCATCTTCGTGCCGAAACGCCGCACCACGTGCGAGTGCGCACCAATCAGACCGCGCACGAACGGATACAGCTGATTCGGCTGCTGCGTCGTCCACACGAAGTCCAAGCCACGGTGCCGGTGCTCGGCCAGTTCCAGTACGTGCCTGGGCGTCTGCTGCCGCGTGGCGTCATGCAGGTGTCCGAACCACTTCCACGCTTCGTCCACGAAGATCAGCGAGCCATTCGGGACGATGTAATTCCCCTCGGCGTCCTTGTCGTTCCAGTGCCGCGCATCATCGAGCACAGTGGCGAGGCCGGGATCAAGGCCATCAATGCCGACAGCGAAAATCGGACGATTCGCGGCCTTCGCCTCAGCGACAAGGCGCTCCATCATGAGCGCAGTTTTGCCGTTGCCGGGCTGCCCGGTAAACAGTTCGATGGGCATGTTAGGTTCGCTTCGTCAGAAATGTCTTCGCGGCGCCAACCGCGAACTTTGCCGTCACAGCGGAAGCGATCATGGTGCAAGCCACATCGAACTTCATGATGCCCGCATAAGACACCACCAATGCACCCCACTCGCCACCCGGCGCGCCGGCACGCATTGCGTCTTCCATCTGACTGATCCACGGATCTACAAGGAACTCATTCGTCGCCCAGGAGATGCCGAGCCACACCATGGCCTCAGCAACCCATGGACCCCACTTCGAGCGGAACAAGGCGGCGAGCGCGGTCAGCAACGTACTGATGAGCATTGGCATGTTTAGGCATCCCTACTGGCGATGATTCGGAGGCAGAACAGTGCGGCGAGGCCCACAACGAAGTAACTGCCGAGGCCCAGCCACCGGCACAGTGGTGTGATATCGAACGCGATGGTCTGGCCCATGACCTCAATTGCAGGCGGTTGCGGGCATCCCCTACCCCAGCCGTAACCCGAAGCGTCGGGCCGCGTTGGCTGTCCGCTGCTCGGGGACCACACGTCGGAGGCTGGTCGGTCGGCAGGCGTAGTTACAGATCCACCTGTGCCGGTCAGGGCGTCACGAATCGCCTTTACATCAGCGTCACCACCGCCAGAACCGGTATTGCTCGCCATCTTTTCCAGCGCACACGCCGAGCGCCACTGCATGAGGAGTCCGGCGTACTCCATCGCGTCACACTTCTCGCCCGTACAAACAGGCATCGTGCTGCACAGGCCACCGGCTATATTTCGATTCCTGCGCGTGTTGCACTCAATCCGCCATTGGATACGTGCCTGTCCGCACATGATCGGCGAGCCGCTGCATGATGGAGGCGAGTTGCAGTCATCGCCTCCGGAGAAGGAATCCTTATCGCCCGGCTCATCAGGCTTGCCGTCGCCGTCGCCATCCTTCTTACACGTGCCATCGGGGCCACGAACCTCGCCACTTGCGCACTGTCCATCACCTGGCAAGCACTTGCCATCAGGAGACCGAACCTGACCAGCCGGGCATTCATTGTCCTTCTTCTTGCACGTGCCGTCCGACTGCTGCGCCATGCCATCAGGGCACGGCTCGGGCGCGCACTGCCCGAGCGAGTTTTGCTTGCCGCCGTCCTTGCACTTTCCGTCATCCGGCTCACAAGCAGACATGCCCGCATTCCAGTGATAGCCCGGAAACTGAGCATTGCACTTATCTTCATCGTAGTTGGAGCAAATGCCAGGATCGGACGTGTACTTGCCGTTGAAGTAGCCATCCCCAGTCGAGTACCACGCCTGCTTACAGCCGGCGTTACACGTCACCGAGCCGTTCTTGGGCTTGCCCCCGTTGAGGTACGGATATGGGCCGTTCCAGTCGGGACGGCTCGCGCAATCCTTGCCTTCCGGAAAGCCGTGGTTTGAATCCTTATACGGGTCAAACGCCAAGCCACAGCCCCGTGGCCCCGTTGAGCCAGAGCCGATAAATGGCTGTTGACAGTTGAACATGTTTGTACCGAGCCTCGTGCATGTACCAGCGCCATACGAAGTATCGGTAGGTGTGCTGGCCGCCAATGCCATGCAGCCAGCGTAGGCCGCGCCTTCATCGGGATACCAGACCGTTGCGCGAGCCGGTTCGGCGTATAGAAACAACGTCGCTGCCAGCGCGAGCAAAAATGCGCTCAGAGCGCGGCTGCATTTGAATGGCAACAGCATCAGCTGAAGTCCACGAAGATGATCGCGCAGGCCACCAGCCATGCGCCGAGCCAGATCCACCCTTCCATCCCAAGCCCCCTGCCCTGTCCAGGGCGTTAGAAGACCGGGGGGAGGGAGTCGGCCCTGCCCCCCGGTTGCCGTTACATCGCGCGGCGCACCCACTTGTAGACCTTGATGCCCACCAACACGGTCAGCACGGCACCGCCGATGGCGGCGATGGGAGCGGCGGCACCCTGAATCGCGGTCACCACGTTGCCCACGTCGACGCCACCACTGCCGCCCGAGGCGAATGCCGGCGCCGAGGCCAGCGCGGCGGTACCAGCAACTGCCAGAGCGGCACCCTTGCCCTTCAGGGCGTTGAAGATCTTGTGCATGTGTCCTCCTAGGACTGTTCGATTTTCTTGCGGATGAGCCGGAACACGTACGCCAAGGCCCACAAGAGCGCGATCTTTGCCCCAATGGCCTGAGCATCCTCAATCGGCAGTTCCGGCAGCAGCGCCGGTTGAGGAATCCAGATCACAGCCGTGCAGGTCCCCGTGGCCGTGTCCAAGTCGGCTTCGCGGCACGCGGGGATCAGCACGGCCATGACTTATGCAGCCTGCTTAGCCGGGGTGCCGGGCTTTGCGCCCTGCGGATCAACAAGCGTCATGCGACGTGCCAGCTCGATACCGAAGCGGCCGGGCACGAGGTCGGCAACAAGATCCCATTCCTTAACCGCACCAACCGGATAGCCCTTCTCGGGGCCGTCAACTTCCACTTCCACCTGGATGCGCATCGCTTCGGTTTCTAGCGTTGCGCGCTGGAAATGAACCTGCTTCTGCATGCCGCTCTTGGTGGTGACGTAGCGGATTTCGACGGCGGTATTGATCGTGATCTTCGGAGCGTTCATCGGTTCGATTCCTTGGTCTGTTTGATTGGCTTTGTCGTTTCGTCGTTGGCAAATTTCGGGCGGTACTGTGGGGTCAAGCTAAGTCCCCCCCTACCCCCCCGCAGGGAGACGTGGTGGACCGCTTGTTGCCCCGTTGCGCGATGCTTGCATCAGTCCGCCCGGTGACCAGGTGTCGCCCTGATCTGTCGGATCGCGTGTTGCTGTCGCCTGCGATCAAGGCGTCTTGCTCTGGGCGGCGCGTGTAGTCGATAGGCGGCGGGCTCCATGCCCCAAAGTTCCGCGAGAAATCGACCACACCGCCTTTCGTGACGTACTTGCTTACGTAACCGGTGATATCCGCCTGGCTGCGTGGCGCTTCGATGCGATTGCGACCGAACTCCCGGTACCACCATTCGTGCCACTCGTACCGGCTGGCGAGGCGGTTAAGGTCATCGGTAGGTGCAGCTGCGACGGCGTGAAAGTGCAGCCGGCCGTCGCGGTGGAATTCCTGCCCTCGCGCCCACTGAATGCCGCCGTGCCAGCGTGATGCCCACTTGGGACCGTAGATGCTGCGATTGAGGCAGCTGACGAAGTAGCGGAACGCTTTATCAGCCGCTTCCTCGTGCATGCCGCCTGTTCGACTGGTCTTGCTGAGCTTGAACGTGAGCGTCCAGAACTGTTGCCAAGGAACGCGCTGGAGTAGCTCGGCGTATCCTTGCGCTTGGTGATCAACGTGCCGCAGCTGGTGCAGCAATTCAGCGTCGCATCCGCTGCTCGGAGGGTCTGTAGGCTGCCCCCGCACAGGTAGCACGGACTGTTGGGGTAGTGAGTCATCATGGCTCATCGCCCTGCCCGCGCATGCAAGCCAATTCTGCTGCGGCCAACAGATCGCCACGCTTGGTGGCGGCAATCTCGGCCTGATAGAGCGCTTCGGAGCGGGTGACCGGGTCCAGGTCGTAATCACGACCGCCCATGAAATCGGACGCCTCCCACATGCCCGGCAGTTCACGGTCGTAGGCGGAAGGGTTGCGCTGGTATGCAGACTCGTCGTCTTCGGTCCAGCCGGTTGCATCCAGTTCGGCGCGTGCCTGGGCTACGAAGGCCGCTTCCTTGGCACGCTGGACGGCGGCACGATCACGCCGGTCCAGAACCCACGACACGATGCGAGCGGCTCCGATGGAGATAGCCGCAATGGCCGCTAGCAGCACGAAGGTAACGAGTGGATCAATCATCCCTGTCCCCTACCCCAAGCCCCAAGAGGACCCGCCAGCGGCCTTGGGGTGCCGGTGGCGGGTGTCGAGTCCAACTCGACAGGGGACGTTGTAAAGTAGGACTCAACTTCCTGTCAAGCGAAACTCGACATGACCGCGAAAGATTTGCTCTTGGATAAGGCGCGCGAGATGTGCAGCCCGCAGACGGACATGGCCTTGGCCGCCCGCGTAGGCGTCACCCGCTCGGCGGTTTCCTTGTGGCGGAAGGGGGGTGCCATCAAGCCCCACCATCTGGAAGCACTGGCCGCATTGGCACAGACGGACGGCGAGCTGGTAGTTCGAGTGATGGAGGAACAAGCAGAGACACCAGCTCAACGCAGGGTCTGGCGCTCAGTGTTGGACAGGCTAAGCGCGGCGGCGGCAGTGCTGGTGCTCGCAGTGGTCGCAATGCCAGGCGCCGCCCGCGCTAAAGCCGTTGATTCGCAAGGCTTTTCCGGCTCCGATCAGCCGCATTCTGTATATTATGTTACCGCGAGGCCAGGCCGAACCAGTCCGTTGACAACCATCCACTTCAGTGTTGAGCGCTGCGAATTTGGGGCAGCTTGTGCGGCAACTTGTAGCAGTTGATGCGCTGAGCTACGTGCAGTCCCAATGACTCGCTGTGATCTTGGTGCATCACCAATGGTGCGTCGCGAATCTGTTGCATCTCCAATGATGTTGCCAAGGCGCTGCAGCCGCGCGCTTTCGAGAGCATCTAATTTGGGAGACGGCTATGACCGTTAGCTTCATTTCTGAGCTAGCTCGGCGGCTTGGACCCTCCAAATTTGAAGAGTCCAAGCGAACAATTCACTTGCTGGCTCCGGTGTCGCGGTCCCCGAGTCCCAACCACGTCAGAACCCCTTGGACTTCGGCGGTGTCAGTCAAGGTGCTGTCTGATCCATTCCCATGTCGCCTTGTTGAGGTATGGACGAATCCACCGGCGTCAAGAACGATAGGGCCGTCGGGCCCATCGTCTTCAAGTATCTGGAATTGCGGCGAGTACTCGTCCCAATAGCTTTGCAATTCGGCGGTGCGCTCGGGTGCGGCAGCCAAAAGCATGCCGTGCACAGCATCGCGGAGGTTGCGCGGTTGTGTTGGATCATTCATATAGTTCAATCTCGGTCAATTTGATCGGCAGCAAATGCCGTCCATCTGAGCTTAGCCTCGCTGGAGGCCACGAGAACGTTGGCGGTAAGAATTCTTCGCCGATCATCCATGCACGCTACTCGCTGTGCCGTACCGAGGCGTCGCTTGCACGTTAGATGGATCCATCGTTAGGTAGCGCTCTTCAGCCTAGCAGGGCTGATCCCGACGTCTGCATTGGGTCGAAAGCTATCCTCCCCTACCCCCGATAAATCACCCTAACCGTCTACCCCGGCAATCTCTGCTTTGCCGCCAGAGGCGAACATCTATCGTCACTTAGCCAGGGACCTAAAGCTACTCGCCGTTAGCTGGCTGCCGAGGCGCCCTCATCGCGCCTCAGCGGCCATTTTCTCACCTGCGGTAGTGCATGGAGGCACCAGAGGCATGTCCCAGTTCGTAGCCAGCGTGGCCCATTAACGGCTCTGCCACGACGCCCTGCGCTTCACTCCAGCCTGCGCTAGCGTCGCCGCTGAAGCCACCGATGGCTTCGACCAGCTGCCGCACTTCAGCGCCGGCCGACGTGTCCATCGTGCGGGCCGAAGTAGGCGAGGCTGCGGCCGGCAGCGGCTTGAGCTGGCCGGCGATCGCAGATGCCGAGATGGCGTTGCCTCCGTCTCCAGGCTGGACGAACGCGATAGCGTACTGCCCTCCTTGGAAGTGCTTGAGCACTCGCATCTGCTGAGCAGCGTCACCATCAAGCCGTACGAGCAGATCATCGCCGTCGCGGTAGTAGCTCAGGCGGCTGCGCGCGACTCCGTCGAAGTACAGCCAGTCGGTACCACCACCGGTGTTGTCCACGGTATCCACGCCACCGCCAGCGCGATAGAAGTAGGTGTCGTTGCCGACGCCACCGAACAGCAGATCGTTACCGTCTTCGCCCACCAGCTGATCGTCGCCCGCGCCGCCAATCAGGATGTCGTTGCCCGAACCGCTGAAGCTGCCATTGCCACCGGACAGATAGTCGTTGCCGTCGCCGCCCTCGAGCTTGTCATCCCCGCCCATGCCGAACAGTGTGTCGTCGCCGCCGAGACCTTGGATGCGATCACGGCCACTGGTACCCACCAGCTGCTCGCCGGCCCCCGTGCCGGAGATCTGTGAGGGATAGTCGCCGTCGTTGCCACCTCCCGGATTTCCGCCACCGGTACCCGGCACCAAGGCATTGATGGCCGCCGTGTTCAGCGCCGAGCCCCCTGCCGGCTGCAGGTAGTCCAGCGCCATGTCACCGCCAAGGAAGTGATTGGTGACGGTGACCTTCTGGCTTGCATTGCCGTTGACGGTGATCACCAGGTTGTCGCCATCACGGGCGAAGGTGAGCTTGGCCAACGAAATGTCGTTCTGGAAGATCAACCAGTCCGTACCGCCTCCCGTGTTGTCGATGACATCGATGCCGCCGCCGTAGGCGTACTGGTCATCGCCTGCGCCGCCGATGAGCACGTTGCTCCCATCTTCGCCACGCAAGGTGTCATTGCCCAGCCCACCCTCGAGGCGATCATCGCCCGAGCCGGTGCCACTTCCATTGCCACCGGACAGATAGTCGTTTCCGTCGCCTCCGCGCAGGGTGTCATTTCCGCCCATGCCGAACAGTGTGTCGGCGCCCCCCAGACCCTCGATGAGATCCTTGCCGGCACTGCCTGCCAGCTGCTCGCCGGCTGCGGTTCCCTGGATGACCTGGTCAAACTGGCCGCCCGTACTGCCGCCGGCGACGATCTGGTTGATCTGAGCGGTGGTCAGGTACGAACCACCGTCTGGCTGTACGTAGTCGATCGCGGCGTCGCCGCCGAGGAAGTGGTTGGTGACACGGACGGCCGGCGTGGCGGCGTTGTCCAGGGTGATCAGCAGATCGTTGCCGTCGCGACTGAACGAAATCCGCTCGCGGCTGATGCCTCCGGTGAAGAACACACCATCGAAGCCTCCACCTGTGTTGTCCACCGTATCGGTGCCGCTGCTGGCGTCAAACACATACTTGTCATCGCCGCTACCGCCAACCAGCGTGTCGTTGCCACCGCCGCCGACAATCGTATCGTGGCCACCCAGCCCGTGAATGGTGTTGGCTTCCGAATTGCCGGCAAGGTAATTGTCCAGCGCATTGCCACTGCCATTGATGGCGCCAGCGCCGGTCAGGAACAGGTTCTCGATGTTGTCCGACAGTACGTACGAAGCGCTCGCCTGGACCTGGTCTTTGCCGGCACCAACGGCCTCGACCACTACGTCGGCACTGTCATCGACAATATAGACGTCGTCGCCGGCACCGCCCTCCATGCGGTCGATACCCTCGCCGCCATCGTGATAGTCGTTGCCATTGCCTCCGTACAGAGTGTCGCTGCCACTGCCACCAAACAGCGAGTCATTGCCATCCAGGCCGTACAGCAGGTCATCGCCATCCCAGCCCGCCAAGGTATTGGCTCCGGCATTGCCGGTGATCACGTTGTCCAGCCCATTGCCATTGCCGGTCTGGATGCCGACGGCCAGGATCAGATTCTCGACCTCATCGGCGAGCACCAGGTTCGTTTCATAGCGCCGCTCGACGGTATCGACGCCCTCGCCGGCGTGCTCGACGATCCAGTCACCACTGCTGTCGTTGATGTAGTAATCGTCTCCTTCGCCACCCTGCATCCAGTCGCTACCGGCGCCGCCATCCAGGCGATTGTTGCCTGCATTGCCAGTCAGCTGGTTGTTGCCGCTATTGCCGGTGGCATTGATGTTGCCGGTGCCGGTCAGCACGAGATCTTCCAGGGTATCGCCCAGAATATAATCGATGCTGGATTCCACGGTGTCGTGGCCTTCGCCGGCAAGCTCAACCACCGCATCACCGGTTTGATCCACCACGTAGGTGTCATCGCCCAAGCCACCCAGCATGCGGTCGGCCCCTGCCCCGCCGTCTAGGCGATTGCTGTTGCTGTTGCCTGTCAGTTCGTTGTTGTCAGCGCTGCCGGTGCCGGTGATGGCACCGCTCCCCTCTACCAGCACCAACCGCTCGACGTTGCTCGACAGAGCGTAGTCGCTGGTGGCATGTACGACATCGAGTCCCTCGCCCGCGAGCTCGACGATGCTGTCCAGCTGGCTGTCGACATGGTAGATGTCATCACCGGCACCGCCCTCCATGTGATCGTCCCCGGACTGGCCATCCAGCACATCGTTGCCACTGCCACCCAGCAGGCGGTCATTACCTTGACCGCCGAACAATTGGTCATCACCGGCACCACCGTCCAGCAGGTTGGCACCCTCGTTGCCGGTCAGGATGTTGGCAAGTTCGTTGCCGGTACCGTCGCTGTCCGCAGCACCGGTCAGCGTCAGGGTCTCCAGTTGCGCGGACAGTGCATAACTGGCACTGCTCAGTACATGGTCTCGACCGCCGCCGGCGAGCTCGACGATGCGATCATTGCTGTTGTCCACGACATAGGTGTCGTCACCCGCACCGCCGCGCGCCTCGTCCACCCCCTCGCCACCGTCGAGCCAGTCGTTGCCAGCACCGCCCTCCAGCACGTCGGCCCCCTGCCCGCCGAACAGGCGATCGTCGCCGGCCTCGCCGTACAGCGTGTCATCGCCACCATGGCCATGGACCGTGTCGTCGCCCTCTCCGGCGTGCACGAGGTTCTGGCTGGCGTTGCCGTGGATGATGTCGGCCAGCGAGGTGGCTTCGAGCACCGCCAGATCCAGGGCTGTCGGATCGAGCATGCGGGTGAGGCCGCCGGCCACCAACGAAAGCCCCAGGACCGCCAGCCCCGTGGTCGGGTCGAAATAGCGCTCAAGGCGAACCTGGTCGCCACTACCGTCGAGGAAGGTCAGGACCAGATCGGCGTTGTCCCGCCGCAGCACGGCCGAGGCCAGCGCCCGATCGACAAGTTGCAGGGTGGTCGCCCCTTCGGTATCCAGGATCATGTCCTGGCCGTCACCGCTGGTAAACAAGTACTGGTCATCCCCACTGCCACCGGCTAGACGATCATTGCCCGCATCGCCCTGCAGCATGTCATTGCCCTGCCCGCCCATCAGCTCGTCGTCACCAGCACCGCCGCGCAGCTCATCGTTGCCCTGCTCGCCGGCCAGCCAGTCGCGCCCATCGCCGCCATCCAGTACGTCGTTGCCGGCACCGCCGTAGAGCGCGTCCATATCCGCGCCACCGGACAGCAGGTCATCGCCCTCGCCGCCATCCAGCGTATCGCTACCCTGGCCGCCATCCAGCAGGTCGCTGCCCTCGCCGCCCTGCAGCGTGTCATCGCCTTCGCCGCCGAACAGCTGGTCATTGCCCTGCCCGCCGGACAGAATGTCGTGGCCGCCCTCACCGGAAAGAACGTCATCACCCTCATAGCCCTGCAGGTGATCATCGCCAGCGGTGGCCACCTGCACCCGCTGGCGCACGGCCGCCACGGTCCAGACGGTGCCATCGGCAAAGCGGATCTCATCCACGCGCGAGGGACCGTTGCCGTCGTTCTGGAAGTAGCGCGACACCGTCAGGCGATCGGTGCTGCCCGCACGCACCAGCAGCAGGTCGTCTCCGACCCGGCTGGCGATGATGTCCGCCGGCGCGATGCCCGCGGCGAACGAAATCACGTCAAGGCGTCCAGCCCTGTCGTCATAGTTGTCGATGACGTCCTGGCCGAATCCAGCGGCGAACCCGTATAGGTCATTGCCCTGGCCGCCGCGCAGCTGATCGTTGCCGACGCCACCCCACAGCTGGTCATCGCCGGCCCCGCCATCCAGTGTGTCATTGCCGCTGCCGCCCACCAGCAGGTCCTGCCCGTCACCACCATTGAGGCGGTCGTCACCTTCTCCGCCGTCAAGCTGGTCATTGCCATCGTCGCCGTTCAGCGTGTCCGCGCCACCAGCACCGGTAAGGGTGTCGTTGCCTCCGCGGCCACTGAGCCATTCGTTGCCGTCTCCGCCATGGATGATGTCGTCGCTGTCATAGCCGTAGAGATCATCCACACCCGGCACGGGAATGAGGACCAGCGCTTTGACATCGGCAATGCTCCACTGCACCCCGTTGGAGAAGCGAATGCGGTCCAGGCGATAGTCGCTCTGGCCGTCCGCACGGAAATAGTCCTGGATATCGACGCGGTCGCCGGTGCTGATGATCTGGATGCACAGATAGTCGCCGCTGCGCCATACCTTCAGGTCTGAAGGAAGAATCCCCGCGCCGATCTCGAGCGTGTCGACGCGACCGCTGGAGGAGTCGTAGTTGTTGATGCGGTCATGACCGCTGCCACGGCCGAACAGATAGCGGTCGCTGCCGTCGCCGCCCTGCAGGTAGTCATCGCCGGCGCCACCGTCAAGCACATCGTTGCCAGCACCGCCGTAGAGTGCATCCGTGCCCAGCCCGCCTTCCAGGCGGTCCGCGCCGGCACCACCGCTTAGGCCGTCATTGCCCGCGTCGCCGTACAGCAGATCATCGCCCTCCCCGCCATCGAGATTGTCCTCGCCTTCGCCTCCGGACAGAAGGTCGGCTCCGGCACCGCCGTAAAGGGCGTCGTCGCCAGCACCGCCGAACAGGGTGTCGCTGCCTTGGCCGCCGTCCAGCATATCGCCACCGGCACCTCCGAGGATGAGGTCATCGCCTGCACCACCGCGCAGCTGCTCGCGCACATCGGCGGCCTGGTCGCGGCCGACGAGGATTCCATCGTTGCTGCCGAGGCTGCCCGACACCGAGCCGTCCGTCGCCACACTGCTCAATTGCAGGCCGGCGGCAGCAAGTGCCGCAGCGAGATCAGGCTGAGACTCCGCCTGCAGAAGCCAGTTGCGCAGCATGGTCTCGCCCACGGCCCACCCGTTGCCCAACAGGAAGCGCCCCTGCGCTCGCAGCAACTCCGCCAGGTCGATGATGGCATCGGCCTGGCTGTTGGCGAAACGCGTGTTGAGCTTGGCTTCCAGTGCGGCAAAAGCAAAGCTGACCTGTCCTGCCTGCACATCCCAAGTGGGCTGGATTAGGTCGGTGTAGCCCTTCAGGCGCGACTTGCTGCTGAGCGTTGCATAGAATGCCTCGAAAATCGCATCGTAGACCTGCACGTATTGCTGCACGGTCTGCGTTCCCCACCAGACATCGGTAATCGGCGCGTAGCCCATGATCGCTTCGACCACGCGCATCTTCATGGTCTGCACTTCATCCAGCCAGGTCGGTTCCGGCCATACCAGAACTTCATTGGGACGCAGGCGCACCACGTTGGTGGAATTGGGATCTTCCACGCCACCGCCGTCGTTGATGCGGATGGCCTGCGAAGAGAAGTAGGGACTAGTACGCGCCCATTCCAGGATCAAATCGTCCAGCAAGTCACGCTGTACCTGGCGGGTCTCTCCTGCAGAGAAGCTGACCAGCAGGGCCTGCAATGCGGGAGACAGTGCGGCTGCCTGGTGCAGAGAGCGTAGGTTGCCGATGCCGCGACTGTTGACCAGCCCGCGGATAGCCTCCGGTACCGCAATATCCTCGGCATAGTCCGAGCGCAGACTGTCGTTGTCGAAGTTGAAATCCTGAAGCAGATGGGTCTGCTCCACGCCGTTCGCATCGCGCCGGCCAAATGTTGAAGAGCCCAGGAGTGCACCACCCTCCACGTCGCCGCTGGCGCCGCCCATGGTGGTACCGAGGAAGGTGATACCCAGCTCCTGCAGGGTCAGCAGTTCTCCTGCATCGGTGATGCCGTTGCCGTTGGCGTCGCGCCACACCGACAGCGACGCGAAAGACGCATCGTTCACATCCACCCGGCCATCGCCGTTGTCATCCAGCGCCGCCAGCGCCTGGAAGCCGTTGGCGGCCCGCTGGCCGTTCGCCAGCCGTGTCTGGTCACCGAACAATTCGCGGCCCGAATCGATCCGCCCGTTGCCATCCAGGTCACGGACCAGCAGGCCATCGCGCGCATCCACCCAGCCACTGGCGGTACGGATACCATCGCCATCGTGGTCGAACAGGGTGCCAGCCCAGCCGCGTTCGGCCACCGTGCGCACTTGGCCGTCTCCATCCAGATCCAGTGCCAGTGGATCGTAACGCTCGATGTGGTAGGTGTTGTCGCCGCGGATGCGCCGCGCGAGGTCCTCGAACCGATCAATGAAGCGGCCCAGTCCATTGTCCATGGCCCAGCCCATTCCCTCGCCGAGAAGGTCAAGGAATCGGCCGAACCCATGGTCCATGACCCAGCCCATCGCTTCGCTCAGTGGAGCTTCAACGCCGGCCGCGCGCAGCACGCCGTTGATGTTCGACAGGATGGCGGCTGCAAGATCCTGCACGTAGCCGGTAACCGATCCGTCCTCGCTCTGTACTTGGACGAAATCCTCGCCCAGGCCAAGTGGCGGATCGAACTGGTCGCCCAGCGTGCCTGCCCATCGGTCAGCCTCGCCCAGCTGCATGTCCTTCACAGCCGTCATCACGTCGGTACCAATGATGTCCCTCAGCGAGCCCACTTCGCCTGCAAGCACATCAGTGACCACGGAACGGGCCAGGATGTCAGAGCCGTTCTGGAACCACGCCTCGTTCGCGTTGAGCCCATTGACCGTACCCTGCCACATGGTGGCGCCGCGGACCAGATCGCTCACCAGACTGCCATCGTTGGCGTTGATCTTCCCTGCGGCATCGAACCAGTTCGCCATCTTGTTGAGTTCTGCAGCGGTAGCTGCATCCGACCCCCGTGCCTGGGTCTGGGCAAGGTCTCTCAGGTAGCGATATGCATCGGCATGCTGGCCTGAGTTGCTGTAGTTCTGAAGCGTGGTGCGCTGGGACGAATCGAGATTGAGAATACCGGACATGTTCTTCCTTGATACAGCGGCAGTGAAGGGTGGATGGACTGAAGGCGTGATGGATCAGGCGAGGAGCAGGCGCCGCACCTGCAGCGCGTGGAGAGGATGGCGTCTTGGATCAGTGCCTGCCGGGTTCGGACGGGCTCCCAGCGGCAGGTTCCGAGGATGGGCAGGTATGCCCGGAATACCAGTTGTAGGCCCAGGCGGCGAAGCGAAGATGGTCAGCGTGGGATTGCGCGCCGTAGAGATACTGGAGATACATGCCATCCATCTGCATTTCAGCCAGGTAGGTGCCCTTGTCCGTGCTGTCACCGGACCGTTGCGTCGCCAGCACCTGATGCGCGCACGGGCCTTCGAAGCGAAGAATGCCGCGTTCAGGGGGCCAGCTCTGCGGAACCAGACGCTCGAAACCGTCGCCTTCATCCATGACGCGGTCATCGTCGCCAAGCGACATTGACGCGGGCAACGTGGTACCGACGCGTACCAGCAGGCGGATGGACGTCCATGGCGTTCCCGCCGCTCTGCCCGGCCCTTCTTTGACGCGGCCGTTGTCGCGATACAGATTCACGACCACTGCGTTGTCACCCGCCGGGTCGACACCGGGTCGCAGCAGGTAGGGGCGGAGCATCACGTGCACGGGACGCTGAGGGGGAGGACCCTGACATGCAGCCAGTACTGCCAGAAGCGGAAGCAGGAGGAAGCGCAGCATTCGCACGAATGACCTCGTTTGTAGAGTGGTACCGACACCCGCCACAGATGATAGGGAGCTCAACGCTCGCGCATCGCCTCACCTGCATGCTGGCGCAACGGACTCAACAGGTAGTCGATGACCCGCCGTTTCCCGGTCTTGATCTCGGCACTCAGGCTCATGCCTGCGGTCATGCGCACGCGCACCCCGTCGATCTGCAGGGTGGCCTTGTCGAGTTTCACCCGTACCGGGAAGACCAGGCCGAGGTTCTCGTCCTGCATGGCATCGTGAGAGACGCTCACTACTTTCCCTGTGAGGTAGCCGTAGCGGGTATACGGGAAGCTTTCCACCTTCACGGTTACCGCCTGGCCGGTGCGCACAAAGCCGATATCCTTGTTGAGGATGGTAGCTTCGACCTCCAGTGATTCCTCGCTGGGGACGACGGCCAACAGGGGCTGCGCCGGAGTAACCACACCACCCACTGTGTGCACCACCAGCTGCTGTACAGTTCCATCGACAGGCGCACGCAGGGTCATCTGGTGGTCGCGCTGCCCTGTTCGCGATACTTCAGGCGCCATCTGCCCGATCTGCTCCTGGGCCTCACGCAGTCCGTCCAGGGTCTGTTGGCGGAAGTCGGCCACCAGCACCCTCAGTTCTTCTTCGGCGGCTCGCTGGGCCGACCGGATCTCCTCCACGCGATTGCGCTGCGCGGCGAGATCACGCTCACCCGCGATGCGCTCCTGCTCCCGTAGCAGGTAGTCGTGGCGCCCCACATAGTTGCCTTCCAGCAGGCTACGGTAATCGTCTGCGCGCAGGCGGGAGATTCGTGCCGACTCCTCCAGCGGCTTCACCGAGGCCTGCGTGGTTTCCAGTTCCGCGCGGCGCTGTGCGATCAAGGCCTGCAGGTTGTGGCGCTTGGCCTGCAGCGCCTCGTACTGGCTTCGCGCCAGCGCCTGCTCGGCCTGCACCCGGCCTGCCGGCAGGTCCGGATCAACATGGAATACCGGCGCTGTGCCATCTTCCAAGGCCTCGGCGAGGGCGCGCAGACGTAGGGAGGCCATGCGCGCGTTCAACAATGCATCGTCCGCCTTGGCTACGTCGGCGGAGGTGGCGGTGGCATCGAGTTCAATCAGCACCTGCCCTGCTTTCACCGCCTGCCCGTCACGCACCAGAATCCGGCGCACCACGCTGGTTTCTGCCGGCTGCACCACCTTGGTCCTTGAGTCCACGACGGTTTTCCCGGGCGCCACAGCAACGATATCGAGCTTGCCGAAACTGGCCCACAGCACCGCCACGCAGAACAACGCGATGATGATGCGCAGCGTCCACCGTGCCGTAGGCGACGCCGGGGTCTCAATCAGCTCCAGATGCGCAGGCAGGAAGGCGCGCTCGTCTGCCTCGCGCGCAGGCGGATCCATCTCGTGGCGGGCCCGCCAAGCGCTACGGAACACGGCAAGGTAACGCGCCGCAAAGACGCCCACCGCATCACGGATGTGCTTCATGCCGCCCCCTGCTGCAGGCGATGCAGCTGCGCATAGTGCCCATCTGGCAGGGCCAGCAGCTCATCGTGCGTTCCGCTCTCGACGATGCGACCGCGGTCCACGACGACGATGCGGTTGGCCCTGCGCACGGTGGAAAGGCGATGCGCGATGATGATGACCGTTCGGCCCCTGCAGATCTCGCGCATGTTGGACATCACCGCGTGCTCCGACTCGTAGTCCAGAGCACTGGTGGCCTCATCCAGGATCAGGATTCGGGGATCGGTGATCAGCGCACGGGCGATCGCTACGCGCTGCCGCTGGCCACCCGACAGGCCCGCGCCATGCTCCCCCACTTTGGTGTCATAACCCTCGGGCAGTGCCGAGATGAACTCGTGGGCGCCGGCAAGGGTCGCCGCCTTGATCACCTGTTCAAGCGGCATGCCCGGATCACTGAGTGCGATGTTCTCACGCACGCTGCGGTTGAACAGGAAGTTCTCCTGAAGTACCACGCCCAGCTGCCTCCGCAGCCAGGCAGGATCGGCCAGGGCCAGATCATGCCCATCCACCAGCACCCGTCCGCGCTCTGGCGTGTACAGGCGCTGCACCAGCTTGGTCAGCGTGCTCTTGCCGGACCCCGAACGCCCGACGATGCCAATGACCTGCCCGGCCGGCACGTGCAAATCGATGCCGGCAAGAACCTCCGGGGTATCCGGGCGATAGCGGAATCCGACCTGCTCGAAGGTGATGTCGCCACGGATGGACGGTAGTGCCATCCGGCTGCCGGGCAGTTCCGTGCGGGTGTTGAGGATATCGCCGAGACGCTGGACAGAAATGCCCACCTGCTGGAAGTCCTGCCACAGCTGGGCCAGGCGGATGATCGGCGCGGCGACCTGTCCAGACAACATGTTGAAGGCGATCAGCTGGCCCAGTGACAGCTGGCCATCAATGACCAGCTTTGCCCCCCAGAACAGGATGGCAACACTGACCAGCTTCTGCACGAGCTGCACGCTCTGCTGGCCGACGGTCGCGATCTTGGTGACGCCGAATCCGGCATTCACATATCCCGCCAGCTGGCTGTCCCAGGTGCGTGTCACCCGGGGATCGACCGCATTGGCCTTGACCGTGCCGATGCCACTGATGGTTTCGACCAGGAAGGACTGGTTGTCCGCGCCGCGTGCGAACTTCTCATCCAAGCGCTTGCGCAGCACGGGGGTGATGCCCGCCGAAACAAGCGCATAGAGCGGTAGCGAGACCAGGACGATAAGGGTCAGCCAGCCGCTGTAGTAGAACATCACGGCCAGGAACACCACGGTGAACAACAGGTCGAGGACCGACGTCAACGCCTGCCCGGTCAGGAAGTTACGGATGTTCTCCAGTTCGCGCACGCGGGCAATGGTGTCGCCCACACGTCGGGATTCGAAGTACGCGAGCGGCAACGCCAGTACATGCCGGAACAGCCGGGCACCGAGCTCGACGTCGATCTTGCTGGTGGTATGGGCGAACACATAGGTACGCAGCCCGCTGAGTACGACGTCGAAAATCGCGATCGACACCAGCCCGATCGCGATCACATCCAGCGTTGTCAGGCCGCGATGCACCAGGACCTTGTCCATCACCACTTGGTAGAACAGAGGCGTGACCAGTGCAAATAACTGGATGAAGAACGAGACGATGAAGACTTCCAGCAGCATTTTCCGATATTTGATCACCGCCGGAATGAACCAGCTGAAATCAAACCGGGCCAGCTCGCCGAGAACAGAAGCCCGCGATGCGACCTGCAGCAGGCGTCCGCGGTAGCGTTGCCGGAGCGCTGCCATGTCAATGCTCTGCGGGCGCTTCTGGGCCAGATCGTGGATCAGCACCTGATCGCCATTGATGCGGGCAATGATGAACGCATCACCGTCCTCACCTAGTGCAAGCGCAGGCAGGTTGGCCAGCGCCAGGCGCGCGCAGGGCGTTGACACCATCCGCGCCTTGAAGCCCAGCTTGCGGGCCGCCAGGACCAGGGTAGTTTCGTCCATGGGGGCATTGCCCAGCCCAGCGTCGTGTGCCAGCTGACTGGCGTCGGCCGCAATGCCATGAAATTGAGCAAGCAGTACCAGACCACGCAACGCCAGATCCTGTCGATCCTGCGCACGCACTACCTCCGACACCGAAAGTGCCGCGTCTCCCTCTGACATAGAATCCCCTGCGCAGCTTCCATTGTGCGCAACCCCGACGCGGAGATTGGGGTCACCAAAGTCCTCTGTCAAGAGGGGGCAATCTGTGAGACGCGCCCCTTGGCCGGAAGCTTCGGCACGTGCCAAAAGAAGAAATTGGTGCCCCCTCTCGATTTGCACCGCCGCGTGCGATCGAACAACGTGATGTACGACTACAGGATCTCCATGGCAGGTGCAGTTGACCGACCGATGGCGCCTCCCTGTATCAGCAAGGGCACACTGGAGACTCCATCGAGGAGAGGAAGGGCCGAGGCCTCCATGCCAAAGCTGCTCATTGCGGAGACCAGGCTGTTCAGCTCCCCATGCTCCACCCCAAGTACCGCTGTCGTGCCGGCGCTGGACTGCCACGCCGCCTCGAGCGCCGGCTGCAGCACCTGACGCTCGGCTGCGGTGAGGATGTCCCCGTTAGACTTGCCCAACTGCTGCATGGCCGAGAACAACGCCTGCACCTCAGAGGAATGCAGAAGCATGCCATCAGCTTCGATCGTTTCGACTCGATATTGGTCGCCCAAGAACCAGTTCTCGATGATGAGGGATTCCTGTCCGCCCAAAACCTTGATCGACAGATCGTTGGATCCGTTCGCACGCGTGAGCCACAATCGATCATGCGATATCCCGCTGAAGCGCGCGACGTCATGGTCGCCAGCCTGACTTTGAGTTTCCACGATGGTGTCGGTGCCATAGCCCGATCCCATGAGATAGGTGTCGCTGCCATCGCCACCGACCAGCCGGTCCCAGCCCCCGCCACCGTCCAGGGTGTCGTTGCCCCCGAGGCCATTGAGCGTATTCCCGCCAGAGTTACCGGTCATTACGTTGTCTGCCGCATTACCGTTGCCGGTAAATCCATGGGAGTAGAGGAAGCTGAGGTTCTCCAGGCCCTCGCTCAACGTATAGTCCGTAGAAGCCTTTACGGTGTCGATACCCTCGCCGGCCAGTTCAACGATCCAATCGCCGGGATCGTCTACCACGTACGTGTCGTTGCCTCGCCCCCCTGTTAGGCCGTCCCGGCCTCCCTGGCCATCCAGCACGTCATCACCATCCATACCCCACAGAAGGTTGTTGCCGTAATCTCCGGTTATCACGTTGTCCAGCGCATTACCGCTTCCGTCCCCCCAACCGCTCACCTGCAGATTCTCCAGGTGTGCGCCCAATGTGTACCCGGAGACAGAGGTTCGCACCAGGTCAATACCCTCTCCGGCCAGCTCAACGATAACGTCATCGTCTGCGCCGAGGTTGTACACATCATCGCCTGAGCCGCCTTCGAGGTGATCGCGACCGGCACCTCCAGTGAGCTCGTCGTTGCCTTCGCCACCATATAGGAAATCGTCCCCTGAACCGCCCTCAAGCACATCCCCGCCGCCCAACCCCCAAATATGATTGCCCTTCTCGTTACCACGAAGGATGTTTGCAGCCGAAGTGCCGGTCGCGTCGATCGCATTGGTGCCGCTCAATGTCAGATTCTCAACGTTGTCACCCAGCGTGAAGGTCACAGTGGAGAACACGCTGTCGACACCCTCTCCGGCAAGCTCGATAACCTGATCGCTGGCGTGGTCGACACTGTAGCTGTCGTTACCCTTGCCGCCGTACATAAAATCGGCCCCGCCTCCGGCATCGATGCGATCATTTCCTTCGTAGCCGTAGATCACATCGGAGTTCCAGGTTCCGGTGAGATCTTCGCTAGAGGATGTGCCATTGATCAGCGATGCAGCCCCCACAATCGTGATGCTCGCGACGGCCTGCTGCCCGAATGCGTCCGTGGCGACGATGTAGACCCCGTAAGTAGAACTCCAGTCGCTTGGCGCTTGGCCGCTCAACGTGCGCGTCGCCGCGTCGAACTGCATCCATTCCGGCTGATTACGGGTCTCCCAAGTTAGCGATCCATTATCACTGAACAGATCGGCGGGGAATGTGTAGCTGAAAATGCGGCCCGCCACTGCCGCGGCCGGCGCAAGCGTGCGATTGACGGCAGGTGCTGCGTCTACTCTTGCAAGCAAATCCTGTGTCGTCCAAGTGGTCCCATCGGCGAAAACAACTTCATCGACTGCGCCGCCACTAAGCTCTCCGAAAGAAAGCTGATTATCCAAGGTGACGAGGTCATCAGGGCGACCTGCGAAATGCATGGTCAGTCCAGTTTCGTCCCTGCGGGTGACGACTACGTCGGCCGGGTTCAAGCCTTCGCCCAGAAATAGGCGGTCGAATCCGCTTCCGAATTGGTCATAAGATGAATCATAGGGCAATGCATCCATGATCGAATCGTGACCATCGCCTGCATTGAAGTGGAAACTATCGTCACCGAAGCCGCCTATGAGCGTGTCGTCACCAATTCCGCCATGCAGCCGGTCAGCGCCTTCCCCACCGCGCAGCATGTCGTTACCCGCCCCGCCATGTACGACGTCGTCCCCCAGGCCTCCACGAATGTTATCCCCGGCAGAACCACCAGTAATGGTGTCATCCCCCCCCATGCCATAGATAAACTCACCGTTGTCGCCACCGATCATCACCTCGGCGGCAGCGGTTCCCACGCGCGACTGATCAGGCTCGCCGGTCAGGACGGCGTTTGCGATTACATGGGCGTAGAATTCATCGGCAAGCATGACGCTGCCATCGGCAAATTCGACCCGATCTATCTCGCCCGAGCTAGTTACGGACGCCTCGGTATTGCCGAGCGCCGTATAGATAATGAAGACATCCTCGGTACCCTTTATGCGGATGCTGAGGGACAGCCCGTTAAACATGTTGGTACGAAGGGCAAACTCCAGATCGGACAATGCGATATCAGGGCCGAGCCGCAGGGTGTCCGTACCGTCTTGGGAGGCATAGCGCACCCAATCCACCTGGTTGCCACGCTGGAACAGGTAGATATCGTCTCCATCGCTGCCACTCAAGTTGTCCTCGCCTGCACCACCATCCATCAGCGCAACGCCGTTACGTGCGTCTAGTGTGTCATTGCCGTCGCCGCCGTACAGTGCGTTGCTACCTTCATCACCGAAGAGGAAGTCATCGCCGTCTCCGCCGCGTAGGATGTCGTCATCTCTCCCGCCGCTGAGCCAATCGTTGCCCGCCCCACCATCGAGAACGTCAGCCCCATCTTGGCCGGACAGTGAATCGTCGCCCTCGCCTCCCGCCAGCGAATCCGGAGTTTCGTACCCAATAAGGACGTCATCGCCAGAAGTGGGTTGGATCAGGGCTTCGCGGATCCATTGCTGAGTCAACACGCGGCCGTCGTGGAAGTAGATGGAGGGCGCACTGCCCTCTTCCGCCTGCATGTAGCTACGCAACGTCAGGGACCACTCGGTATTGGCAAGCATGCTGATGACCAGGTCATCACCACTGCGCCTTACAGCTACCTGATCGAAGTCGATATCCGAAGCCAGGTGGATGACGCTGTCCGCATCACGGTCATCGATGACGTCATGGCCCGCGCCAACTTCGAACCGATACGTATCCAGTCCAGTGCCGCCCTGAAGAGTATCGTCGCCTGCACCACCCTCGAGGGTATCGTCACCCTCTCCACCCACCAACTGATCGCCTCCCGCATCACCGCGAAGGACATCATCGCCCGTGCCGCCGTCGAGATAATCCCATCCGTAACCGCCCAGCAGGATGTCCGCGCCATCATCACCGATCAATCCGTCGCCACCGTCCCCGCCGATCAGCGTGTCATTGCCCTCGCCGCCCTGCAGCGTATCACCGCCGGCACCTCCATCCAGTGTGTCATTACCGCTACCCCCGTCGAGATAGTCCCAGCCGTCGTCTCCGTAGAGTCGATCATTGCCTTCCCCACCCTTGAGGCGGTCATCTCCCCTTCCGCCGTTGAGTACGTCATCACCGGCGTCACCGCTCATCACATCGCTGCCGTCGCCACCGTTGAGCAGATCATTGCCCATGCCGCCAGACAGTTCGTCGTTGCCAGCGTCGCCCGACAAGGTGTCGTTCCCGTCATCGCCGAATAGCCGGTCATCATCTTCGCCGCCGGACAGCCTGTCGTCGCCAGTATCGCCGCGCAACTGGTCGACACCCCTTCCGCCGTTGAGGTCGTCATTGCCACTTCCACCGAACAAGGCGTCGTCGCCCTCGCCGCCGTGGAGTTGGTCATTGCCACCATTGCCCTGGAGGCGATCATCGCCCTCCCCGCCATCCAGAAAGTCGTTTCCATGGAGGGCTTCAGGCGTGAACCAATCATCCCCGAACAGATCGTCGTTTCCGGCCCCACCAGACAGCGTGTCGTTCCCCTCGTTGCCTATCAGGAGGTCCTGGCCCGCTCCGCCGTCGAGTTCATCATTGCCGGTAGGTCCAGGCGAATACACTGGATCGTCCAGATTGTCGTTGAGTCGATCTCCCCACAACTCGTCATTGCCGTCGCCGCCACTCAAGATGTCGGCACCACCCTGCCCATAGATGAGGTCGTTGCCTGCACCACCATCGATGATGTCGGCCCCCGCGATATTCGCGAGGTTCGAGACGTCGCCCAGCACGTACATCAAACTGGGATTTATGGCGGTTAGGACATCGCCAAGGATGAGGTCGTCATCATCGCCACCGTTGATGAGATCCGCATCATGACCACCAATCAGTACATCACTCCCCGATCCACCATCGATTACGTCGTCTCCTTCGCCTGAGGCCACGGTGTCGGCACCCGCGCCAGCATCAATGACATCTCTACCATTGCGATGCTGGTTCGCGTCAAGCCATCCCCAGATGCCTGTGCCGCTAAATCCCCAAGCGTAGATTTCCAGGCCCCCCAGCCGGCCAAGTCTGTCACTCGGGTCGAGGGCCTGGCCGTTTTTGTACTTAGCCACCCATCCATTGCCGTACGCATGGACAGGTTGCCCGGCATACTGGCTTTGGAAGTACTCTAGTGACATCCCCATCTCTTCGGCGGTGCGCCAGTTCATTACGAACGAGCCGTTCAGGATGATGTCGTTTCCACTGCCGGCGGTAATGTGATTCTCGCCCGGCCCGCCTAGCAGCAGATCGTCACCACCGCCCCCGTCGATGTAGTCATCGCCGTAGCCGCCATCGATACCGTCATTTCCCTCCAGGCTCCGGATATTGTCATCACCGCTGGCGACGCTATTTGAATCGCCATCGCGGCCTACAAGGTCATCGCCATTGGTTTCCGCGATCGGGTTCTCTGGAGTTCCGGGCTGATTGTAGGTGGGCAGAGTGATCCCTAGATGTCCGTCGACCCACTTTTCCACCACTATGCGGCTGTTGGTTGCACGGTGCACGATAATCAGCGATCGCGTTCCATCTTGGTTGAGCGCACCAAGCAGCAGGTTGAACTTGTCATCTGCGGTTCTCCAATAGAAGCCCTGCGCACCATATCTGTGCACCGCGCCACTGCCGAGATCGGTACCGAACGCCGCGCCATTGAACAGGATGACGCCCTGCCCATCGTCATCTACGATGATGTCGCGGGTGGCGCCTTCGGCAAAATCCTCATCCTTGAACTCATAGGTGTCCATCCCATTGCCGCCGTACAGTCGGTCATTGCCGGTGCCACCCCACAGTTCATCGTTGTGGTCCCCGCCCTCCAGCACATCGTCGCCCCCGTGCCCATCCAGTATGTCATTGCCGGCACCACCACCCAGGACGTCTGCGAGGGCGTCGCCATACAGTCCGTCGTTACCACCGCCGCCGCCGACGATATTTGATCTCCCGGAGATCCCAAACACCTGGTCGTTCCCAGCGGTGCCGATCAGCGCTGCAAGCTCAGTTCCGTCGAACTGCTGGAAGCCCTGCCCATAGAGTTCATAGCAGCGCTCGACCATATAGCGCATTTCACTGTCGCCGAATATCCGCTGGAAGCCGGCCGATGCAGATTCCTCGAATGCGTCCTCCACCAGCCCGACTATGCCTGTCGCAGTCAAAAGTGGGCCGAGATACGGAAAGCGGTCCAAGGTCGCATCGATCAAGGTACCGACGACTCCCATGGTGAGCACGGTCGCCATCGTGCTGTAGTCGCCATCGCGCGCAGCAATGATGAGGTCGCCGACGTCCAACGCGGTCTGGATTGCCCCTCCTGTAATACCGACCATCTCGCCAATGGTGCCGGCTGTTCCAGGGAGTTTGATTGCCGTCGCCTGCTCAAGAATGCCAAGCACATCACTAAGCTTGTCGACGTGCAGGCGTCCATCATCGTGGATGCGCTCCACGATGTTCTCGAAGCTATCAAGATAGGTCGCTTGCAGCGATTGCCAGGCCGGATCGCCGGCGAGATCGGGGATCTGCCCGAACATGCGGACCAGCTCGATGGCCTGTGCACTTGCCCGTGCATAGGCTTCATTGATGCGCAGAGCGACCTCTTCATCGGGCGAACTGTTGCCGAGAGCCGAAATCTCTATTCCGGCCTGTTTCAACTCCCGTCCGTACAATGCCGCCAACTGACGGGACAGGCCAACCAAGAGTGACTGCATCTGCACTGCCGTGTACGTCATTTTCTTTCCTTGGAGTCGAGATGGAAATGCGATCGGACCGATTGAAACGGAATGCAGCCATTGCCGGCTATGAAGTGATGATCATAGATACGGGCTCTTGTGAGAATGGCGCGAGGCGGCTGCGCGTGCGCTGGTCGCAAAGTGGAATTCTGGGCCGGGCACATGACGCGAACCGGAGCCAAAGCGAGCGAAACCAGCACATTGCATACCGGTGATGTCGACCGAAATCAAGGCCTTCCCGTTTCTCCACCGTGGCCATCCTTGTCTCCCCGGCGCATGTTTGCATGCGGACTACGTGATCGGCAATGGGGGAGAATCTACTGGCGTTGGTTGTGATCAGTTCGCCAGCTACTGCCCAAATGTTGCGGGGCTTCGACTGCACCAGTTCGGCGAGGCAAAAGCCGCACTCTGCATGGCCACCTCCAAAGGCATCTAGAGCTCAGGAAGCCCGCTGCCCCCCACCCCCCTTGACACCGCAGCATGCAGATCCAGTGTCGCCTCGACCGCCCAATCCATGCTTGCGAAAGACTCGATCCAAGTGGCGGGCCGGTGGCAGCTGAGCACATCGCGGAGGGCAGGATCGTGGCTGTGCCTGACAATTGGCATATCCCCTTCCCGGCTACGCCACTACTGCACCATTTACCAGCCGCCGTAGCCCTAGTCACCAAACTGGTCGCGTCGTCGAAGGTGGATGTGTGATTTTCGGGGGCGATGTAGAGCAGGGCATCGGTCTCAAAGCATCTGTTCAATACCGGCCGGAAGATGAGCCCCCCCCCCTACCCCCGATAAACAGCAAGCATCGCCAGATGTCGGCACCCTCGGCCATGACGCCAAAAACGAATTGGAATGCAGTTAGGACGGGGTCCCAGCGTGGGGATTCGTCACATCCCGTCGCGACACATTGTCAACCATGCTTTGCCTTCATACCATGGAGCTAAGAAGTTCGCCGGAAGGATGCTCACATTGTCAATCAAACCTTGGGTCCACGGCCCCGTTGATCTGCTCCGCCACGGGGAGGAGCATCGCCAAGGCTCGCGTGACTTCGATCGGCGTATAGCGCTTATCAGCTTCGACAATGCCATCGAGATGGCTGTGGTGACATTTCTGGATCTAAATCCCGCCCAGCGAGGCGGACTTATCTATCGTCAAGATGAAGTGACCCACTGGAAGCGAAACTTCCACACCAAGCTTGAGTTCATCGAGCGCTTCGCCAATACGAAGGGCTCCCCGATGATGGTCCAGCGCGACGAGATGATCTACTACCATAGCCTGCGCAATGATTTGTACCACGGTGGAAATGGCACCGTACCGGCACTACATGCCATTGAAGGTGCACGGAGCGCTGCATTCTGGGTCGTCACGTTGCTCTTTGACGTGGATGCGGAGCCCTTGCTAAGCGAGGATGTAGACCAGGCACTCACGCACCTACAATCGGTCTCGCCTGAAACTGAATTCCTAGGGCAGTTTCTCGACATCAAGAAGACGCTCGACGAAGTCCTCACCGTCCTCCATGCAACAGTCGCTGCTGATAGCAGCCTCGACGAACGTCTGCGTGTCGCCCCCCCTGAAGCCCAGCTGCAAATGACGGCGTCACGGGTGACCGCGGAGGCAGAGCAGATCAAGCAGCGCCTAGTCGAAGGCAAGCCCACCGGCATCAGCGACACTGAGCTGCAATCTCTTACAGAGCAACTCGGCTCTCTGTCCTCATACTACCGCGATCGCTTGCGCGCCTACCAACTTGACCTGATCGAAGCTGCCTTCGACGCCACACTGCGTAAGCGAACTACGGGTGGCATCGCCGGATTGATTCAGCAGCCCATGGGATCCGGCGTCATATCGTCCATGATTGGATACTTGGCGCGTTGCCGTGAATCGAGCGAGCTCGGTTCAATCCCGCAGATCGTAATTGTGGACAGGCTAGTCTTGGCAGAGCAATTGATCCAGTCGGTCCGGCAGGCGCCAAACGATGGTGAAGCATTGGACGTTGTGCGTGCCGACTCCAGAGAGGAATTGCACAAGCTGCTGCTAGATAACCGTCCGAGGTTAGTTGTGACCACACTACGGTCGATTTCCATGCTGGAAACGACGATACGGCATACGTGTCTGGTTGTCGGTCTATCGTTGGCTTCCATTGAATCTGCCGCACAGGTCTGGTCGCGCACATTTCCAAACGGCATCTTCATCGCCTTTGGCAGTCACTATGAGCGCCGGACTGATACGGCATGGATGCCATTGATCGCCGAGTACAGCATCCAGCAGGCGACATCCGACGGCCACATGCGCTCCGTCGCCATCAAGCTACGAGACGGGGCCGGTGCGGATCGTGTCCGCCTCGTGGATGCCAGTGATGCCATGATGGCGACGTACGCACGGCAGATACTTGAAGATTTCGCCGCTCGGGTTAGTTCCGGCATTCTTCTCAAGGGCATCGTAGTGACCGACTCAGGAGTGTCAACGAAGAGGCTCTTAAGCGCGCTTGTTTCAAACCGTGCGGAGATGTCCCTCGCAAATTTGCAGGTTCATGCATGGGGGCAGACGGACAATCCGAGCCGGGTCTGGCAGGCCTCCCAGAATGGCGACGAACCACAGCTACTTGTTTCGACCTACCATCGGCTCGTGGGGGCCGATCCGGGCGGCGACACTGCTTATTACGTCACTTGCCCCCTATCCACGTCATTCCAGACACGCGTCATCGCGATGGCAGGACGCCCGGGAAGGGATACGAGTGTTCCCGGCGTGATCGTGGATCTTGCAGCCAATCATTGGGGCGAGAGTCTATCCGAGAAATAGCCGAGCGGTTGCTTCGACGTCGTCCAGCAAGTGAAAGTGAACCCCTCGGGCCGGAAACAACCGGCCCTACCCTCGATAACGATCACTAATCGATATCCATGTCAATCATCAGTCCGAGGTAGACGGCGACACCCTGATGTACCCTTGGCCGTAGACCGCTCAAAGTGTCTCGGAGAGGGGCAAAAGCATGTCCTGCCACTGCGTGACGGGCGATAGGCATTGCTCTTAGACTCAGTGCGTCAGAATCCTGAGGAACCTCCATGCCAGAGTCCCTGCGATGGCTTCAGCAGCCACTTGGAGTCACGATCTTCTGGTTCTTGCTGATCGTCCAGGTCGCGGTTCTGGCACGCGCGATCACCCGGCGTGACCGTACTCCGGCTTCAAGGATCGCTTGGGTGGCGGTCGTTCTTTCCCTTCCTGCACTGGGTACAATCGCCTACCTCCTACTGGGCGAAACCAGCATTGGCCGCGGTCGGATATCACGCCTTCATCGGGCCGAACGCATGCTTGGAACCATCCCGATACCCCAGGCTCCACTGCTGCCTCCTGACGCTCAGTTACTGTCCAATCTCTGCACGGCCACCAATGGACTGGGGCCGGTCGGCGGCAACAGGATCGACTTGCTGGGCTCGTCTTTCGCCTCACCGAACGAGCCGATGCTCGACTCCGATGCAGCCATCGAAAGACTGATCTCCGATATTGCCGGGTCGCGTGATCACGTACATATCAGCTTCTACATCTGGTTGGACGATGGCAATGGCGGCAGAGTTGCCGATGCCGTTGCCGCAGCAGCTCTCCGAGGCGTGGCATGCCGGGTAATGGTCGATTCTTTGGGATCACGGTCATTCATCCACAGCCCACGCTGGCAACAGTTGCGGGAGGCCGGAGTTCGCCTGCTTGCAACGCTGGACGACATCCCTCGTATAGGACATCTGGCGCTGGGGCGACTTGACCTGCGCAATCACCGTAAGCTGGTCGTCATCGACAATGCCATTGCCTTCTGTGGCAGCCAGAACTGCGCGGACCCTGAGTTCAGGGTGCTTGCAAAGTACGCTCCCTGGGTGGATATCTTCCTTCGATGCGAAGGCCCTGTGGTGAGACAGGCACAGTGGCTGTTTCTGAGCACCTGGATGGCTGAGACCGGCGAGGAGTTGGAGTCGCTACCGTCTCAGCGCCCTTTGCCGGCCCTCTTTGCCCAAGGTGCGGTGGCCCAGATGTATGGCTGCGGTCCGTCAACGGTTGGCGATGCCATGTCGAATTCATTTGTCGGCGCGGTGTACGCCGCACGGCGCGAACTGCTGATCACCACCCCCTACTTCGTTCCAGACGAGGCCCTCCTACGGGCACTATGCGCTGCGCCGCGCAGGGGCGTAAGAACCACGATGGTGTTTCCGAAACGCAACAACTCACTGTTGGTGGCTTACGCATGCCGCAGTACCTACCGTGACTTGCTTCAGGCAGGAGTATCCATCTTCGAGTATCCGCTTGGGCTACTTCACACCAAATCACTGACAGCAGATGGGCAATTCTCATTGGTTGGATCCGCCAATCTGGATCGTCGTAGCCTGCAACTCAACTTCGAAAACAACCTCCTCATCATGGATCCACTGGCAACGTCGGCTATCAGGAATCGACAGGAAGGCTACGTACGTGTGTCTGAGCAGATCGCTCTGGAGACGGTGGAGGCTTGGCCTTTCCATACGCGGCTTCTTCAGAATGCCATCGGCATGATGTCGCCCGTTCTCTAGAGGTGCCGGACGATCAAGTTACGCCAGCGTCACCACAACATTCACGACTGCAGCAAGTAGCACGGTATTGAAGGCGAAGGCCACGAGCGAATGCAGCAGGCTTACGGCGCGAATCTTCGACGAAGAGATGGAGACATCAGCCGTCTGTGCAGCGACTCCGATGATGAACGCGAAATACAGAAAATCGCGTGCCCCAGGCGGCTTGTTCCCGGGGAAAAGCAATCCCGCGTGGTAGCCATCCCGCTCACCTTCATCCACGCAGTTCTTATCTGCTTTTCTCCAATACATGTGCGCGTAGTGCCAAGCCATCATTGCGTGGATGGTGGCCCAGGCGAGAGGCAGTGACGCCAGGGTCAGCCCCAGTTCCAGAGGCTTGTGTTGCTTCCCGCTTACGGAGATGACCAGCCCCACCGCCAGAGCTGCCGCTGCCAATGTAATGATGAACACCATCCACAGGGGCTCATCCCGGTGGCCTGCGTTCAGCCGGAGCCGTTCTGCGTCGTAGGTGGGGACGGAAGCCAGTGTCCTTGCCAGATAGGCAACAAAGAAAACATCCACGCCTACCACCAGGGCCAGATACGGCGCAGAGTGAACTGCCCAGCCCCAGGCGAGAACCCCTGCTCCGGCGGCCAGATAGAAACTTGCCCTGGCATGTGAAAGCTTGATCACATTCTGGCTCCATTTGATGTCCAGCCAGCGACCTGGCGGAGATTCGGCGAGGCCTGCTGGTCATTTTCCAGCGTCATTGCACCGCGATTGCTGTGATAGTCCATCAGCTGGCGCCTCATTCATTCACTTTGTTTCGTAGAGTCTGGATGCGCAACTCGAACAATGGCGCTGGCCATGGCGACACCATTTGGAATTACGACCTCGTTCCCTTGCGCATCCCGAAGGGTTGTGAAACCCAGAGAGATGCCCTCCACCCGGGCTTCGATGACCCCATTGGGAGCATACACGCGGACGGTATCACCCACGCGCATCGCCTTTGATATGAGAAGCGAGAATCCTGCAATCAGGTTACCGAGGGTGTCCTGCGCCGCCAGACCAACTACAACTGAAAGGATGCCCGCCCCCGCAAGCATCGTCGACCCGAGGGTCCTGAGCTCAGGGATTAGGTGCGCATAGAGACCGACGGCCAGCAGGTAGATCAACCACTGTCCCAGTACGCTTGCAAACTGGAGCGTGGTCCCATCCGTAAGCCGTGCGCCGATACGACGAGCTGATCTCCTGAGAAGTGCGGCACTGATCACGGCGAGAAGTGCGATGAGCGCCCCAATCGCCACTGCGCCTACGACAGATGACGGATCCACTAAAGCGTCGACAGTAGTCTGCATATCAACCTGCCATTTCCGCGAGTGCGCTTCTGGACGGAACAAAGAAGACGTTGCCAGTCACGGCTCTTGAGAAATCAAGAATTCGGTCGTGAAGCGGCGGCGGGTTGCCGATGAACATTCGCTCAAGCATCTGCTCGACTACCCAGAGATGTCTTGAATAGCCAATGAAGTAGGTCCCGTACTCGGCATGTGACGACCTTGCAAAAGGCATATTGTCCCGCAGAATGTCGTGTTCGATCCCATCCCTTGTAATGGTACACAGCGTCTTGTGCGACTTCTGATCTGCCTCTGGTGCGTCTGGAAGCTCGGTGTTCGTAAATTTTCTGCGACCGATGATCTGCTCTTGGACTTCAGTACTAAGTCCCTTCCAGGCCTTGAGATCGTGAAGGTACTTCTGTGTGACAACGTAGCTTCCCCCCGCGTGCGCGGGATCTTCGCTTCCGACGATGGTCGCCTCGGGGAGCGCCAAACCAACTGGATTGGCAGTGCCATCGACAAACTCCAGCAGATCGCGACCGTCGAAGTATCTGAATCCACTGACTTCGTCCTGCCCTGCAACTGCCCCTTCCAAGCCCTCGAAGAGCATCTCCTGGAACGCGACAATCAGATCCATTGACTTGGCGCGGATATGAAACAGGAGATCGCCTGGCGTGGAGACTGCCGCATGCGCTGCGCCTCGGATCTCCTTGAACGGACGTAGCTCAGCAGGTGGCGCCGTGCCGAGGAGCGGGCCCCATACGTTCGCGCCAATCCCGACGTTGCAGGTAAAGGTGCCGGTCACATCTCTGACGAGCACGTTCTTGATCAGATCGTCCAGGCTGCCCAGGACCGCTCGAACGGCAGATAGGGACGAGGCGTCCCGCTCAATGGTAAGAACAAGGAAGGATGCAGCGATCGACAGTGGTGCGTCGATCGGTTGCGGTTCGGGGGATTGCGGCGTCGCGTAGCTCATTGAACGCTCCTGGAGTGGGTCACCGATCACGCATGGCCAGCAGCACCCGCCGCAATCCATGCACCTGCTCGATCAGTTGAAGCGCAACGTCCACCCCTGCCTCATTGACCTCCATTTCAAATACAAGGTCGCGAACCAAAAGTGCTCTACTGAGATCTACACGCGTGTAGACCAGCCCATCCTCACCCTGCTGTGGAGAGATCCACTCCAGCTGGACCCAATGGCTCAGCACAGCCTCCTCGACGCCGGCCTGGTCGAGGATATCCTGAACACTAACAACCTCATTCAATGCGCTCATGCTGCACCTCCTTCCCGCGGATTGAAGGACGCGCCCGACTCCCAGGTCTTCACGAACTGGGCCAGCTCCGCGTCCATAGGCTTCTGTAGAACAATCTTCAATCGGACGAACTCATCGCCTCGGCCACCGGAACGCAGCGGCATGCCCTGCCCTTTCAGTCGAAGCCGGGTGTTGCCATCTGAGCCAGCCGGCACGCCCACCTCGGCGTGACCGGTTGGCGTCGGCACGGTAATGCGTGCGCCCAACACGGCTTCCTTCAAGGAAATGGGCACATCAATCGTGAGCGAGTCGCCCTCGGCAAGGAAGCGTGGGTCTGGTGCAATCTCCAGCTCTATGAAGGCATCGCCGTCTCCCCCCGTACCAGCACCCTTTGCGCCCTTGCCTCGAAGGCGGAGTGTTTGCCCCTGGGTGACGCCCGGTGGAATGTTCACATCCAAGGTGCCGCCATCACCCAGGACCACGCGCTCAGCGCCTCCCTCGATGGCGCGCGCCAGGCTGATTTCGAGGTGATAGCGGAGGTCCTGGCCACGGCGGTTTGCACGGGCATTCGACGTGCGGCGGAAGAACTCGGCGAAGGGATCACCGGCTTCGGCAAAGTCCGCGTAGCCACCAAAGCCGCCGTCGCCATAGCCGGCATCGGCCTGGGCATAGTCGCGGTAGTACTCGCGGCGCGGTCGCTCCGCTCCGGTTTCGTCGATCGCCCCCTGGTCAAACAGCGCCCGCTTCTCCGGATCGATGAGCAGCCTGTAAGCATTGGCGACATCCTTGAACTTTTCTTCCGCGGCCTTGTCGCCTGGGTTCAGGTCGGGATGCAGCTTCCTGGCCAGCCTCCGGTACGCCTTCTTGATCTGATCCGTCGTGGCGTCACTGGCAACACCAAGTGTTTCGTATGGACTGCTCACTCCAACCTCCATTCGTTCATGTCATTTGAGGAATTCAACGCGCTGGGACGGTCCTCGGCCGCCTCTGGCATCCACAGTTCAACGACGGTCCCGGCTGGCCCCGTACTCGCCACAGAGAGGTTTCCTCTATGCCGCGACGCCAACATTTGGCTGATCGGAAGGCCGAGCCCGGTGCCCTGATGGTGCTTGGTCGTGAAGAAGGGCTCGAAGACCCGCTCCAGGATGTCCTGCGGGATGCCGCCGCCGGTGTCGGAGATCCGCAGCGCCACTCCAGGTGCACCGTGGATGTCATCCGTGTCCTCGGTGGCTAGTCCCAGGACACCCCCGCCCGGCATGGCATGGAGTGCATTGATCATGATGTTCACCAGGATCTGCTGGATTTCCCCTCTGTTGGCCCTGATGAGTCGGGTGGAATGAAACCTCTTCTCGATCATGACGGGCTGGCGTTTGGTCAGGTGCTGTACCAGCGGTAGCGTTTCCAGCAGCAGGGATGAAGGTTCCAACAGCTCGTATTCCGCTGCGTGCTCGCTAGGTTTTGAGAACTGAAGCAGCTTGGACACGATCGTACTGATACGCTGGATCTGATCCTCGATGAGGTCAAACTCCTCCTTGCCGCCTGGTCCGAAATCCTGGAGCACGGCTTCACGCAGGAGCTCCAGATTTCCCTGCATCACTGCGAGCGGATTGTTGATCTCATGTGCGACACCTGCGGCGATCTCGCCAATAGTTGCCAACTTCTCTTTCACTATCAGGTGCTGCGTTGCTTCCTCCAACTGACGGTTGGCAAGCAGCAGTCCCGCCGTCCGCTCCTCTACCCGCGTGTTGAGCTCCTCGTTCCAGGCCACCAGCTGCCGCTCGTTGTCCTGCAGCTGGTTGAGCATCTGGTCCAGCTGCGATGCCAGTCGCCCGATCTCGTCGTTGGAACCACGCGCGCCTGCGCGGGCGTTGCGATCGCCGGCGTTGACCCGCGCAATGGCTGCGTCCATCTTTTCCAGCGGACGAAACACGCCACGAGCGATATACAGAAACAGAGGGACGGTAATTGCCGCAACCAGCAGGCAACCGAGGACGATCATTCCGATGGCGTTCCGTCGCGCGGTAGCGAATGGCTCGTCCGAAAACCCAACGAAGAGCATGCCGACCGGCACACCCTCACCGTCCCGAATCGGCATATAGCCTGAGACATACCAGTCATTGACCACGAAGGCCTTTGCCAACCACGTCCTGCCTTGACCAAGAACCGCTGCGGCTACTTCCGCTGACGCTCTTGTGCCGGACGCTGGGCGCCCGCCGGGCAGCTTGGCATTCGTGCTGATGCGGGTATCGCCAAGGAAAAGGGACGCGATACCGGCACTTCCGGTGCGCATGCCGATGTCGCGATAGATCAAGTCCGTGATCTGGTCGATGAAGTGCGTGTTGTGGTTCAGCAGCGTGCCCGCGACCAGCACTCCTGGCTGCTGGCCGGGCAAGTTCACTGGAGTGGCAGCCTGGATCATCAGTGCGCGCCGTTCATATGTGCTCGGCGGCGCCTGCTCTCCTGGCTCTGGCAGACGGACGATCTCCGCACGCGCCGCCAACTGGGGCGAGAGTGCTCGCAGGTCATCCTCTTGCACTACGCCTACCTGCACGTCGGAGACGCCGTTGAAGGCCTTCTCAATCACTGGCCACTTGAGCAACACGGCCTTCTGCGATGACGGTTCGCTGCTGGCCAGGAGATGGCCATCTCGATCAAGCAGCGCGATGAAGTCCAATGCACCTGGACGGGCTTTCGATGCAAGCAATGTACTGAGAGCGTCCCTGTCACCACCAACTGCGCTATGAAAGCTCTCCGAGTCAGCGATGGCAGCAAGTGATGCACGGTCGTTGATCAGCAACTGGTTCATGTACTGCCCAGCAATTTTCAGATCACTGCCGACCTTGGAGGACAGCAGTTCATCGAAACGCTTGTCCCACTTATAGATGAGCACGCCAACGATCATTGGCAGGATCACGACCATCGGAAGGATCGCGATCAGCAGCAGGCGATGGCGGACGGAGCGCACTCGTTTCATTGCGGTTCCCTAAGCTGATACGTTCCAGCTGGAACATTTGCGGTCGATGGTCTTCCGCGAGATCCCCAGAATGCCGGCTGCCTGTTCGCGATCTCCACCCGTTTCGCGTAGTACCGCCAGGATGTGCCGACGCTCGACCTCGGACAGAAGTCGACTGCGCGGATCAGACAGAGATTCGAGCCGTTCAAGATGCGACGGGAAATGGCCCAGGATCAGGCTGCGCTCCACGTAGTTGTGCAGTTCGCGGACATTGCCCGGCCAAGAGTAGTGCTGGAGATAGGCACGGGTTCGTTCATCGAACGGAATGGGATGTAAACCAAGCTGCAGCCCCAGTTCGCGCATGAATCCAGCCGCCAGTTCCAGTACGTCCGTCCCCCGGTCGTGCAGGCGCGGTATCTGCACCTCCAGGACATTGATCCGATAGAAGAGATCGGACCGGAAGGTGCCGTCCTTCACTGCCGCGACCAGATTCTTATTGGTCGCGAAGACGAAACGGACGTCGATGGGAGTCTCGCGCTCTGCGCCGACCGGGCGTATCCGCCTATCCTCGAGCATGCGCAGAAGCTTGCCTTGGAACGCCAGTGGCAGGTCGGCGACCTCATCGAAGAACAGCGTCCCGCCTTGAGCATATGACACCAAGCCTTGGCGTGATGCTTGCGCCCAGTTGAACGCCCCCTTCAGATGGCCGAACAGTTCACTGTCGATCAGCTCGGCCGGGATCGCTGCGCAGTTGATAGGAATAAAGGGGTTGGAGGCGCGCGTGGAGAGCGAATGCAACGATCGTGCCGCCACCTCCTTGCCCACGCCGGACTCTCCAGTGAACAAAACACTGCTGGGCAAGGGCGCCACTTTTGCGATCAGGTCGCGAGTGGCTTGGATCACTCGCGAGCTGCCGGTGAGCTTGTCGCGCAGTGGTGAAGGCGCGCCCGATCCATGCAGTTCGTGGCGTAGAACAGCATTTTCGCGCTGCAGCCGACCGCGCTCCAGACAGCGGGACAAGGCCGCCAGCAGCTGGCTGGTTCGGAATGGCTTGAGTAGGAAGTCAGCGGCGCCTGCGCGGATCGCACCGATGGCCGAGTCCAGGTCCGCGTAGGCGGTGATCAGAATGAAGTCAGCCGACGTACCCTCCCGACGCTGCTCCTCCAGCCAGACGATGCCACTCTTCCCAGGCATCACGTTGTCGACAACGACTATGTCGAAGTGGCGCTCGGCCAGATGCTTCTCTGCTTCTTCAGTGTCTGCAGCCGCTTCCACAGCCTTGCATCTTGGCCGCAGGGCGCGCACCAGAAAACTGCGCATACCCGGCTCGTCGTCAACGATCAGGATTGACGAATCTGAAAGATCCGGCCAAGCGACATCGCCACCGGCGTGCTCTTCGGCTGCATGAATGGCGCTCTTGGGCGTCATATTTCCCTCGGTTCTGTATGTGCTGCGTTAAACGCTGTGTGATTTCAATCGGAGACGTGCCCCGGGGCCTGCCACTTTCGTCGCCTCATCTCAGTGACCGTTCTGCCCGCTCGCTGGCAAGTTCCTCGCCACCGCTTCCGCTGCCGGCGTCGGTGTTGGCGAGCTCCAGGATCGACATCATCTCGCGCTCAACTATCTGCCGCAGCGAATACAGTGGGAGCGCGTTGGGTGCAAGACTGAAGGGTTCTTCCAGCTGGTGCCCGAGTGCATCAAGACCAAAAAACGTGTAGGCCACTATCAACACTGGCAATAGCGTCCACCAGCCGAGTGACCCAGCCAGTGCGAACGGCAGCATGGTGCAGAACACGATGGCGGTGCGGTGCAGGAGCAATGAGTATGAGAACGGCACCGGGGTATTGAGGATGCGCTCGCAGCCCCCTTGGATACGAGCTAGCGTGCTGAGTTGGCCGTCAAGGACAGAGTACTGGATCGAGTCGATCTTGCCGCTCATGACGAGTTGCAGGCATCGATTTCCGATACTTTCAAGGACCGCATTTGTTGGATTGGGACCCTTTGCGGCGGCTCCGATATTGCACCAAAGGCTGATTGCGTCGGCCTCGCTGTTTCTCCGCAGCCTGGCCGTCAGGCCTGCCGTGAATCCACAGAGGCCATGAATGATCTGCGTTCGATCCTCAGGGGCTAGGGCCGCCGTCTGCCGTGCCAGCGATCTACAGGCGATGATCAGTTCTCCCCATAGATGCCTTGCTTCCCACCATCGGGAATAGCAGGCATTGTTGCGGAAGCTCATGAACACCGACAGCGCGATGCCAATCAGCGTGAACGGAACGGAGCCGAACCGGGCGAAGATACCCGGGTGCTCAAGCGACGCAAGAATGGCGATGATGCTGATCAACGCGATCAGCATCAGATGCCTCGCGATCCTCGGAAGAATCGTGCCTTTGACCGCAAAGGCAATGTCCCACATCGTCGGTTGGCGCCGCATCCTCATTTCGACGTCCTGGCGTACGTTCCTCATGTCGACCTCATGCTCGTCAATGGGACTGCCGTAACGCCCCGCGCCACTGAAGGGGCTTGTGGTCAGCGACATGGCTGCACCCTTCCTACGATGTCCAGACAGGTGTGCAGGCCCGTAGCCTGGGGAGAGCTTTCGCTTGTTGACGGAATGATCATGTCAGTTGAGCCACTTGGGAAGCACCTGTTGCAGGAGTAAGGTGCACTTGGGGGAGCCGGATTCACTGTTCGTCTCGACACCCCTCCCCAAACCCTGCATGAGCATTGACGGACAGGGGAGGCACGTCGACGCGTTGGATATAAAGACCTCTACCGAGAGATTGCGAGGTGGCAAGGGTGGGTAAGCCTGGGCTGCCGGCTGGACTATCTGGACATTACTGTCCGTATGTGTACTGAGTTCTTTTCCGTGTACCACCCGGCCCGAATCCATATGCACTACCTGCTGCCCGAAGAAGCGGATGTCCTGAGGGTCGTGACTGATCAAGAGCAGCGGGATGCCCGTCCGGGCCAGCACTGCCCGCAGTTCATGACGCAGGTGCTGGCGCAGGTCATGATCCAGCGCGGAGAACGGTTCATCCAGCAGCAGCGCCTGCGGTTGCGTCACCAGCGCCCGCGCCAGTGCGGTGCGCTGGCGCTGCCCGCCGGAAATCTGCGAGGGCAGCAGATCGCCCACCGTGTCGATGCGGAAGGCGTG